>CAJKMT010000012.1 GCA_905201055.1 uncultured Sutterella sp. | reverse complement strand
ACCTGGTCAGGCCGGGAACGGAGCAGCCACAGCGAAGTGAATGTAGTGCCGAGGATAAGGCTCGCCACTTCTTTTTTTTGAGTGTCTATCTCGTTGATTTTAAAAGAAATTCAAAATCAAACTACTAAAGAGACTACTAACGTATTAAATCAAACTTTAGCTTTTTTTTGTGGTTTTTGCGCAACGTATATTTAAGTTGAAAGGTGAAACACGTTTGTGAATCACCTTTAGTTTTGATGTTAATGTTTAGTATCGGATGACCATTTTTGATAGTCACGCATCAATTCTTCGTAAGCTCTCAAGAGACGTCTGCAAGATTCTTGACGGTAATGGCACCAGATCTCATGTTGCTTAACAATTTCAGCAATTGAGGGCGATTTTGCCAAATATGTAATGAATGGCTCCAACGTCCCTTCCTCAAACAGGTCGACACACCAACCAATCCCATCAACTTTTGCAACACCAATTTGATTGGCTACTTTGTTTGGGATTGAGTGTAAGGGCAAGTATTGACACGAAAACAGTGAGTTGAATACTTCCGTTTGTTCAGCCACCAATGCTTGATACGCCGGGAAAGAATCTCCGACATATTCCATGAGTAATGAATAAACGCCAGTTGATACACAACCAACGCTTCCATCGTTCAATTTACGTTGGAGGTCAAATTCAACTCTAGGAAAGATATCACTCATGCGAATGATATTTTTCAAATTGAAGATGCTTTGGAGCTCTCCAATTCTTGAGCAAATAGATTCATATCCATCAGCGCTAAGACATTCACTGTCGTCAAACGGCACGAATAAGCCAATTCGATCAGACAAAAAGTCTTTGCAGACTTCTTCGCCTATCAATGTATTGAAAATAAAGAGGATTTTTTTGAAAAGAGAGAGGACTTGACGTGAATCAAGTCCTCATGGAACTAGTGAAACGGGAAGTCAGGTAAAGACATTGGATCTTTTTGATTATTTTGAAAAAATTCGATGTTTTTTCTTCTTTATATCGTGATCCATCTCGTAATTATTTCAAAGGTTCACGATTCGAAGTTCTATTATGTCCCGTCCACGTTCTGAAAATCCTAAAGAACACGTCAGCTTGGTTCGTTCCAAGCAGAAAAATGGTTGGTACTACGTCTTGGAAGTCACCAGCGTTTACGATCCCAAAATTAAAAACAGCCGTAAGATCCGCTCCCGTTTGGTCGGCAAACTCCCTCCTGGTGAAACCGATCTCAACAAGATGATTCCTACCGAATCGGGGCAGGGGCGTAAAAAGAAAAGCATCCCTGAAGCTCTGGCTGAGCTCAAGGATTCCCGCAACCCTCTCTATGTCGTCTATCCCTTGGATTTAACCCTGCTGGTTGTTGTGTTAGTCGCCATGGCCGGCTACACTTCTTGCTATCAAATCGCTCAATACTGGGCCAGCAACCGAGCGGTTTTGAAAAAATATTTTGATGATTTTCCCGATCGGGACATCTCTCATGACACGGTCAGACGGTTGATTAAGTTAATTGGTAAACAACAATCCGAGCAATTGATTAAACGATTTACCGAGCAGTTGCTCAACCCCATTAAACATCGTGTTGTCTCGCTTGACGGGCAATCGGTTAAAGCGTCTAAAACGCTGCTTCAACCCCGCGGTCAATACGTTTTAAACGTTTATGACTCCGATGATCAACTTTGTCTGGAACAAAGAGTGATCGGAGAAAAGGAAAATGAGATCACCCATGCGGCCGACTTGATCGATTCTTTGGATATTAAAGGCACCGTAGTGACTTGTGACGCCCTGAATACACAAACGAAGTTGGTGCAAAAAATCGTGCAAAAGGGGGCTGATTATTGTGTGGCGGTCAAAGATAATCAACAGGCATTGTTCGATCTTGTCAAGGCATGGTTTAGAACAGAACCGTCACAGCTCATCAAAGACAATCAAACCCTCGATAGCGATCACTGTCGCATTGAAACCCGTCGCATCCAGGTTCTACCCGGCTCATTAATGGATGGGCCGATATATCAGGACGTTTTGAAGAAGTGGCCGGGCCTTGATGATGGTTGCATGATCAAGTTAGCGACAGAAACGGTAATTAAAAACACAGGCGAGATCCGCTACGATGAGCGCTATTTCATTTCGTCGTTGCATTTTGATGAGCAATACATTGCTCAATTGCTACTAAAGACCATAAGAAGTCATTGGGCCATCGAAAACATTCTGCACTGGGTGTTGGATGTCACCTTTAATCAAGATCGAATGCATTGTCGCAATGCGGATTACTTGGCCGGACGAACGGTGCTGTCGAAATTGGCCTACAACATCATTAGCAAGGCTCAAGCCAACGAAGAGATGCAAACCGGGAAAAAGTCTGCGACGAAACCGTAGTGGGTAGTCCGATTCAATAACGCGGATTTCGCTGTTGAGTGCTTATCAAAATAACGAACAAGAGATAATTCGCGGGCTGGCGTATGCATCACCCCTGTAACTTTTTCTTTACAAAAGATAGAATTAAGTTACAATTCGCAATAACGATTCTCATTCTCATTATAGGGAAAGCAAATGTCAACGCAAAAATCTTCGTCTCCCAAACGGTTTCCTAAGCGGAAAACTTTAGTGCTGGCACTGTCAGCAGTCATTCCATTGGTGGGTTTTAGCGCTCAGATTCAAGCGCAAGAATCTTCGGAAGTTGAAAAGCAATCTGATAAGTATCGTGCAGAGCCTGTCGTGGTAGTGGCCACTCGCACAGCGAAAACGCTAAACGAAGCGCCTTCTTCCGTGGAAGTGGTCACCTCTGAGACGATGGATAGAGAGGGCATCAGTACGATAGCGGAGTCTTTGCTTGACATCCCTAATGTTGATGTGGTTTCCCCGGAAAGTCCGGTGTACTCCAGTATTTCAATCCGCGGATCGGATAGAGACCAGATTACTTACTTGATTGATGGAGTTCGACAAGATAACTACACGATGAGCGGTAATCGTCCCGCCTTTATTTTCGTAGATCCAGAAATGGTTAAACAGGTTGAAGTGAGAAGAGGGGGCGGCAGTTCCTTGTACGGCAACGGCGGTATTGGCGGGACCTTGTCGGTCACAACAAAAACAGCACAAGACTTGTTAAAACCGGGTCAATCCTATGGCGCCAAGCTCAAAACCGGCTATAACAGCGCATCGCGGGAATGGAATCGATCCGCTTTTGTTTACGGTCAGCATGGTATCTACGATGCCGTTATTGGTTACTCAAGACGTGACGGTTCTAAGATTTCATTATCAAATACTGGTAGACGCTCAGCTACCGAAAGAGATTCCCAATATGACGCTGTCATGGCTAAATTAACTGTTTCACCTAGTCAAGATAACCGTTTTACCTTTGGGTACTCGTACGATAAACCTCAACAATGGTCCGGTCCGGCCAATGACCGGATGTTTTATGAGCTTAAACAGCATCGGGTAACGGGCTCTTGGGATTATCGAAACGGGGATTGGATTGACCTTAAAGTCAATCTGCAATACTCCAAGATGGACAACTCTTACGATAACCGCACATACAATCCGGAAGCCTACTTTAGCGATGAATTTGAGTCCTATAGCGGTAATGTGCAGAACACATCCATTTTTGAGTTGGGCGGAACACACGTCTTAACCTATGGTTTTGATGTTTCCCAAACAAAACAGCATTCAAAAAATGCCTCTGGTCTCTCGGATGAAAGCCGTCCGGATTCTGAAGGACTGGATGCCGGGGTATTTATTCAGGATGAATATTCACTCAATGATTATTTAACGATCACGCCTGTTGTACGATTCTCTTATTATGATCGTACCCCCAAGAGCGGTCAAAAAGACAAGTACGGATTAGAAGGACAGACAGACTCCAAGGTTACGCCGGGGATCACATTTACGGTCACGCCGACAGATGAATTATCCGTTTATTTCTCCGCACAGACAGGTTATCGTCCGCCGTTCCTGGATGAATTGTATACAGCCATGGATTATGCCGATTACGGCATGTACTCTGTGGTATTGCCTAATTCGAACGTCAAACCAGAAGAGTCATTGAATCTTGAATTGGGTGTGAATGGCGATTTTAAAAATGTATTTGCTCAAGAAGATAAGTTGAGCTTCAGAGCAAGTGTTTTTCGCGATAAGATCAAAAATCTCATTGTGGCAGGCTTGACCGGTGATATGGAAATGACGCCGGGTGGAGATATGATTCTCTACTACTCCATTGACAATGTGGGTTCCGCTCTCAAAAAAGGTTTTGAACTATCGGCCGATTATTTGATCGGAAACTTTGACTTCCATGCCTCTTATGGTTATTTGCATGCAGAGGATGAGGATACAGGAGAAAAAATCGCAGGCATCACTCCTCAACAAGCCGCTTTCAGAGCGGGATATACGTATCATCCTTGGGATTTAAATGCATGGTACCGTTTGCGTGCTTACAAGGGTGGTAAGAGCAGTGAAGAAACTGTCTATGGCTCCGGAGAATATAAGGACTATGCTGGTTTTGCATCGCACTCCATTGGTGCTTCCTGGACTCCTGAAATTCCCGGTTTCGCGGATATTGCCATTAACTTCGCTGTGGATAATATCGGCAATAAGAAATACAGATATTTGAACGGCGGTTATGGTTATTCTCGTACTTATCGTACTTGGATTTCCGCTACATTCTAATTTCAAAATCGGGGGAAACTTTCTTTTCAGATAGTTTTCCCTCATCTTTCTGTTTAACGATCGGGTTGTTTGCAATTGTCTTTCGGTCTTAAATCGCTCCTGATTCATTGCTTTTTTAATCGGAAACAATGGCGATTATGGGCATTATTGTGTTTCGTAATCGGTGCATATGTTTTCAACATTAACTTAGCTATTGAACTCAATAACTGGAACGGTCGTTTTTACAATGCTCTGCAGGTAGTTGACAAAGAGGCGATTTATCGGGCACTTTTCGATTTTATTTGGCTGTGTGCGACGATTATTGTTGTTCTGGTAACCGCCAACTATGCTCAAAATCGTCTGGCATTGGCTGCTAGACGTGATCTTACGGCTATTTTTCTTAAGAACTGGCTTTCAAAAGAAGGAACGATCTACCACCTTCAACAATCAAGGACTGAACCGGATAATCCTGATCAACGTATTGCAGAAGATATTAAAGAACTAATCAATTTGTCATTGTCATTAGCAATCAGTTTATTTAATGCTCTGCTGACAATCGGCAGTTTTTCGGTCATCTTATGGAATCTTTCCGGATCTATTTCTGTGTTCGGCTACAAAATTCCCGGCTATATGTTTTGGGTGTGTCTGGTTTATACAGCATTGGAAACGCTTTTTACGCACTTAATTGGCCGAAAACTTAAAAATCTAAATTATGAAGGTCAAAGACGAGAGGCAGACTTCAGAGCGGCTTTGCTTGAAAAACGACGTTTTGCCCAAGCTGTAGCCGGAGCCCGGGCGGCAGAGGCTGACTGCGCACAGTTACAGCATCGTTTTACCGTCTTATTGAATGTCTTGATATCGTTGGTTAAAAAACGCAGAGACTTAGACTTCTTCTCCGTAGGCGTAGGTCAGGTAACACATCTGACTCCGATTTTTTTCTCTTTACCCAGTTTATTCACCGGCGTCATCCAGTTAGGCGGATTGATGCAAATTCGAAGTGCCTTTGTCGATGTTGCCCGTTCCCTGTCCTGGATTGCCATGTCTTATCCGGAATTAGCGCGTTTGGTTGCTGTTTACGAACGTCTAAATCAATTGCAAAATCGCATGCACGATGTTGAGCAAAGGGTAGAAGAAATAAACTCCAAATTCGATTGGAAAAACAACGAAGGTTTGTCTGTCGATATTAAATTGCCCATTATTGGAAAATGTTTGGCCTATGTTCATATGAGCATCCCATCAGGTACCCTAGCTATTCTTAGCGGTCCATCGGGTAGTGGAAAAAGCACTTTGATCAAAACCATAGCGGGCTTTAATAAGTCCTTTACCGGTCAAATCCGGTCTTCGGAAAATTATCTTTGGATTTCTCAATTGGGGTATATGTTTCATGGCTCCTTACGGGCCAATTTATCTTATCCGTTATTGCCTGAAACTTTAAATAACGATTTAGCCAAGAAAATTCTCAATCGGGTTGGATTAGCTAATTTGTTTAACCAGATTGACGAGACCGATGATTGGACATCCAGACTCAGTAACGGAGAGCAGCAACGGATAATGCTCGCCAGAGCATTGATCGCGAAGCCTAAGGTTCTCTTGTTGGACGAAACCACGTCTGCTTTAGATGATCTCTCTGCCCAACAAATGCTCGATTGCATAAAAACCGATTTGCCTCAGACTTCGGTCATATTGGTCACTCATCAACAGCAATTAAAAAACAAAGCCGATTTAATTTTTGAAATGGAACAATTTTATGTCTCAGATTCCAAACTTCTACATCCCGTTCCCTCGTTATGAAAATGCTGTGTTCATTGGGGATACGGCTATTGAGACTTTGTCATCGATGAAAATTTATGCCAAAGGCTTAATTGGATCCGATATTCCTAATATGCACACCTATCATCCATATGAGAAACACTTGGAATGTACGGCTTGTGTACTCAATGACAGAAGAATTTTGACAAAAGCTTTGGAAAAGCAATCAATGGACTATGTTCTGCTCGAAGACAACGGGCGCCCAGAATTAAATCCGGTTGTTTTAAAGACTGGACTTCAAGAAATTGGCATTAAAACCTTGGTCCTAGATGTTACCGGCAGTCCCCAAGAGATTTTACAGAGAGCAGGGGAATTGTTTGGCGAACAAGCCCGTGCCCGGAGAGCTATTAAACTCTTTGATGAAAAATATCGATTGATTAATGACCGGTTATGCACACCAATCAGAAAAGCACTGATTCTCTTATCAGTCCGACACCCATTTACCGATGAACTTTACCATTTTGCACTTTCTGCTCAATCAGAACTTAGTCAGTTTATCGTTCCGCTAAACGTAAAAAATGTGCTTACCGATGACAGGCCATCAAGTCCAATGCAAGGGGTAATTGATTTTGATGAGATATCTTCGCAAACATTAACGAACTTAAATCCGGATTTTATTGCTTTGTGCGGTGACGCCTCTGGTGGCATGTTGGCGTTAAATCAAAGAATTCATCGAGAGGGTTTCTATTGCCAAGCTATCCGAAATATGAACATATTCTCTCTACCCTATTATTGCGATGCGATGAAGTGCCAACAACCGTGGATTATGCAAAAATGGATTGAGTGCCTTGATCCTAAGAATTAAAGGAAACAGACTGTTGAAATTATTATTTTGAACAATCTCACTGTTACAGCTGACGGGATTGGAGCCAAGGCTCCGAGTGCACCAACGGCCACCTCTCCCAACCAATCCGCTACCTCACAATCACCCGGTGCTGGGTTATCTAAAGTTCGGTCGTCAGCTAGAGTCAGTGTATCAAAAGTTATCAGAAGTAGATATTTGGAGCAAAAGAAAACCCGCCGTGTTACTAACCAGCGACTTTGAGACTGGTTTGTTTCAGCGATTTTGAGACAAATTTCCGTACTATTTCGACTCCTTTCGTTTCTCCAAAGAAGGGATGTACTTCGTGTTTCGCAATAAAAAGGAGTCAAGTCTCATAATACCTGTTCTTGAGCAACTCAATAATGGTTCACTACATTTGGCTCAGGCATAAATGTTGTTATCAATCAGCATAGCCACTTTGTATCGTTAACTACGGTCTTTTCGACTCAAAAATTTCAATTTTTTAACCCATAGAAATAAAGACAGAGCACATCGCGACAAATTCCCTGCTGAGTTTAAGAGTAGGGGTATTAAGGACATTAAAAAGCGCAACAGAGATTTTCAACTAGCAATATCTACAACGTGATGGGTTATGTCTAAATCGCCCACGCTCCAGTTTCACTCTCTACAACGGTGAAGACACCGCTTGGAATAGTTTATTTGGATTGATGACAGCTCTCATCGTTGGTTTGGGGACGATGGTCCAAAAGTTCGTTTGTTTAGATTTATAGACAATGTCATTGGAGAGATCACATTAGTTCGATAGTTCAGTCGGTGACCAGATCTGGAGACGGGTAGGGTATTGCAGTACTGCTCAACAATTTTTTTAGTTAATGTAACAGCTTTTTAGGCATAATTTTTCCCGATGAATAGTCTACTTAGTCCTGTTTTATCATCGTTATAAACTGCTATCCAGACTACTAACGCTACTTGTTTTTTGCTGATTCAACTTAGATGAAGTTTTTGCTTAATTTTTATAACTAGTTGAAAAACAAATGAAAAATATTTTTACTTTTTCAAGTTAGTAGCACTTAAAAGTTTCGCCATTTCTATTTCGGCCCGCACTTTTTAGACGTTACTGCTTCGTTTGTCCATCGGCATTACAGGATTTCCAGGAATAAGGGTCACTTTGAAATGGGTGCCTTTTTCAGCGTCCAGCAATTCGATCTTCCAGCCTAAGCGATCACAAATGCGTTTGGCTATCGACAGGCCCATACCGCTTCCCGGCGTTTTCTCAGTACCGCGGACAAATGGCATAAAAATTTTCTCTTGGATTTCTTTGGGGATGCCGCTTCCCGTGTCAATAATTTCAAAGCCGTCAGCTAATTCTCGTGCAGTAACCTGTCCCGTTTGCGTATAAAGCACGGCATTTTTCAGAAGATTATTAACCACAGTGCCAAGCAGTATCGGCGAGTAGTGGCCGGGGCAGGGTGCCTGACTTTGAATACTTAAATTCAGATGTTTGCTCTGAGCCTGTTTTTCCCAATTTTTTGCAGTATTCCAGATGATGTCATAGACACGGTCAGTTGAAGAGCCAGACTCAATAGCGCCGCCTCGAGCCATCTGTAAAAAGACTGTCAGCATCTCTTCAATTGATTGGGCGGACTTAAGAATCCGCTCAACTTGTTTGGCCTGTTTATCTGTTAACGGATAAAGCTGCATCAGTTCGGCTGTTGTTTGAATCACGGTCAATGGGGTACGCAATTCATGACTGATATCGGCCGTAAAGAGCTTTTCACGCGCAAGTGCCTCGTGAAAGCTTCTTAAAGTGTTATCGCAGGTTTTGGCAAGATCACCGATTTCATCATCGGTGATTTCGCCTTTAAGCGGTCTGTAGCGTTGAGATTTCGCCATTTGGCGAACCTCAGAGGACAGATTGGTAATCGGGGTCATGATTTTTTTGCGGATCCACCAATAGCCGAAACAGGCGCAAAAAATGAAAATCAGTGTGGCACAAGTCACAATCAGAATCTTGAAAATCTGCTCACTGCGCTCAAAGTCATACTGGTCTCGTACCAAAACGTATGCGTGACCGTTAACGGTTATCTTGTATAAAAAAGAGGAATCATCAGAGTCGACGATTTCCTGGTAACCGTCCGGATAAACAGCGTATTTGTCAGGGATGGCGGGCAGTTGCGGAGCGTTGCCGTAAAACTGCATGGAACTTGGCAAAACAAAATCTTCGCCAGCTTCAATTTCATTGACGAGAATAGTCAATTCGTCTCTAAGGATATCGTCCACGAGATTGTCTTCCATGAGTTCTGTGGGCTCATGCATGGCCACAGAAAACAGCAATACAATAAGAACCGTCTGCAGCATCCATCCTGCGAGAATACGACGCGCCAATCCGAACCGCTTCAGTGTTTTCATTTTTTACTCACCTAACGACCAACCCATGCCGGGATGGGTTTTAATGAGAGCTTTGTCAAAAGGTTTATCCACAGCCCGACGCAAAAGGTAGAGGTTGGCTCTGAGGCTGTCGGAGTCAGGCGGCGAGCCGTTCCAGACCACCGTCTCCAGGCGCAAACGACTTACCACGGCAGGGCTTTTCGCCATCAATTCTTTCAAAATGGCTAAACACGTCGGATTGAGCCTGATTGATGTGCCCGCGCGGGTGACCTGAAGTGTTTGCAGATTAAACACGAGATCGGCCACTTGAAGTACATCTTTTTGATTACCGTATGTCCGACGCAGGAGCGCCTCGATGCGGGCAGCCAATTCTTTAAGAGCGAAAGGTTTGATCAGATAGTCGTCTGCGCCGACTTCCAGACCGCGGACACGGTCATCGATGCTGTCGCGGGCGGTCAGCATCAAGATGGGAATGTTGTTGCCGTTGCGCCTGAGCTGCTGACAGATGGACAGACCGTCAATGAGGGGCAATCCGATGTCGAGTACGCAGAGACTATAGGATGCCGACATCAAACGCTTAAGCGCGTCGGCTCCGTTCACAGCGGTTTCAACCGAAAACCCTTTGATAACCAGATAATCCCGAATGTTATAAAGGATGTCCACGTTATCATCAACTACCAAAATAGGTAAAGACACTATGACCTCACTAAAAAGAACCGCCTTTGTTTTCAGTCTGCACAATCGTCCTACTGCTTTGAACTTCTGTCCTTGCGAACATAACCGTCATTGATTGCCATCAATCGGTTTGACAGAATTTTGACATCATTTTAACGCCGATTTATCCGTTGCTGAACGATAGTGTCACCTGTGCTAATTCAAGTAATTTCAGTGTAAATAATGAAAAACGGCATTCGTTCATACAATCCGTGGATCTGGTTGGTTTTGCCGCTTTGGTGCCTGGCATTTTTAATTCTTTTTCCGCCGCATCAATTCGATGTGGCGGTGAGTCGACTTTTCTGGGTTAACGGGGATTGGCCTTGGCACGGTAATGACTTTTTTACCCAAGTGCTGCATAAGGGGGCCAAGGCAGTTCCGATTGTCATTGCGCTGTATTTACTCTATCAAATTATTCGGGGGGCTCTGCGCCGCCAAAGCGCTAATTTCAATCGAGATACCTTTGTGCGCTACTGTTACGTCTTTGCGGCAATGGCTGTCAGCGTTCTTTTGGTTGTATGGCTCAAGGAGGTAACCGGCGTAAGTTGCCCCTGGTCGGTCACAGAGTTCGGCGGCTCGGCTTCGATTACTGACCCTCAGTGGTCTTTTGTATATAAGCCGGGCAGATGTTGGCCGGGCGGTCACGCGGCTTCCGGTTTTTGTCTTTTTGCTCTTTACTTTGCCTTAAGGGACCGCCATCAGTCTTTGGCAAGGTGGACTCTGGTCGGCGTTTTTGTTTTCGGTTTTATCTGCGCCATGGCCCGCACCATGCAGGGGGCGCATTTTCTGTCACACAACGTAGCCACGATGCTGATGAATTGGCTTGTCTGCGCCGTTTTTTACGTTGTCATTTTTGACCGAAAAAATCTTCTGAAACGTTTTAAAAACGTCATGCCTGCTCACTCTTTTCATGAGCAGGTGCTGCTCACTGCGCTTTTGTGGACTGTTGTCTTTGACGTGCCTTTTTGGCGTGCGCTCATTGCTTCGGCAGGAAGCGATCCCGTTACGATCACCCAGACGCTCCTTTTGTCTGCGGCTTTGGGCCTGAGCTTTTTCTGCGTTGCGGTTGCTGTGATTGAACTTTTGGGAATTCTGCCGCGAAGACTTTATCAGCTGTTCATTTTGATTTTGTCGATTTCGGGTGTCACTGCGCTTTTTGCCTCACTGCTTTACGGCACCACGATGACGCCCGACATGGTGCGTAATTTCCTTGAAACGGACTCGCGCGAGGCGAAGATGTATCTGTCAGTCTCGTCGGCTCTTTTGTGTACGTTCCTGGTGATCCCCTCGGTTCTTCTTCTGCGTACGGGTGAGACGGGAAAAACCGCCTTTAGCGAACGGTGCCGTCGGGCGGGACTTGCAGCACTTGCGCTTTTACTCGGTATTGTGCTGTTACTGAGTCAATTACAGCCGTTTTCGGCTTTGATGAGAAACGATAAAAGCCTCCGCTACATGATTGCGCCGTTTAACACGGTGTATTCCACCGCGTCGACACTTTTGCGTGATAAAAGTACGGGAGGACCTCGCGAACGCATCATTGTTGACATTAATCCGGCAGCAACAACGGCACCAAAAAGACCCACAGTTTTTGTGTTGGTGATTGGTGAAACAGCCCGTTCTGCTAACTGGCAGTTGGCAGGTTATGCCCGCGAAACCACACCGCTTCTGGCAGCCAGAGGCGACATTATCAATATCCCGAAGGTTGAAGCCTGCGGCACGAGTACCGATGTGTCGCTGCCTTGTATGCTAAGCCGCGTGGGTCGCCGTGACTATGATCGCGAGCGCATTTTGTCTGAAGAGGCGTTGCCCTCACTTTTGCAGCGATCAGGCTTTAATGTCACCTGGATTGATAACCAGTCGGGTAGCAAGGGGACGAGTGAAGGAGTCAAGAGACTCTTTTTGAATCAAGTGGATCTTTCGTGCAAAGGCGCCGAGTGCATGGATTTGGCTTTTGTCGAGGATCTGAAAAACCGCATGACACACCTGAAATTCGGAGAACGCCAAGTCTTGGTTTTGCACATGATGGGCTCACACGGTCCGGCCTACGATCATCGCTCGGAAGACAAGGATAAGGTCTTCGGATCTGTGTGCACAGACCCCAGTTTCAGAAGCTGCTCATCTGAGCAAATTGTCAACGCGTATGACGCGAGCATCCGCTACACCGACCGAGTGCTTGTCGGTCTTATTGAGACACTGTCCTCGAAAACAGAAGTGGATACGGCTTTTATCTACATTTCCGATCACGGGGAAAGCCTGGGTGAAAACGGTCTGTTTTTACATGGAGCACCGTACTACGTGTCGCCTGATGTGCAAAAAATTGTGCCGATGGTGATGTGGTTATCCGATGGGTTTAAAGAAGACTATGGTGTTTCTGAAGCTGTTATTGAGAAAAACATCCAGAAAACGGTTACCCATGACCATCTCTATCACACAGTGTTGGGGCTTTTGAATGTGAAATCGTCCACCTACGAAGCCCGGTGGGACCTATCCGCAATGGAGAATTAAAAGACATCCGTACTTCTCCATTTTTTCCGGCCGGATTCCTTTTTCGGACTCCGGTCTTTTTTTTCGTTGCTGCCCCTGTCTTGTCCTGGAAAAAGTTGACACTCGAGGGTGCGGAGGTGACCGATGAGAGGATAGGCGGAGCGGCTTATGGTCTTCGTCAGTCGCTTGATGCGGCAGGCGCCTTGTGGGGCTTCTTTGGAGCAAGTTACTGCTTTGCGGGCGGTGCGCTTTTGGCACTCATGACGCTCATGGCAATTCGGTTTTTCAAGTTGCTATGACTGCTCGGCTGAACAAAGCATTCGGCAGACCATGCTCAAAACAGCCTTTTTAGAGCCAAAGATAAGCCAATGGAATGGCTAAATTGTCTGACAAGTTGACCGCTATAGAGTACAAACGACTTGAATTTTCTTTCTTTCGCGATATTGTCCCTGAACCAATTCAGGTGTCTGAAGGCGTTTGCATCGACAGATTCGTCCTCTTTAAATTTCTAAACCAATTGAAATGGAAAAAATTAAGCGTTTTTTAAAAAAATGATTAAGCGTTTTTGCAAATATACAGCAAGCAAAATTGTAAAAAATTCAATAAATACAATGAGTAATAAAGATAATGCTTTGCTGATAAAAAGTTAATATCGAATATTGAAACTTTAAAGTGCTTTTTGGTTCGATTTTCAATTCAGTGATTCAAGTTGTTATGATTCCTCGGGTAAAGAAAGAGTTCGACCCATCATGCTCAATACTTCTTTATTTTCTTTGTTTCTGATCACTTCAGCATTGACGGTTGCCACTCCGGGGCCCGGCGTTTTAATGACATTAACGAGCTCCATTCGCTACGGTCTGCGCACGGCTGTTTATGTGATTCTCGGCACGGCAACGGGGACCGTGGTGATGGCGGCAATTTCATCGACAGGTCTTGGCATTTTGATTGCCACATCGCCTGCTGCCTATGAAGTGATCAAGGGACTGGGGGCGCTCTATATGGTGTATTTGGGCGTACGGCTGTTTCGCGCCAAGCCCTTTAGCTTTGATTTGGCGGTCAAAGAAAAAGAAGTGAAAATCTCTGTCCTTCAGAAGGGCTCTTTGTGGCTGCAGGGCGTGACGCTTCAGATGACCAATCCCATGCTCATCATGTTTTTTGTGTCGCTTTTTCCGCAGTTTATCGATCACGAGCTGGCTTTCGTCCCACAGGTTTGCCTGATGACAGTGACCTATTTTTGCATTGTGTTTGTGATCCATTGCGGCTACGGGTGGATCGCGTCAAATTTCAGACGCCTGCTTTCAACTCCCAAAGCCGCCAAAGTCATCAATTGTGTGGGCGGTGCGTTTTTTCTCTTTTTGGCTGCCCGAGTTTTCTACGATATGGTGCTTGAACTATCGGTTTAAGAAAATAGCGACGATAGTATGCCAACTCCGAGCGCCTTTTCCGCTAAACTTCTCCTGTTTAAAAGTTCTCTGAGTGGTTAGTGACAAATGTTTGAAATTAGTCCGGCAGAAGAAAAAGACTGTGCGTTGGTTTTAGACTTTATTCGGCGTCTGGCCGATTATGAAAAGCTTCTTCATGAGGTGAGCGCCACGGTTGAGGATGTCCATCGCGAGCTTTTTGAAGAGCCGGCTTCCGCTCATGCATTGATTGCCTACGAAGATGGGGAGCCTGTTGGGTTTGCGCTCTACTTCTATAACTTCTCGACATTTTTGACCCGCCGCGGTCTGTATCTGGAAGATATTTTCATTGCCCCTGCGCATCGCGGCAAGGGCTATGGCAAGGCGCTCATGCGGCATTTAGCCAAGATGGCTGTTGAGCAAAAGTGCGGTCGCTTTGAGTGGGTAGTGCTCGAGTGGAATAAGCCCGCGATCGGTTTTTATGAAAAGGTCGGCGCTAAAGTCATGCAGGATTGGAGACTGTGCCGATTAACAGGTGAGGCGCTGAGCCGCTTTGCCGAAGGTTCTTAGGACAAGGTTATGGCTTCTCAAGTATTGGCCCGCAAGTGGCGGCCTCACGACTTTGAAAGTGTGGTGGGACAAGAGCCTGTGGTTCAGGCGCTCACGCATGCGCTGCGTGAAAACAGACTTCACCATGCGTACCTCTTTACCGGCACGCGCGGCGTAGGGAAAACGACTCTCTCGCGCATTCTTGCCAAGAGTCTTAACTGTGTGGGACCGGACGGCAAGGGAGGTGTCACTGACCATCCGTGCGGCGTTTGTGAAGCGTGCCGCGCAATCGATGAAGGACGCTTTGTCGACTACATTGAAATGGACGCGGCAAGCAACCGCTCGGTTGAAGAAATGACGGCACTTCTTGAGCAGGCAATGTACGCGCCCACCAACGCGCGCTACAAGGTCTACATGATTGACGAAGTGCATCAGCTCACTTCTCACGCCTTTAATGCCATGTTAAAGACGCTTGAAGAGCCGCCCGAATATGTGAAATTCATTTTGGCAACGACAGACCCGCAGAAGGTGCCTGTGACGGTGCTGTCGCGCTGCCTGCAGTTTAACCTTAAGAATGTATCGCCTCAGACAGTGGCCGATCACATGGCTCACATTCTGAAAGAAGAAAAGATTGAGGCAGAGCCGGCTGCGCTGAAACTTCTTGGTGTCGGCGCGCGGGGCTCCATGCGCGACGGTTTAAGTCTTTTGGATCAGGCGATTGCTTTTGCCGGGGATAAGCCCATTACGCTTGAGAGCGTGCGTGAAATGCTCGGCATGATGGATAGCGACGTGCTCATCAAGCTGCTGGGCTACCTTGCCGAAGGCAAAGCCCACGAGATGATGCAGGTGGCCGATCAGATGTCGATGCGAAGCTTGTCCTTCGGTCAGGCGATCCGTGATCTTGCCTCGTTACTGCACCGCATTGCGCTTGCGCAGTTTGATCCGGCTGCCGTTGCAGCCGATGACATGGATCGCGAGGCCGTACTGGCGCTCGCCCGTACATTCACGCCTCAGGAAGTGCAGCTTTACTATCAGATCGCTTTAAATGCCAGAGGCGACATGAATCTCGCTCCTGATGAATATGCGGGATTTACGATGGCGCTTTTGCGCATGCTTGCCTTTAAACCGGCGGGCAGCGTTCAGGTGAAGCTGCCCGAGCGCTTCAAGGCCCAGACGGCTCAAGAGCCTCAGGTGCAGACAAAGCCTGAGGAAAAAAAGGTTGCAGAGCCTGCTCGTGAAGAGACTGCAGTCAAGCCTGTTGAGAAAGCACCGGTTACCGCTGAACCAGCACCATGGGAGGAAGCCCCGCTGGGGGAGTCTGATCAGGACAGTCGGGAAAAGCCGGCTGTCCGCCAAACGGCTCAAACAGAGAATAAGCCTGCTTTGCCCGAAGATGACGATGTGCCCTATGTGGATGATTACGATGAGTATGCATCACACATGGATAACGCCATTGAAGACTATGGCTATGAGGTAAGCGAGCAGGAAGCAGCGGATCAGGAGCCTGAACCCGCAGCAGAATCATTTGCGGATCAGTATGATTTTGCCGATTCGGCAGAAGAGATTCCGGAATTTACCGAAGTCGGCCGCCTGTGGTACGAAAAACTTCGCTATACCTATCCGGCAAGCTACGCCAAGGATATCCTCGAGCGCAGCGAATGCGTCTCTATTGAGGACGATTTAATTACTTTGAGGTTGGATCCTCGGTTTGAAAATCGTCCGAAAAACCAAAAGGCGATGCTGCTTGTGCAGCGTATTGTGGATTCGCTTTTCGGACGCAGGATGCGCTTTAAGTTTGAGTTTGAAACACCGCGCTCGCGCACGATCAGTCAGGAGCGCAACCGACTCAAGCGGGAAGAAAAACTTGCGCAGGAAGCCGAACATCGGAAAAATAAATTTGTGACCATTACCGACGAAGCTGAACGCAAAGAAGCCATTGAGGCGCTGAAGAAAACGCCTCTGGCACGAACGATAACGCGGCGCTTTAATGCGAGAATTGACGCGATGTCGGTAAAAAAGAAGATTTCTTAACTATCTAACGAAAGGAACGATTATGCGTGGAAATATGGGTGCGCTCTTAAAGCAAGCCGCGAGAGTTCAGGAAAATATCAAGCGTCTGCAGCATGAGCTCGATCACTTGGAAGTGACCGGCAGCGCCAGCGGCAACCTCGTTCAGGTGACGATGACCTGCAAGCACTCCTTAAAGAGCGTAAAGGTGGATCCGAGCCTTTTGCAGGAAGATGTGGACATGGTCGAAGATTTGATCTTCATGGCCACGAAAGACTGCCTGGAAAAGATTGATCAGATCACGAAGGAAAAGATGGCAGCGGCCACAGCCGGTATGCCCTTGCCTCCGGGAATGTCTTTCTAAGGACTGAAAAAGATGAGTTCGATGAGTCCCAGTCTGGACCAGTTGGTGGATGCGCTCAAGCGTCTGCCGGGGCTGGGACCGCGCTCAGCCTCAAGGATCGCCGAATATCTTTTGGCAGACGACAGAACTCAGGCGGCAAAACTCTTGTCTGCTCTGGAGCGCGCTCTTAAAACCGTCAAGCACTGCGAGCTTTGCAATACGTTAAGCGACGAGGCGGTTTGTCCGATTTGTGCCGATGAATCTCGCGACCGCACTAAGCTTTGCGTGGTGGAAAGCCCTGCTGATCAGCGAGTCATCGAAGAGACGATGGCTTACCGGGGGCTTTACTTTGTGCTGATGGGACTGGTTTCTCCCGTCAAGGGAATCGGGGCTCAAGAGCTGCATCTGGAGAAACTTTTGCAGCGTGTGAGAAACGATCAGACGGTGCGTGAAGTGCTGATTGCAACGCCTTACTCTCCTGAAGGCGATGCGACGGCGCATTTTATCGCCAAGGCGCTGCGTGCGGCAGCTCCCCAAGTGCGGGTCACGCGCTTGGCTCGAGGGATTCCCGCGGGCGTTGAATTGGAATACACGGACGCCAATACGATTGCGGGAGCGATATTTGCGCGCCGCTGATCGCATTGGATAGTGAAAAAGGAAGGATTATGGCAAAAGAACATGTTAAAGCGGCGCTTCTTGAGGCACGCGACGCATTGGATGCCTTAATTGCGGCCGACGATACGCAGCAGGCCATTGTGGATGCCGCAGCTCTTATGGTCGAGGCCATTCGTTCGGGTAAGAAAATTTTATCCTGCGGCAACGGCGGCTCCCTTTGTGACTCCATGCATTTTGCTGAAGAGATGACGGGGCGCTTCAGAAGTAATCGACGGGGCTACGCTGCCATCGCCATCGCCGATGCTTCGCACATGAGCTGTGTGGGCAATGACTATGGCTACCGAGACGTATTTTCTCGCTACGTTCAGGCTGTGGGGCAGCCGGGCGACGTGCTTTTAGCCATTACCACTTCCGGCACCAGCGGCAATGTGATTGATGCGGTTGAAGCGGCTCATGCCAAATCCATGAAAGTGGTGGGACTGACCGGAAAGTTCGAGAGCCCCTTGGCGCAAAAGGCGGATGTGGCGATTGTTACGCCGGCCGGTCGTTGGGCTGATCGCGTGCAGGAGCTTCACATTAAAACCATTCATATTCTGATTGAATTGATTGAGAGAGAATTAGCTCCGGAAAATTATCGGTAGAGAACTTTTCTACACTTTTTGTGTTAATTTCTGAAAGTGAACTAAAGTACACAATATAACCTTTTATTTATATTTGTGTACTTTACTTCTTTTTTCTTCTCAAACCTTCAAACAACCAATCGGAACAACTAATACACCATCTTTTCGACGGTAGGCATAGTTTCCGCTTGCTGTCAAAATCATTAAAAAAGACGGCGGTTGCATTTAAGGAAGCTAATGAGTGCAACGTTTTTGCCCATTGATTCAAGTTTCTGTTTTAACAGTTGATCAACTACTCTTTGCGGTACTCTTTATTCATAATATGGGCAAATTTAACTATTTGGCCAATTTTTACAAAACTATTTGGCTTGAAAATTTGTTTTAGCAACGGGCTTTTTGGGGTAAAATAAGCACCGTAAAAACGAACGCCTGGGCTTGATGTAAAGGCTCGGGCTTCTTTGTTATCTATTGATTTTGGAAAGAGAAAGAATACTATGGCGATTCCCATTACTGTACGTGGTGCCGAATTGTTAAAGGCTGAGCTCAAGCGCTTAAAGAGCGTGGAGCGCCCGGCGGTTGTTCAGGCAATTAAAGAGGCCCGTGAAAAGGGTGACTTGTCTGAAAATGCCGAGTACGATGCCGCAAAAGAACTTCAAGGTCACATTGAAGGACGCATTGCTGAATTGGAAGGCAAGCTCTCTTCCCTGCAGGTGATTGATCCCAAAGAGCTTGATGCGGGCGGCCGCATTGTTTTCGGCGCAACGGTTGAATTGGAAAATCAGGATACGGGCGAAGTAGTGACCTACCAGATCGTGGGTGATGATGAAGGCGATATCAAGCGTAACCTGGTCTCGATCTCCAGCCCCATTGCCCGTGCTTTGATCGGTAAGTACGAAGGCGATGAAACGATTGTTCACGCCCCGGGCGGTGATCGCGCCTACGATATTCTGGCGGTGAAGTACATCTAAGAGAAAAATAACGGCAGCGCAATTGGCGGCTGCCGAAACAAAAGGCTCGGTCTTTTTTGAAAGTGCCGAGCCTTCATTGATTTTAGAGATTGGCAAAAGCCTTTTTGGTTGTCCGGCCCTTAGCCTGAGCACGGGTTTTGCGGTGAGCGGTGGGACCGCCTCGCATGCCGCGGCGGGCTTCAGCCATTTTGCGGCGCTTGGCGCGTTCGGCTTCTTCTTTTTGTTTTTCCGGATTCGGGCGCCACAACACAAGGAGCTTGCCGATCATTTGAATGCGGGCCGCGTTGAGTCGGTCGGCGACTTCCGCGTAAATTGCTTCGCGCTCTTCACGTTCATCACCGGGAACGCGAATTTTGATGAGTTCATGCGCAAGCAGCGCACGATCAATTTCTTTAATTACCGCTTCAGTGAGGCCGTTGGCGCCGAGCAGCACCACGGGATCAAGTCCGTGGGCTTGCCCGCGAAGCGCAAGGCGAGTGTCGCGGTCGAGTAAAAGTTCAGCCATAATACGGTTTTAATTAGATTGCAAAAATTTTAAGTCTGCGAATTTTAAAAGAAAATTATGCCAGTAGCAACAAAAAAATTGCGCTCCAACCGCGCGTGGATTGAGCGCCACATCAATGACCCGTTCGTGAAGCGTTCTCGCCAGGAGGGCTACCGGGCCCGCTCGGTCTATAAACTCATTGAACTCAATGAAAAAGAAAAGTTGATCCGTCCCGGTATGTGTGTGGTGGACCTGGGGGCTGCCCCCGGCAGTTGGACACAGGTGGTGCGTGAAAAGCTTGCCGGCAAAGACGGTGAGGTGCGCGGCACCATTATTGCCATGGATATTTTGCCGATGGATCAGATTGACGGGGTAACCTTTCTTCAGGGAGACTTTCGCGAGCAGGAAGTGGCCGATAAACTCACTGAAATTATCGGTGACAAACAGGTCGATCTGGTGCTCTCGGATATGGCCCCCAATCTTTCCGGAATCGCCGCAGCCGATGCGGCCCGGTGCCTGCTTTTAAACGAATTGGCGCTTGAATTTTGTCTTGAGCACTTAAAAGACAACGGTGTTTTTGTCACGAAGGTTTTCCAAGGCAGCGGTTTTTCTCAGTATGTGGAGACGCTCAAGAAGCACTTTAAGGTGGTGCTGACCCGAAAACCCGAGGCAAGCCGAGACTCTTCGGCCGAGGTTTACATGGTGGCCAAGCACATTAAAAAACGTTAACAGATACATGTTAAAAACTGCTAAAAAATATTTCCAAGTCAAGGAATTGTCGGTATCCTTAACAGTCTGGATTTTGCGTGCGTAAAGTGCACTCTCAGGTAAGGCGAAGGAGCCTAAAAATTGAATCGAAATTTATTTAATCGTATTGGTGTTTGGATTATTTTGGCGCTGGTGTTTTTTACGGTGTTCAGACAGTTTGAGCCTGACACAACGCCGGCGGCGACCTCCACGAGCTACACCCAATTTATGGAAGATGCCAAAGCAGGCAAGATTGCCCGCGTGGATATCAAGGGTCGTGAAATTACAGTGACGCCTGTGGAAGGTCAGAAGTATGTCATCACGAGTCCCGGTGACTTGTGGATGGTGGATGATTTGAGAAAAGACGGGGTGCAGGTTTACGGTACGCCTGAAGAGGAACCGTCGTTTTGGATGACGGTGCTCATTTCCTGGTTCCCGATGCTGCTTTTGATCGGCGTGTGGGTTTTCTTTATGCGTCAGATGCAGGGCGGCGGCAAGGGCGGTGCGTTCAGTTTCGGTAAGAGCAAAGCCCGTAAGCTTGACACCACCAACAACAAGGTGACCTTTGCCGATGTGGCCGGGTGCGATGAAGCCAAGGAAGAAGTGCAGGAAGTGGTGGATTTCCTTTGTGATCCGTCAAAATTCCAACGCTTGGGCGGTCGCATTCCCCGCGGTATTTTGCTCGTGGGCAGCCCCGGTACCGGTAAGACGCTTTTGGCTAAGGCTATTGCTGGCGAAGCCAAGGTGCCGTTCTTCAGCATTTCCGGTTCTGACTTTGTAGAAATGTTCGTTGGCGTGGGCGCAGCCCGTGTCCGAGACATGTTTGAAAACGCCAAGAAAAATGCCCCCTGCATTATCTTCATTGACGAAATTGATGCCGTGGGTCGTCAGCGCGGTGCGGGTCTTGGCGGCGGCAACGACGAACGTGAGCAGACTTTGAACCAAATGCTCGTGGAGATGGACGGCTTTGAAACCGGCACGAACGTGATTGTGATTGCCGCCACGAACCGTCCCGACGTGCTTGACCCCGCGCTTTTGCGTCCGGGCCGTTTTGACCGTCAGGTCGTGGTACCTTTGCCCGATGTGCGCGGCCGCGAACAGATTTTGAATGTTCACATTAAGAAGGTTCCTGTGGGCCGTGACGTTGATCCCGAAGTAATTGCCCGTGGTACGCCCGGCATGAGCGGTGCAGACCTGGCTAATCTTGTCAACGAAGCTGCGCTTTTTGCTGCCCGCCGTGACGCTAAAGTCGTTGAAATGGTGGACTTTGAACAGGCTAAGGACAAGATTTTGATGGGTGCTGAGCGCCGCAGCATGGTGATGAGCGAAGATGAAAAGCGCACGACGGCTTATCACGAATCCGGTCACGCGGTTGTGGCCTGGATGCTGCCTAAGAGCGATCCCCTGCATAAGGTGACGATTGTGCCGCGCGGCCGTGCGTTGGGTGTGACGATGCAGCTGCCTGAAAAGGATCGCTTCAACTACGACGATGTGTATCTCACTTCTCGTCTGGCGATTATGTTCGGCGGCCGTGCTGCAGAAGAAGTGTTCCTCAATCAAAAGACGACCGGTGCGTCAAACGACTTTGAACGCGCCACGCAGATGGCTCGCGACATGGTGACGCGCTACGGCATGAGCGACGCGATGGGCGTGATGGTTTACGCGGAAAATGAAGGTGAGGTTTTCCTCGGCCGTTCAGTGACCCGCACGACGCACGTCTCTGAAGCCACGATGCAAAAGATTGACGCAGAAGTGCGCCGCATTCTGGAAGAGCAGTATGCCCGCGCCTGCGATATTCTGAAGGCCAACCGTGAACGGGTTGAAGTAATGGTGCAGTGCCTCATGAAGTGGGAAACACTTGATGAAGAGCAGATTGCCGATATTATGGAAGGCCGCGAAGTGCGTCCGCCCAAGCCCGGTGCCTCTGCGAAGGCTGAACAGGAGCGCCGCGAAAAGGCCGAGCAGGCAAAGGCTGACGCTCCTCAGGCAAGTCCTGAAAATGAACCTCAGGACTCTGACAAAATGGAGTAACCGTCACTGAAATACAGACAACGCCGGGATTTTTCAATCTCGGCTTTGTTTTTGAAAGGGTAGATCAATGCTGTTGGGTTTCTTTTACGCGGTAGCCGCCTGCGCGATTTGGGGCCTGATTTATATTTTCCCGCTGTTGCTGCCGCAGTATGATCCGGTCTTGATTGCCTCGGCTCGTTTTGCGGTCTACGGCTTTGCCTGCCTTGCCTTTGTTCCTTTTCAAATTCAAAAATTAAAGACTCTCACCAAACACGATTGGTTCACGGCAATGCGCCTCGCCTTTTTCGGCAGTTTTGTTTACTACTGGGCTCTCGTGATGGGGGTAACGCTGTCAGGCGCTCCCATTATCGGCATGCTGATGTGCTGGATTCCGGTGTTTGTCGCGGTGGTATCCAACTTCAGAAATCGAAATAAGGGAGCCAGTGTCGCCTGGTCGCGGCTTGCCATTCCGTTAACACTTATCATGCTTGGAATGGTGGTCGCCAATTGGACGGAGTTTTATTACGCTGTTCATGAGCAGTCCGTTTCTCCGCTTCAGTTTTGGTCAGGAGTTGGATTCGGTGTGCTTTCGCTTTTGCTTTGGACGTGGTACCCGATTCGAAACGCAGAGTGGCTTTTGACCAATAAAAAGCTCGGACCCAAAGTGTGGGCTACCGCTCAAGGCTTATCCATCTTGCCCTTTACGCTGATTGCGTTTTTTATCGTGAGTTTTCAGCTGCATCCCGATCACGTTGGACTGCTGGGACCGGAACCCCTGAAGTTCGTCGGTTTGATGTTGATCGCAGGCATTGCGTGCTCGTGGGTGGGAGCGGCCTGCTGGAACGCAATGAGTGAGAGACTGCCCACGGCGTTGGGCGGTCAGCTTATTGTCTTTGAGACGATTTTTTCTGTGGTTTACGCGCTGATGTGGCGCGGGGCATGGCCGACGCTTTCAATGACTGTCGGTATGGTCATCATGCTAATCGGTGTGTTGGCCGCGCTGCGCGTTTTCCGCAACACCAAAGTCTAGAGTTTCTGCTTCGCTTTCTGACATAATTGGCGGATTGAATTTTTGGGATTAACAGTGATGACGACTTTTCTTTGGCACGATTATGAGACTTTTGGTTTGAGCCCGAGCAAAGACCGCCCGGCTCAGTTTGCGGCGATTCGCACGGATGAAAATCTCAATCCGATAGAAAATCCTCTTTGCATCTACTGCAAACCGTCTTTTGACACGATGCCGAGCGCTCAGAGTATCGGCATTACCGGTATCACGCCTCAATATTGTCTTGATCACGGCTTGCCTGAAGCCGACTTTGCCCGCACGATTCACAAGGAGATGATCCGGGAGAATACGATCAGCGTGGGCTACAACTCCATGCATTTTGACGATGAAGTCTCTCGATTTACCTTCTGGCGCAATTTCATCAGTCCCTATGACAGGGAGTTTGATAACGGCTGCTCCCGCTTTGATCTCTTTCCTCTCGTGGTGGCGACCTGGGCTTTAAGACCCGAGGGGATCAATTGGCCGCTCAACGAAGAAGGCAATCGGCCGTCTTTCCGATTGGAGAAATTGTCGGCAGCCAACGGCTTGGCTCATGAACATGCTCACGATGCGTTAAGCGATGTGCAGGCAACGATTGAAATGGCCAAACTCATTCGCCGACAGCAGCCCAAACTTTGGGAGTATGCGCTGAGACTGCGTTCAAAGCAGGAAGTCCGGCGCATTGCCGAGGGCGAAAAAGCATTGGTGTGGGTCAGTTCCATGCACGGGGTAGAGCGTGGCTATATGCGTATTGTCCGTGTGTTGGGGAAAATGCCCGGACGAGACCCCAACAAAGTGTTGGTTTGGGATTTAAGTGCGGATCCGTCGGAATTGCTGACAATCAATGCCAAAGAAGTCAAGGCGAGAACGTTTGTCAAAGAAGAGGATTTGCCCGAAGGTAAAACTCGTCTGCCTATTTTTACGTTAAAGATCAATCAGGCGCCCTTTATCGTCAATCATTTGGGTGTGCTCAGCGACAAGCGTGCCGCGGATTTCGGTATCGATAAGAGACTTATTGCCAAGCACGATGCGATCCTTGCGCCTCATATCGACACATTGATGGGATTGTGGGCTGAGGCGTTTGAAGAAGAGGAAGGCAAAGAACAAGTTGAAAGCGATCCGGATAGCGCGCTTTACGACGGGGGCTTTCCTTCTTATTCGGACAAAAGACTGATTTCGCTTGTGGGGCGCTTGACGCCGCAGGCACTTGCCGAGTGGGTGCATGACGGGAAACTCTCTTTTGATGATGCGCGCTACAACGAGCTTTTATTCCGATTCCGGGCGAGAAATTGGCCCGAGACACTTACTTCAGAAGAAAAAGAACGATGGCTTGAATTGCGCCGAGCCCGTCTGATGGAGGGCGAAGGCGGCGCACGGACGCTTGAGACTTTTGCCGAGGAAGTTGAGGAACTCGCTGACAGTTACGGTGAAAATATCACTGAAGAAAACGAGGAAATTTGCGGCGCGCTTGAAGATTGGATTGAAATTGTGAGCAACTCTTTGGATGAGTTTTAATCAGTTTTTGCCTAAATGGTGTTTAACAGACTGAACAAAAACGGCTCAATTTTTTTCAATCTGTTAAACAAAACCGAATTCAGAACGATTTTCCTTTGAACCGGCAATGCCGCTGCAGCAGCGGCATTGCGGCGGCTTAAACATCAGTAAGTGTACTTTTCAGCACCTTCCCAAGCGGGAGTATAGGCACCCTTGTAAGCTTTCATCAGAGTCGTTGCCGTTTGATGAGTTTGATAGGCTTTGACCACTTTCAGGTAGACAGGGTTGTCTTTGTCGGCTTCACGGGCGGCGATGATATTGACGAGCTGACCGACCTGGGGATTTGTTTTCGGATCAAGATTTTCCGCGTAGATCGAGTCTGTAAAAGCGTCGAGACCGGCAGTGTAGGCATTGCCCCCATTGATGATTGCGGCGGCTACGTCAGGCAGCAAGCGGGCGAGAATTCCTGATTCGGCTTCACGAATCTTGATTTTGACGTTGTAATGGGTGATGTCAAGTTTGGTAGGAACGTAACCTTTGGAAGGATCCACCTTGATGAGACCCGCAGCTTCCAAAAGCTTGATAGCGCGGCCGCCATTGGTGAGATCAGACGGAATCGCGATGATGTCACCGTCTTTGATGTCGGCAATCGATTTGATTTTGTCTTTGTTGTGATAGATGCGAAGCGGAGTGATCAGGGTGTCGCCGATAGAGACAATCTTGTAGCCGTTGCGCTCAATGTCGTTAGCCAGATAGGCTTTGTGCTGGAAGGCGTTGAGATCGATTTCGCCGTCCGCCAATGCGCGGTTGGGCGTGGCGTAGTCACTGTATTTAACCAGTTTCACGCGGATTTTTTCCGGGGCTAAAAGCTCATTGACGGTATCCCACTGGGCGACATAGTCACCGACAACACCGACCGTGACTTCTTTGAAGTCATCGGCTTGGGCTGAAGTCAAAAGACCGAGAGAGAGGCTTGCAGCGCAGCCTGCGGAAACCAAGGCTTTTAAAAAGGTCCGTTTATTCATGGTAATGCTCCTAAAGAATTAATGAGAAGTCTTTCGAATGATCCATTGGCCCAGGCACTGAACGACAGTGATGACAGCCAAAATAATGATGACAGTGAGCCAGATCATGTCCCGGTAGCCCATCTGATAGCCGTAGCGGATGGCAAAGTCCCCAAGGCCGCCCGCGCCGATTGCGCCCGCAATGGCGGTGATGCCGATAAAGCTCACGAAAGTGATGAGGGTGACACGGGTGATACCGGGGATGGACTCTCTTAAGTAAACGCCGAACACAATTTGCGGGATGGAAAAACCCATGGCAAGACTCGCTTCAATGAGTCCTTCGTCCAAATCGCTTAAAACCGATTCGATCTGACGGGCAAAAAATGGGACGGTGCCAAAGACCAGGGCAACGAAGGAGCCCGTGACGCCGGAGCCCGTACCGACCAAAAAGCGGCTCAAAGGAATCAAAAGCACGATCAAAATGATGAAGGGGATGGAGCGGATGATGTCAATGGATTTATCCAGTGAGAGAAAAAGCCAGCGTTTTTCCCAAAGACCGCCCTCACGGGTGATGACAAGAAGCACGCCGATTGTCACTCCCAAGAACCAGGCAATGGTGCCTGAGACCGCGACCATCGTGGCTGTCTGCCAGAAGCATTCGACCAATTCCGGTCCGAGTCTGTCAATATGCGGCAGAAAATAGCTGATAACGTCACTCATCTCAGCACCTCCACAATCACTTTTTGTTCAATCAAAAACTTTTTCGCCTCTTCCACTCGTGAGGTCTCTCCCTCGATGGCAACGCCGAGCTTGCCCACAATGCACTCTTTGAAGTAGTCGATGTTGCCGTAGATGATGTTGGCTTTGACTTCAAAGCGGCGATAGAGTTCACTCATTAAGGGTTCGCCTGCCACGGCGCCTCGGTAGGTGAGAAACCAGATGGGCTGAGTGGGCTTAATGCCGGTGATGGAGCTATTGAGTTTGCTGAGCTCGGCAAATGCTTCAAAATTGTCCGCGGCCTGAATGAAGCTTTTGGTAATGGGGGCTTGCGGCTGACTGAAAACGTCCACAATGTTGCCCTCTTCAACAACACTTCCTGCCTGCATCACCGCTACTCGATCACAGATTTCTTTAATCACTTCCATTTGGTGGGTGATGACAATGATGATAAGCCCCAAGCGAGCGTTGACTTCTTTGAGAAGCTGCAAAATGGAATGTGTGGTCTGAGGATCTAGGGCGCTGGTGGCTTCGTCGCACAGAAGTACCTTAGGATCGTTGGCAAGTGCGCGGGCAATCGCAACGCGCTGCTTTTGACCACCTGAGAGCTGTGAGGGGTAGCTTGCGGCTTTGTCTGAAAGTCCCACGAGTTCCAAAAGGGAATTGATTTTTTGTTTTCGCTCTTGCGGTGTGAGTTGAGTGAGCTTTAAAGGTAATTCGATATTTTCGAAGACCGTGCGCGAGGGCATGAGGTTGAAGTGCTGAAAAATCATGCCGATTTTTTGTCTGACCTGTCGAAGATTTTTGCCTTCATAGTCAGTAATGTCTTCGGCATTGATGATGACTCGGCCGCTGTCGGGCTTTTCCAGCAAATTGATGCATCGCACCAAAGTGGACTTACCGGCGCCGGAAAAACCGATGATGCCGAAGATTTCTCCCTGATGGATTTCGAGCGAAACGTCCTTGACGGCCTCAACGGTCTTACCGTTGATTGTGAAGGTTTTCGATATGTGTTCAAGTTTGATCATCTTTCATCTCTCGGTCACACCGGATGCGGATGCATCAAACTTTTTGAGCGTCATTGCGGCAGGGATTTTTGCCGAAGTCTCAATACCAAAAAAATTTGGTGTGACGTCTGTTTAAATTTTTATTCGAAGGGGAGGAAGTATCGTTCGTATTGAGACCTTCCGAACGATATTTTTTGCGGAGCTTGGTGCTCCGAAGGTCCTTAGAGCACCATCGTCATCATGCACATTCGCATTTCAAAAGCGCGCACAGCACACGGGGCTAATGCCTGTGTGTTGCTTTCTTCGTTTTGATGCGTCTGCTGCATGGTTATGTTCCTATGCTCTTAAAAGTGAAATCTCGAAAGAGATGGGTAAAAGGTTAGAGGAGTTCAATTGCCGCTTCAAGAGGTTTTGAAAAAATATTTCAGTGTTCTGAGCGTTTTTGCTTATTTTCGGACCGAATAATGATTAAGGTTTAGAAAATATTGATACTGGATTTAAGAAAATTTCGATAGTAATAATTAGAAAATATTGATAGTTTTGCCGTATTCCAAGTAATCTCGATCATAAGGCGGCTAACGGCAACATATTGAAAATAATTAGAAAATTTTCTGAATTTGGAAAAATGAAGGGAGCGAAGATATCAATCAACGTTCCCTTGAGATCTCAAACTCTGAGAAAACTATTATTTTTTGGTCTTGTTTTCTTTCAAAGCCACCGAGAGGTTAAAGACCGGGTGTTCAGCCGTGTGATCCACGCGGTCGGCAACGAAATAGCCCGTGCGTTCAAGCTGGAATTTTTCGTCAGGCTGCGCTTGAGCCAAAGCAGGTTCAATGTAACCCTTCACAACCTTGAGACTGTCGGGGTTCAAGAGCGTGCGGTAGTCTGCATCCACAGCGTCGGGCTGAGCCACGGCAAAGAGTCGGTCGTAGAGACGGAATTCCGCTTCCTTGGCGGTCTTGGCATCCACAAAGTGAATGGCAGCCTTCGTCTTAACAGACTCAGAACCGGAGCTGCCGCTCTTGGTTTCAGGCAGGTAGCGGCAGTGAACCGCAACCACCTTGCCGTTTTCATCCTTGTCGACTGAGGTCGGCACAACGACGTAGGCGTAGCGCAGACGAACCGGTTTGGCTTCAGAGCCGTCAGCCGGAATCGTCAGACGGCGATAGCCCTTGGGAGGCACTTCGGCGAAGTCGCTTTCATCAATCCACAGTTCTCGAGAGAACGAGAGTTCACGCGTGCCCAATTCCGGCTTTTGCGGATGGTTCGGCGCCGTGAGCGTTTCCGTTTGGTCTTCCGGATAGTTGTCGATAATGAGCTTCAAGGGATGCACAACACCGATGCGGCGCATGGCGCGGCCTTCGAGATCTTCACGCAGGCAGGCTTCAAGCACCGAGTAATCGATTAAGCCGCCTGCCACGCGGGACACACCGCAGCGTTCGGCAAAAAGCTGGATGGCTTCAGGGGTGTAGCCGCGACGGCGCAAACCGAAGATCGTCGGCATGCGGGGATCGTCCCAGCCGCTCACGAGGTTTTCTTTGACAAGCTGAATGAGCTTGCGTTTACTTACCACCACGTGCGAGAGGTTCAGGCGGTTGAATTCGTACTGATGAGACAGCAGGAAGAAGTTCGGGCGGATAACGACGCTCAAAGCTGCCTGCAAAAGCGGCGTGAAGTGTTCGGGCTGCGTCAAAAGCAATGCCCAGAAAGCTTCATGGCGGATACCCATGAGTTTTTCAGGTCCGAACTGATCATCCCAAGCATCAAGGATTTCAGAGAGAGCTCGTTCGGAAGCGCTCAAGCCGAGCTTTTCACGATGTTGGTAGCAGGCACGCATGAAGGCAAGAGCGCGTTCATCTTCACCCTTACTCATCTTGAGCAACACGCTCTTGGCTTCTTCAAATTGCGGAGCGCGAAGCACGGGGATTGAACGTTCGAGCGCCCAATCGTAGAAAGCGCGCTGGTCTTCAAATTCCAACGTGCAGATGGAGTGCGTGATGTTTTCCAACGTGTCTTCAATCGGGTGCGCAAAGGTGTACATCGGGTAGATGCACCACTTGTTGCCCGTGCGGTGATGTTCTGCAAAGCGGATACGGTAAATCGCGGGGTCACGCAGATTAATGTTGGGGCTAGCCATATCGATCTTGGCGCGCACCACCATTGAGCCTTCGGCGTGTTTGCCCTCGCGCATTTCGCGGAAAAGACGCAGGTTTTCTTCAATCGGACGGTCACGGTAGGGGGAGTTCTTGCCCGGTTCCGTGAGAGTGCCGCGGTTAGCGTGCATCTCTTCAGGGGTTTGCTCGTCCACATAGGCAAAGCCCGTCTTTACCAAATGTTCGGCGCAGTCATACATCCACTGGAAGTAGTCGCTCGCAAAGTAGAGGTTATCCTCGTTGCCGTGCTTCCAGTCAAAACCCAGCCATTGGACAGATTCTTTGATGGAGTCCACGTATTCCTGGTCTTCCTTGACGGGGTTGGTGTCGTCAAAGCGCATGTGGCAGTAGCCGCCGTAGTCACGGGCAAGACCGAAATTCAGGCAGATGCTCTTGGCGTGACCGATGTGCAGGTAGCCGTTCGGTTCCGGAGGAAAGCGGGTACGGATGCGGGCCGGGTCTTCAACACCGGTAGCGGCCTGTTCGCTGTAGGGGGCGGGGTGACCGCACCACAAACGAGGGCGATTGGCGTTGCGGGCCAAGTCTTCGTCAATAATGTTTCGAATAAAGTTGGTGACCTGTGCACCGTTTTCTTTGTTTTCCGTCGTGGACATATGATTGTCTCAAAATAAGCGATAAGAAATATTAAATTTTAAATCTTTTCAATGTATTTAGCTTGAAGTTTCTTCAGAAATCCGAGAAATCCGGCCTATTTTTCCTGATTCTGCAACTGAAAAATCGTACGATTGGCTCGCTTACGCGAAAAGGCAATGACACATGTGTTGATTTGCAGAATCAAAAATCCTCAGTTGAGTGAGGATTTTTGTCTGCCGGACTGAACAAATCGTTTGAAAAATTTTGCTGACGCTAGCCCATCTTCTGGATATGAATGATGTGTTCTTTGGTGTCTGAGCACCCGTTTTTCTTTTTGTTGGATGAACTGCACGAAGAGCAGCCGCAACCGCAGTCGCCCGAGCTGCGGTTTTTCAGTTTAAACACCACCACCCAGACAACCGCCAGCACAATCAGCACCAAAAGCAACCAACTGATACCGTTCATTTTTACCCTTTAATAAGAATTGTTCTCAGTTAATATCCTAGCACCAATCCGATCATTCGAATAATGAATGCAACAATCCAGGCGATGACGCATTGGAAAACGGCGACACCGACTGCCCACCGGCCGCCCAATTCGCGCTTAATAGTCGCGATGGAAGCCACGCACGGCGTGTAGAGCAGGGTGAACGTCAGGAAGCTCACGGCCGACAGCGGCGTGAACAGGCCGGAGAGCGCTGCGCTCAGGTGCTCCGTTCCCGCGCCGGTCAGGATGCCGAGCGTGCTGACCACGGCCTCCTTGGCCGTAAAGCCGGTAATGAGAGCCGTCGTCACACGCCAGTCCTCAAAGCCCAGCGGGCGGAAAACCGGCGCGAGGATGCGCCCGACGGACGCAAGCAGGCTCCTGCTGCTGTCCGTCACGAAATTCAGGTGCAGGTCAAACGACTCCAGGAACCAGATGGCAAGCGTCGCCACGAAAATGACCGTAAACGCGCGCTGCAGGAAGTCTTTGGCCTTGTCCCACAGCAGCAGCCCCACACTTTTGGGGCTGGGAAGACGATAGTTGGGCAGCTCCATAACGAACGGGACGGGATTTCCGCGGAACACCGTGTGATTCAGCAGCAGGGAGATGAGCACGCCGATGGCCATGCCGCCAAAGTAGAGCAGCGCCATGGTGAGCACAGCATGCTGCGGGAAGAATGCCGCCGTGAACACGGCATAGATCGGGATCTTGGCCGAGCAGCTCATGAACGGCGTCAGCAGGATCGTCAGGCGGCGGTCGCGTGCGGACGGCAGCGTCCGCGTTGCCATCACGGCGGGGACCGTGCAGCCGAAGCCG
>CAJKMT010000011.1 GCA_905201055.1 uncultured Sutterella sp. | reverse complement strand
ACGGTTCTTGGCAATGGCATCCTCGCCTTCGATAACCTGAATCATCACGGGACCAGAAGTCATGAACTCAACCAGAGCGTTAAAGAAGGGACGCTCCTTGTGCACGGCGTAAAAGCCTTCAGCTTCTGCACGAGAAAGCTGACGCATCTGAGCGGCAACAATTTTCAGACCGTTGGTTTCAAAACGCGAATAGATCTTGCCGATCACGTTCTTGGCAACGGCATCGGGCTTGATAATGGAAAGAGTACGCTGAACAGCCATCTTAATTTCTCAAAAAAAGTCAATGAAAAGGGAATTGCGGCTTTGCACGCGGCAAAGCCGCTTGCGGGATCAAAAGAGAGCCTTCAGATCCCTGCAAATGAAATCCAATCTGAGATTTTAGCATGCAGCTTCAGGCGCTTTTTCAGAGCTGCATTGCTGGTTTTCGATCTTTTTCTCGGGACGCTTGCCGGGCTCAAGCACGGCAATGCTCTCGACATGCCCCGTATGCGGGAACATATTCATGACGCCCGCAGCACGGATGTGCCAGCCGCCTTCATGCTGCAAAATGGCGCAGTCGCGAGCCAATGTGGCCGGGTTGCAAGAAACATAGACAATGCGCGGCGGGCGCTTATCCGTTGCCGCCAACGTTCTTGCCAACTCCAGCGCCCCTTCTCTGGGCGGATCGATCAGCACACGATCAATTCCGCCTAATTGAGCCCAAAGCGCATCCCAATCGTCCGTGGACCAGGTAAAGAGGTTTCTTGCGACAAATTGCGTTTTTTCGGCCAGTCCGTTATCGGCAGCCCCTGCGCGGGCACGTTCGACCAACTGGTCGCTTCCTTCGATACCGACCACCGTTTTGGCGCGCACTGCCAAAGGCAAGGTGAAATTGCCCAAACCGCAGAAAAAGTCTGCCACATGATGCTCAGGTTTTACATCGAGCAGATTGATAGCTCGCGAGACCATCGTTTCATTGAGGCGGTGATTAACCTGCGTGAAATCGGTCGGCTTAAAGGAGATGTGTACACCGAATTCAGGCAGCTCAAGCTTAAGAGCTGTCAAATCACTCGGATGCATCGGGTAGCAGGAATCCGGTCCCTTGGGCTGAAGCCAGACGCTGACGCCGTATTCAAGTGAGAAAGCCTCAAATGCGTTCATATCGGCTTGAGTGGGCTCTTCAAGCACTCGGAAAACCAGCGCAATGGCACCGTTACCACCCATAGCCACTTCAATTTGCGGCAAACGCTGACGGATAGAGAGGCTTTCAACCAAATGGCGAAGAGGAATCAATAAGTCACTGACAGCCTGGGGCAAAATTTTGCATTCGGTCATATCGGCGACGTAGCTTGAGGAGCGTTCATGAAAGCCCACCAACACGCCCCCCTTCTTTTCCACATCGCGCACGGTCAGACGCGCACGATGGCGATAACCCCAGAAGGGACCGTAAATCGGCGGCAAAATCGTCTCAGGCTTTACTTTGCCGATATGCCACAAGGCATCGAGCAACACCCGCTGTTTGATGGCCACCTGTGCATTAGGATCCAAATGCTGCATGGCGCAGCCGCCGCAGCATCCGGGCTCAAGTCCGAAGTGTTTGCAAGCGGGTTTAACGCGCAGCGAAGACTCTTTTTCAATGCTTACGGTGCGGCCGCATTCATAACTGTTTTTGTTACGAAAACGTTCGTACGTCACGGTTTCTCCGGGCAATGCTCCTTCAACGAAAACCACTTTTCCGTCACGATGAGCAACGCCTCGACCGTCCTGGTCAAGCGACTCAATATCAACCGTAAACTTCTCCAATACTTTAGGGGCTCTTGCCATTGGAAATATCCCTCAAAAATCAGGCGTCCCTTTTTTGCACATCTCTGAAACTTCACCCAAAGGTGCGCAACGGACGCCCGTGTTAAACAAACAGTTTGAAAACTAAAAAATTACTGCGGCAAATACTCAAGCGGATTCACCGGACGGTCATTATGACGCACTTCGAAAAGGAGATTAACGCTGTCGCTGTCACTGTTGCCCATCTTGGCAATGACCTGACCATTGGTGACATTATCACCGCGCTTGACAAGCAGTTCACTGTTATGGCCGTAAACCGTCACAGCGCCGGGGCCGTGCGTAATGATAATGAGTTTGCCATAGCCGCTCACGTTTTCACCGATGTAGAGCACGCGACCGGCGGCAGCAGCGCGAACGTCATCACCCATATTGCCTGCGATCTCAATACCTTTGCTGTTTTCATCGGTAAATTGACGAAGGATTTGTCCGCGAGCCACAGGCCACGACAATTGGGTATTGCCCAACATCTTCTGTGTGGAGGCTGCAGGCGCTGTCGTAAGCGTCACGCTGTCGCCAGCGGGCTGCGCGGTGGTGATCGGTGCGCCGATTGTCACCTCGGAAGAAGCGGTCGGCATCGGTTGGTCAACCGCGACAGAAGTCACCGGTGCCGTGCGGGCCGCCGTCAAATTCAACACGGTTCCGGGAGAAAGCAGCGTCGGATCCGTAATGCCATTGGCTCGGGCAAGTTCAGTCGGATTGCAGCCGTTGCGAGTGGCAATGCTGTAGAGCGTATCGCCGGGCTGAACCGTGTAAGTGTCCCCGGTCGTTGCAAACGTTCCCGAAGTGGCCACACCGGTCGAACCCGTACGACTGTAAATCGGTGCCCCTACCTCCTGAAGTGCGCAGCCGACCAACATGCCGCCGGCCATCATCGCAACAAGCAAAGCACGAAATTTCATATCTATCCTCTACTAACTGACACATTTGCGTGCCGATTTAACTATTTTTCCTTTCACGAGCGGTCAACCACTCGCCCACAGAGCGCACAGCCGCGTAATTGGTCAAATCCACCTGCAAAGGTGTCACCGATACCGCTTGATGCTCCACAGCCCAAAAGTCCGTACCCTCTGCCCGATCTTTCGGTTGTCCGGCCGCGCCCACCCAATAGATGGGGAAACCTCGGGGGCTGACCTCTTTAATCACACTTTCTGCATGATGGCGACGCCCCAAACGCGTGGCAACCACTCCCTGCAATTGAGACAAGGGAAGATTCGGAATGTTGACATTTAAAAGCTGTGCTTCGCTGCCCTTCTTGGCTTCCAGGAATCGCTCAACGATACCCTGAGCAACCGTTGCAGCATCATCCAAATAGGCCCAACCACGCTCAATTTGCGAAAAAGCGATGGAATCAATACCAAAAAGGTAGCCTTCAATGGCCGCAGCAACAGTGCCCGAATACATGGTATCTTCGCCCATGTTTTGTCCGCAGTTAATGCCGGAGACGACCAGGTCAGGCAATTCATCCAGAAGTCCTGTCAGGGCCAAATGCACGCTGTCGCTTGGTGTACCGTTAACCGCAAAGATACCGGGTTCGACCTCCTGAACCTGAAGCGGCCGAGTCAATGTCAGGGCGTTACTGGTTCCGCTTTGATTAAATTCCGGCGCTACCACCGTCACATACCCGAAGCGCCGCATGGCTTTAGCAAGCGCCCGAATCCCGGGAGCGGAGTAACCGTCATCATTTGAAATCAAAATTCTCATGAAAATCCTTATTTCGCGGTCTTTTGGACACAAAAACAATGACCGCAACAACTCTTTGAATCATATCGCATCAGGCAGCTGTTTGCGATGTCATTTTGTTAGAAAAGTTTTGCAAATCCAAAGGCTAAGGCAGCATAGCGGGCGGTCTTGCCGACAAAGATAAAAAGAAGACTTTGAGCCCAGGAAATTCTGAGCCAGCCGGCAGCCAACGGCAGCGCATCCCCCACGACCGGAAGCCAAGCAAATAAAAGCGCAAAAGCGCCCCAGCGCGAGAACCAATCCAGGGCTTTTGCCGATACTTTTTTAGGAAAAAGTCTGCCGATCAGGTAGCTTGTCATTGAGCCCAAAGTGTTGCCGACAGCCGCCACCGCGACGATTGTGACAATCGCCTCAGGCCAGGTGTGAACGAGCGCAAGCAAAACTGCTTCGCTTGCGCCCGGAAAAAGCGTTGCGGAGACAAAAGCCGATGTAAACAAACCGACCAGTGCCTCCACGAGTGTTAAATCAGGCATCAATCCTCTTCGGGCAAAATACCTTTGATACGCAGGGGCTCACCAATGGTATAGAAATGACCGCCTGCCACGTAGTGCAGCGTACGAAGGTCGGCCGGAGCTTTTTCAAAATGCCAGTGTCCGTTTGAAAACACCCGAGTATCCGACCATGCCGCCACGCACTCGCCGATAAAAAGATCGTAATTTTGCTGATTGTGGGGTTCATTTAAAATTTTGAAAATCATCCAGGCAGCACACCCTTTTACAAGCGGCAGATCATAGCCCGGCATCGTAAAGAGCTCAGCACCGCTTTTTTCGACCTTATCGGGCATATCGTACTTACTTACCGCCCCCAGCCTCATGGTTTCCTTCACAATGCCCACCGTAGGCAATTGAAGTGAGAAATAGCCGCTTTTTTCCATCAAAGGCCGAGTAAAGTGTGAGCTGTCTACAACCACTGTCGCCTTGGTCGGTGCCAAATCCAATGCGCAGGCCCAAGTGGCAGGCATGATATCGGATACTCCGTCAAAACTTGCCGACACGAGAGTCGTACCGCCTACATTCAAAAGACGATAAGCCTTATTCAAATCAACTTCTGCCATATAAGGAAGCATTGTTTTTCTCCTTAAAAATTCCCATTTAAAGCTTAACAAGACACAGCTGTCAGCGTTTATTTTCTCGTGGCGATTTTTTGCCTTTTTTGCTAAAACTCGAATGAATAAAGGACATCGAGCGCCTGATCCACACCGGAAGCTGCTTCCACATAAAGTCTCGGAATCACCCGATAGCGCAGCGTCAAAGTCGCAAGCGAATCAAAAAGTCCCACGGCGTACTTCACCTTCAGACCGGGCAAAATATAGCCGCTCACCGCAACGGCGGAGTCTTCCCCAACGCCCTCGGTGTCAAGCCCAAGTCCTGAAATGCCGACCGCATCGCCCAATTGTTCAATAACACGATTGCCCTGGCTCAAGCCCAAATTGATAATCGCAGAGGTGATCATGCTGTTGTCGCCTTCGCCGTTTGGATCAAGCCCCTCACCTCGCATCAGATAACTTAAAGACTCTGTCTGGCTTTTTTGCGGTTCGGTAAAAATGGTAACTTCCGGCCGATCGGCTTGTCCGGTCACACGGATGCCGGCGATGACGTCATCGGCCGTTTTATCCGGATTGCGGATAGCCTCTAAGTTAATCAGCGGATTGTCCGCGGCGCCCGCAAACATAAATTCACCCCGTCTGACAATCAGATCCTGTCCGTAAGCCTTGAACTGCCCCTGAGGCACGTTAATCTGTCCCGTAAGCCCCAGTTTGCCGTTATTTTGCACGACGTGCAGTTTTCCGGTCATGCGAGCTCGCAGCCCCATGGCGCTCACTCTCACATCATCGCCAATATTGACAAAAAGATTGCTCTCAATGGGAATCGGCTCACCGTTGTCGGCTTTCTTCGGTCTCGGGCGATCCAGACGGACGGTATCGGCACTCACATCAGTGGCAGAAGGCGGCAGCTCGTACATCTGCACCCGCGCCCACGGCAAATCAATCAGACCGTTAAGTGAATTTTTCTCTGCACTTGCTTCACAGTGCACATCGGTTGTTAGGTCAAACTCAACCGAGGGCGGCATTGTCACACGCATTTTTACGCCTTTTGCCGCAAGTCTTGTTGTGCCTTGAGCGAGCGTTTTCCAGTCAGCATCACCCTGAAGCGTTAAACCGCCTTTAGGAGTTTTCAATTCGCCCGACAGTGTGCTCTTATTGCCATTAAAGGCGAGTTCAAATGAACTCGGCAGCATTTCAAAGGGCAGTTTCGTGCTGTCAATTCGCATGTCACGAATGCCGGTTTTTCCGAAAAGCTTCGGTTCCGAGAGCGTGCCGCCCAGCTGAAGATCACCGTAAATAATTCCCTCGGCACTTTCTCCGGGAGAAAGCAGTGAATTAAACATCGATGCTGAAAGATTTTTGATGCGGACTGCACCGTCAAGACCTCTTTGTTTAATCGGATCAATCACATCAAGCTCGCCCGCAAAAGAGCCGTTTTTTGTCAATTGCACGTCCCAGGAGGAGTGAATTTTTCGACCGTCGTGCTCCAATAACACACCGACTTCATCAAACCCAACCTCAAAATCACTTTCCTGCAGTCTGTATCGCGTAAAAAGCGACTTCCCGCTCATTGTCACCACACCGGTCAGCACGCTATTGAAGCCCTGCGGCACTTTGAGCGCTGTCCGGATATTGACGACACCCGTCGTCTCAAACTCTTCAGGCAGCCAGTGCCTGAAAAACGTCAAATCCAGTTTCTCAAATGCCAACTCGACATCAAACGGTTTTTTATGAAGTAAATCAATCACCAAATCGTTTTTTAAACAAAGCTCGGCCTGCGGATGACTCAGACAAAACCGACCGACATCCAAAAGCAAACCGTTGGTATTAAATGCCAAAGACATAGGAGCGCGTAGCGTCACGGGACCATACTCAGTCTTCACATCAAAACTCTTGACCGATCCTGCCCAGGCATCCATGGAATCGTTTAAGGCACCGGAAAAAGTCGCATTGAGTTTGGCAGGCTTGGAGTTTATTTGGACGATCAATCGGTGATCGTTCTGCGTCCCTTCAATGTCCGCATGGAAACTATCAATCAACAGCCCCGGCAAAGAAATGCCGCTTACCGCCAAACGGGCGCCGCCCGTCACATTTTCTTCTGCGCTCATCGCTCCCGTTAAGCGCAGGCTATTGATCGACGTTCCCTGAGCGACCAAATCTCTCACCGTCAAATCGGCATTGATCAGCGGCATTAAAACCGGTCCTCTGACCTGCACTCTGCCTTTTGCACGTCCCTTGATGTCTTTAACGATTTCAGAAAAATCAGAGGCATCTGCTCTCACAGACAAATCCAGATTGGGAACAGCCGCATGAAAGCGAACATCCCCCTTTACTTCAAAGCGGTTGTCACCGATATTCAATGCGATGTCTGACAGATGCAAAAGTCTTCCGCTGTCTCGGGTATTGACTGATCCCTTCACGGATAAAGGAAAGTTTTGCCAGGTACCGTTAAGGCTGATGCCGGGCACATCAATGCCTTGATCGGTCCAATGCAGGGCTGTTTTTGAATCCTCAACTTTAAGAGTCTGCCCGTTGATATCGATCTGAATATCACTCAATGACAAGCTCTCAATATGCACAGGCAAAGGCGCCTCTATACTGATGCCGCGAGAGATTGCCGTTTGTTTTTCCTCTGACTGCTCTTTTGTCTCTTGAGCGGCTATTTTGTCGGTTTGAATTGCAGCACTTGCCTTTTGCAGGTAAAAACGATCAACAACCACTTCGCCGGACAGCAGCCGACGGATATCCAAGTGCCAGCCGAAATTGCCTTTAAAAGAAATCCCCTGCTGCTTCCACTCAACATCCTTAGCTTCAAGACTTAACACGCTTCCGCCGAATGTTCCGCCTGTCAACTCAGGCAGAAAACCTTTAGCCTGTCCCGCTAGAAATTGAAGACCCGCAGAGGTGGTTAAGAAAAATGCAATCAGTGCGCAAAGCAGCGCAAGCACTGTCAGAAGGAGCAGGGAAATAATTTTGACAATTCTCATAATTCCGGCCCCAAACCAATATAAAACTGCAATCCGTGCTTATCGGGATCACCCACCGGTTTTGCAATATCAAACTTGACCGGTCCTAAAGGTGACTGCCATCGAACGCCCACGCCGACACCTTTCTTCCAATCCTGGTCATTGAAATTATTCACTGCCTGACCGATATCAAAGAAAACCGCACCCCACCATTTGCCTTTGACTCTGTACTGATACTCCACGCTTGCCGTCACGAGTTTTTCGGCACCGGTCAAATCACCATTGTCGTCCTCGGGAGAAATGGACTCGTACTTATAACCGCGAACGCTTCTGTCGCCGCCCGCAAAGAAACGCAAATCAGGCGGCACACGATCAAAGTCATCGGTTTGAATCCACCCTAAGTGTGAACGCAAAACAAACCGATGGCGGCGCTCAAACGTCTTAATGAAAGCATGCTGCGCTTCCAAAACCACAAAATCAATGTCTGAGCCCCAGGCGGTATTTGACCAATCAATTGTGTAGCGCTGAGACAACCCCCACCGAGGCATCAGTCCGCCAAGAGTTGTTGTTTTTGAAAATGTCACACCGGGATAAATCAGCATGGTGGTGTCAGTCATTTGCCCCTGATCGAAATCATCGTACGACCAACGCAGGTGAACATCCCGATGCCACCCTTCATAAGGTTCCCAATGGTGGGCAATCACGGCTGAAGCCGTATTGGATTTCGTATCGTTTAAGTCTTCGTTTTTTATCCCGCCCTGGATAACCCAATAGTGTTCGAGTGCGCTTTCTTCCAGAGGAATTTTGTAGGCAACATCCAAAAGCTGCTCTTTTGATGAAAGCTCCGTGGAAGCCTCCAGACTGTGACCGGAATCATTAAGCCAGGGCTTTCGCCATGTAAGTGATCCCCGGGGGCCCACATCGGTTGAAAAACCCAAACCGGTTTCCACAGCATTTTCCTTTTTGGCTGTGACATTGGCATACACCGGCAGTGACTTATCGGCACTGTCCCGCCCGGCAAAAATGTCCGGAGAAACAACCACGGAGTTAAACCACCCGGTTGAAGACAGGCGCCGATTAAACTCGGCTATATCGTCGGCTGTGTAGGGATCTCCCTTTTTAAAGGGCAAAAGATTTTGCAAAATCGTCTCACGTATCTGACTGCCTGAAAAACGGACGTCGCCAAAGCGATAACGTTTTCCGGAATCGTAGTCAAATGTCCAGTAGGCCTTATTTTTTTCAGCATCGACCCCCAGTTCGCTTGTTAAAAATTTTCCGTCGAAATAGCCGTGCTGAACAGCCGAGCGTTCAATCGAAGACTTAAAGCTTTCGTACTCGCCGTGATTAAGTTGCCGCCCCTTTTTCGGCAGCCTTCTCTGCAGTCTCTTAAAAACTCTGTCGTCCTTCGCTTCGCCTCTGACCTTCAATGAAGTGTCGGCAATGCGAACGGGTTTCCCTAATTGAATGTCAGCAATCAAAAGGGTGGACTTTTCTGTTTTCGATTCTTGCCAGGAGTAATGAATAATGCTTTGATAGTAGCCAAGGGCTCGCAGTGCTCTTTTGATTGCCCGATCAACCTGAGCGCGATAAGTCTGGCGAACTTCCGTAATACTGTTTTCCCGAACCGGTGTCAGCAACGCCTCCACGTTCGAGTGTACCTCGCCCGTGACGCCTTGAACCTTCACATCAAAGGCCCTGGCGCTTTGCACGATACCGCCGCAAATGGCGGTTATTGTTGCTAACAGCTTGAAATTCATCACTAAAAAAAGATCAAATCGCCTTTCCGATTGTAATTAATTCAATCATTCTTTTGAATATCTCCTCTAGCAATTTTCCCAACCAAAGAAGCTTAAAATTGGGAGCATCGGTGATCGGATTTTTTCTATGGAAATTAAAACTCTCAAAGGCGTGGCTCTTGCCTCCATTGCAGGTATCTGCTGGGGCTCTATGGGTGTGGCCGCTCAGTATCTGATGGCCGAGTGCCGCTTCACTGTATTGGACTTAACGTCCATTCGCCTGCTGGGAGCCGGAATTCTTTTGGTGCTGCTTGATATTTTTTGGAACCGTACCAAGCACGTCAAGGCCGTTTTCCAAAAAGAAAACTTAAAAGACATTCTTATTTACGGCATCGCTCTTTTGTGCTCGCAATCCACCTTTTTTCTCTCAATTGCCAGCTCCAACGCCGCCACCGCAACCATTATGGTATTGACTTCGCCATTATTCATCATCGCCTATTTGGCCGTAGCTCACCATCGGCGAATCAAAATCATTGAAATGATCTGTCTGGTGTTAGCCATGATCGGCGTACTTTTGATTATCACCAAAGGGCATTTGGATGCGATGGAATTTTCTGTTGCCGGTGTCGCCTGGGGACTCACCTCTGCCATGATGGGAGCCGTGGGCACCATTCAGCCGGGCAGAGTCGTCAGAAAATTAACTGTTTTCCCCGTCATCGGCTGGGCAATGACTTTTAGCGGCGCTGCAGCCTGCCTGTACAACAATCCGCTTGAAACCAATGTGCTCTGGAACACAATGGGCGTGATCTGCTATCTGCACATTGTGCTGTGCGGCACGATCGTCTCCTTCAGCTGTTTCCTCAAAAGCATGGAATTCATCGCGCCGCCCATTGCCTCGATGCTCACATGCTTTGAGCCGCTCTCAGCCGTCGTTCTTTCGGTGCTGCTTTTAGGTGCAACTTTCGGAGCGGTCGAAGCAATCGGTGCGCTTTGCATTCTCACAACCGTCTTTTTATTGGCCAGAGCCAAATCCGGCAAATAGACAGCCTGCGACAGAGAAAGCTAACGGGCAATTGCTTGCCCGTTAAAACCCGTCTATTTGTACTCTTTAATCACTTCGGCAATTCTCTCTAAGGCCGTTTGGATAGTCTTGCGATTGGGACCATAAGAGAAACGCACCCAGTGGCGGTAAGGCTCATTTGTAGGACGTACGCGGAAAGGCCGAACATCAAAGAAATGTCCCGGAACCGTGATCACCTTCTTTTGCAGGCAGGCGTAGAAGAAGTTATCGGCATCGGAAAGTTTCCCGGGAAGATTTTCAATACTGGCCCAGACGTAAAAAGTTCCCAACGGCTGATTGGCAGGCGTGTGAATGCCCAACTGCGCCAAACCGTCAATCATCATCTTGCGCTTAACGGCAAACTCTCTGCGGGTGGCCAAGAGCTCTGCCTCGGCGTGTCCTTCAGCCAGCTCCTCAATAACGCCTCGCTGAACCAGCGTTGACGGTCCGCCGTCAACGGCGCTTGCCGCACGGTTGATCATTTCAATCAAATATTTCGGACCGATTGCCCAGCCGGCGCGCCAACCCGGATAACGAAAGCCCTTTGTTAATCCGTCAAACACAATGACCGGATCACGATTGACGTCCTTGACGTACGGCAGTGCAGACACTGCCGTTTGAGCCGCCGTTCCGTCTTCGTTATACGAGAACGTTGCATAGAATTCATCAGCACCCAAGAGGCAATTTTCTTTGCGGGCTGCCGAAAGATAGCGATCCATTGCCTCGCCTTTGACGACTTGACCGGTCGGGTTGCAGGGGTTGGAAAAGACGAACGCATTCGGACGAACATCGTGCATGAAATCTTCAAAACGGTCTACAGGCACGGTAAAACCGTCTTTTTCCTCTGCGCGCAATTCAATCAATTCACAATTATGACGAAGCGGATAGAGATAATCTTCGTAAGCGGTGTAATCAGGGTTCTTATAGGCGATACGGGCACCGTCTTTAAAGATGCTGTACAAGCGAGTAAGCGCCAAACGGCCGCCGCAGGCAAAGCTCACATTTTCTGCCGTATATTGACTCATGCCTTTGCGATAAGTCCGATTGACCCAGTCGGCAATAGCTTCTCTGACCTCAACCGTACCGCCCACCGGACCGTAGGCTGCGTCACAGGGCTCTAATTGAATACTTTCAATACGTGCAGGAGCACCTTCGATTTCGCCCACTTCCGGCTGCCCTTGACCGACGTTGCACCAGTCGGGATGACCGTTATAAAAACCAAGTTTTGAGGCTTCGTTCACCGTCCAAATAACACCCATGTACGGAACGTATCTCACCATAGGGAAATCAGCACTGCCATACTCACTCATCGGTAGTCTCCTGAAAAAATACTTTATTGATTTTAGAGAACATCCGAAAAAAGAACAGCTCAAACATGCCTTTTGGTAATTTTTTGGTACGGAAATCGAAAATTTAAAATTGGTGCGATTTTTTTTGATAACAAAAAAGCAACCGTAACAGGTTGCTCGATAAGAATTGGCGTCCCCACGGGGATTCGAACCCCGGTACCGACCGTGAAAGGGTCGTGTCCTAGGCCTCTAGACGATGGAGACGCTATCTAATTTTGGTGGAGGTAAGCGGATTCGAACCGCTGACCCCTTGCATGCCATGCAAGTGCTCTACCAACTGAGCTATACCCCCGAAAGAGATTGTGCATTGTATAGATACAAAAAGAAAAATGCAAGACAATTTGAAAAAATAATTTTTGCCAAATTATTTCAATTGCCTTACGGAATCTGTCATCGGAGACAATAGGTGCTTTTACTAGCTTGTTCCTTCAGTTAAAAACGTTTATAATGGATGACTTTGGTTGATCTTCATCCGAAAATTGAAAGGAGAAAAAACCATGAAGACCATCTTTAAGCAAGCTGCTGTCGCAGTAGCCTCCGCATTCATTGCCGCCGGTTCTGCCCAAGCCTGCAGTACACTCATCATCGGCAAAGCCGTTTCCCAAACCGGCAACATCATTGTTGCTCACAATGAAGACAACGGCGGACGCCTTTTCAACATGCACCACTATGTGCCGCCTGCCAAGCATAAAAAAGGCGAAATGATCAAGTTCGAAAAGTTTGCGGCCGAAATTCCTCAAGTGGAAGAAACGCTCGGTTTCTATTGGACTCAAACTTTTGTGCCTGACGGCGCCTCTTTTGCCGACGGTTTCTTCAATGACGCCGGCGTCGTGATTGCCACTAACTGGTGCGGCGAAATTTTTGACGCTGACAGAATGGAAGTCAAGGACGGCGGTATCGGTTACGGTATCCGTCGCCTCGTTGCCGAACGTGCTCACTCTGCCCGCGAAGCTGTTGAAATCGCCACGGCATTGCTTAAAGAATACGGTTACTTCCACGATGGCCGCACCTACACCTTCGCCGATGCCAACGAAGCTTGGCAATTGGCCATTCACCAAGGTAATTCCTGGGTTGCCCGCAAGATTGCCGACGATGAAGTCGTCTACATCCCGAACGTGTTCATGATGGATAAGGTTGACCTCAGCGATCATGAAAACTGGAAGATTGAACAGGGTCAAGTTCAACGCGCTATCAAGGACGGCCGTCAAAAAGCTGACGACAAGATTTTCAACTGGCGCAAGATTGTTGCTCAGGAAAGCATCCGTCACGAACGCTGGAATGCCAACCGCAACGTCATCGCCTGGAAGTACCTCACGGGGGTTGAATACAACGATCCGGAAAAATTCCCCTATAGCGCCAAGATTGATCGTAAGCTCGGTGTTAAGGATGCCATGAACTTCCTGCGCCTGCATGAAGACTACATCGGTCAGGATCAAGAGTTCTACCATTCTAAGTCTGAAGGCATCTGCCGCACGACTTCTCACGACTCAATCGTTTACAACTTGAGCAAAGACCCGACGCTTACCGAAGCATGGCGCACTTACGGTCGTCCCTGCCAATCGACTTTCGTTCCGCTTTATCCGCTTGCCGGTCCCGCTCAAGGCACAGCCTTCCTGACGCCTGAAAAGGCAACGGCTGAACACTTCAAGGGCACACCTGAAATGTTCAATTTCCGTGAAGAATTTACGCCGCACAGCGTCTTTAGCGCCGGCACGAACGCTGTTGACTACCTGCGCGGTCAGGAAATTGCCAAGCGCACCGAGTTGATTAATAAGCTCGAAGACAAGTACCTTGCCGAACGCAGCAAGATTACCAAGAAGGCCGCATCTATGAAGGGTGAAGCCCGCACGAAGTTCCTGCACGACTATAACGAAAAGACCTACAAGGCCGTGCTTGATGCCATGCGCGCTGAAAATGCCCGCTTGATGCCCTATGAAGTCAAGATCCTGACGCCGGTTGTTAAGGCCGACAGTGACGAGACGGTTGCCTTCGCACTCCTTGGCAACAAGGATCACTCGGTTCTCTCCGCAAATATTGAAGCCACGCGCGCCGGCATGAGTGGTAACCAACTCAATTCGACCCGTCAATTCAAGAACTTTGCCCCTGCTAAGAGCATCGAGTACAAGGACGTTAACAAGGACGGTATCGAAGACGTTGTGTTCACGTTCTCGATGAAGGACGTCGCCAAGGGAGCCGTTCCCGGCGCCACCATGGACCTCTGGCTCTACACCCAAGTAAACGGGCACCGTGTCGTTGGCTTTGACGTTGTGCCGGTGGAAACCAAGGAAGTCAAGAGCTCTGTTTCCCGCGACGGAAAGCACCTGCTCTAAGCCGTTGAGGTTTCCAAGCGCTTAGCAGTTTGATCTGCTAAATCACGAAAAACGCCCGAAGAAAAAATTCGGGCGTTTTCGCGCTTTTGATGATTAAAGTGTTCCCATGTAGGTAATGATCACTGCGTTGATCAAATCAATCAAGAATGCGCCAACCAGACTCACGATCAACCAAGCTCGGGCATTGGAGCCGTATTTTTCTGCCAAGGCCTGCATCACAGCCAAACCGTTTGCCGTAGAACCCATGGAAAAACCGACACCGCCCACGCTCAACATGACTGTGTCATAGTTTTTGCCGAAAAGTAAGAAAATAAAGAACCAAGAAAAAGCCAACACCAACACGGATTGAGCCAACAAAATCACCAACATTGGAATCGCCAAATTGACAAGTTCTGCCAACTTCAAACTGTTGACAGCCATTGTCACAAACAGCACCAAGCTGATGTCTGCGACGGCGTTCAAACCGACCCCATCAATACGGACAGATTTCGTACAATCGATGACATTTCGAACAACGGCCGCCACAATCATTGAACCGATATAAGCCGGCAGCGTAATGATTTCACCCAGAAAATCCGAGACAATACCGCCCAGTGCCATACAGATGGCCACCACTCCGCCCGCTTTCATCAATTCATCGGTAAATGACGGCTTTTGACCGGCCTTTTCGTCCACGATATCGGCCTCAAGGTCACTCGGAATACGAAGGGGCGGCTCCGGTTCGGCAACCGGCTGCGGCGTATGAATCTTATAGCGGCGAATCAGCCATTCGCCAAAGGGGCCGCCCAAAATCAAAGCGGCAGCCATCCCGAAGGTTGCCGAAGTAATGGCGACAGCTGTTGCGCCGGTAATACCGTATGTTTGTTCAAAGTAGGGACCGAAAGCCGCCGAGGTACCCAGACCTCCCATCATGGAAACAGCACCGGTGAGAATCCCGTAGTGTTTGTCCAATCCCATAAATGAGGCCAAAGACATACCGAGAACGTTTTGCAAAACCGCCAAAACGGATACGGCGATCAAAAAGCCTACCAAGAGCTTTCCGCCTTGTTTGACCACTTTAATGCTCGCCATCATGCCGATTGTGGTAAAGAAAGCCAGCATAAGCAGGGTTTGCAAGGTGGAATCAAAATGAACCAACAGGATACCGGCACCCTGCAAGAGCGACAGAATAATCGCGAGAATCATGCCGCCCACCACCGGGCTTGGCATAGAAAGACGCTCCAAAATGGCGACCTTGGACTTCACCCAAACGCCTAGATAGTAAGTGACAACGGCTAAAGCCAGGCTTTGGATCATATTAATGTTGAGCACCCAAATGCCGTTTTCTAGCGCGACATCCATAGCAGTCTCCTTTTTTGTTAATTCCACGGAGAGTCTTTGATTTATGACAATACAACGATACGATTGCTTTGAGAAGCCTGATATTGCGAGGTTCTACCTAGTGAAAAGAAAAAGAAGTGAGTTATTTTTTTAACTTCTTAGCCGTTGCTCTTAAGCACTTATGCTGACTATGACGGACAACGTCGAAATGCGGCAATTGGCTATTTTCAAAAAAGGGGCGGTTAACCCGCCCCAAAATTTGTTTCGACTTTCGGTTAGTTGGATCTGGTTTAGTATTCGTTGAAAATTCTTTGGATTTCCTTCGGATCGTCTGTCTTAGTCAAAGCCAACATAAGGAGAATGCGGGCCTTTTGGGGATTATGCATCATGGCGCTGACAAAACCTTCCTTAGAGAATTTGCCAACCGGCGTCACCATTCCGGTGCCTACGCGAGAATTCACAACAACAGTCACGCCCGCCTTTTTCGCTTTGATCAAACTATCCATGACATCATTCGGCACATTGGCGTGGCCCAAACCTGCGTTCACTATGCCCTTCGCCCCAATCTTAACCATGGCGTCAATCAATTGTCCGTCTTGACCTAAAGTCGTGTAGTTGACTTCCACGCGAGGCAATGCTTTCAATCCTTTGATGTCGAATTCGCTCTTTACTGTATGACGCTTAAGTGGCTGATTGACAAAATAAGGAACATTGTTTTGCATGTAACCCATATAGCCGGTATCCGGACACTTAAATGTTGCCACGTTAGTGGTGTTGGTCTTGGTGACACCAAAAGCAGGAGAAATTTGATCGTTCATCACCACCATGACTCCCTTGCTTTTGGCGTCTTTGCTTGCCGCCAAAGCCACACCGTTGACAAGATTAAGGGGACCGTCAGCACTCATCGCAGTGGCGGGCCTCATCGCCCCCACCAAAACAACCGGTTTGTCATTTTTAACAACTAAATTTAGGAAATACGCCGTTTCTTCTAATGTGTCCGTTCCATGGGTCACCACAATGCCATCAACATCCTTGGTCGCCAATAACTCGTTAATACGGTTAGCTAGCGTAAGCCAGTTTTCAATACTGAGCTTAGAGCTGCCGACATTGAAAACCTGCTCTCCACTGATTTGCGCGAAATTCTTGATTTCCGGCACTGCATCGACAAGCACTTCAATTCCAACCGGTTTATGACCGGAGCCCACACCATAATCCGTCAACGACAAGACGCCTGAACCCCGACTGGCGATTGTCCCACCGGTGGCCAAAATAGCCACTTTGGGCAACTGCACTGGTTGAGTTTGAGAAGCTTTGGGTTGCTCTGCGGCAAAGCTCGCCGGAGCCAATGTAAAAGTAGCCATAACAGGTAAAACCGTTAATTTAAAAAGGGACTATCTTTAATAGCGTTCTCCTGTTAAAGGGACTGATTGGAGTTTCTCTCTAAAGAAGCGCGCGATTAATAAAGCAAGAATTTTTTAATATTACTCTCGTTAAAACAGAGGACTTCATCCGTGATAATTCTGTGAAAATTATTTGGGCCTCGCACAAAAATGCGAGGCCCATTTTTTGACCTCAGAGCCGGCTGAGGTTGCCGGCCTTTTCCCTGACTATACAATGAAGCGGTCTGCGACAGGTTTGCCGGGATCAACCACCAAGGTGTTGATGCCTAGACCTTTGACAAACTCTTCACCGTACTGAGTGCAGATGACTGTGCCATTGGTGCCGTAAACCCGACCGTTCTTAAATACGGTCTTACCCTTGACAAAAGTGGCCACGGGCTTTTGCGCCTCATAATCGTAGATCGTAATGTCGGCATCGGCTCCTACGCTCAAATGACCCTTATTGTCCAAACGCAACATGCGAGCTGGATTTAGAGAGGTTTTGGCCGCAAATTCAGAAAGCGTCAAAATACCCAATTTCACCAACGACAGGCCTTGTTCCAAAATCACATTGCGCGGAATGCAGCCGCCGTCCGTTGAAATGGCATCAACCACAAAACTGCCGTTCGGACGTTTGGCTTCTGCCAACCATACACGCGGCAGAGGCGGATTCACGTTAAAGGAACCTCCCACATCCGTGTTGTTATCTTTCCAAAGCTTAAGACCTTCTTCACCGGTCTTTAAGTCGGAATAGCCGCCCGCATCATAGACCGCCCAAACCTTATTGGCTTTAAAGGCCGCTTCAATTCCGTCCCGGTCATCGGTAAAACCGAAACGTTTGAGGCAATTGCCCGTCACCTTAGACTGAACTTTGCCGTTTTCAAAACAAGTCAAACGGGTTCCGTTTCGCGGTGAAATGTAACTTTCACAATGGATGTGATCATTGGCGAGAAGTAATTCAATCGCTTCTTTTGTTTCATCCAATTCAGGACGAATAGAGCCACGGCAGTAGGCGTTAATATGGGCCAAATGCAAGAAATTGCCTTGGCTGAGTTCAACGGCTTCGCGCATACCTTCAATGTTTGAGCCGTGTTCACTTGTGCCGGCGTGCCAGGCAATATAGGCACCGTGCTCCAGCGCGGTCTTAATCAAAAGCGAAGAGACTGCGGGTTTAAGCGGATAGTGACCGCCCAAAAGCTTCACGCCCAAAGCGCCTTCTTTCATGGACTGATCAATCAGAGCATCCATTTCAACCTTAGAGGGCTCATTGGTTTTAAACGTGAAGGGAGGCGATGCAAACTGCAAAATGGCGCAGTTAATGCCGGCACCATAGGTCGGGATGTTCTTGAGCACATTGTCCAAGGGGCCTGCCATATCCAAACAGGTCGTGACACCTGCCATTGCAAGCATCTTAAAACCGAAGGGAGAGCCCCACATTTCCCCTAAATGCACATGGCTGTCGACAATTCCGGGCTGCAGCACTTTACCCGTATAGTCTTCAACCACTCGAGCACTGCCGCCGGGTAAGTCGACACCCACTTCAGCAATCAAGCCGTTTTCAATAGCCACATCACGAACACCTTCGATGCGATTGAGGGGGTCAACAACGGTGGCACCTTTCAGTAGCAGATCCCACATAAGAACTCTCCTTTGCTTTTTGTGTTAACTGTCAGTGAAATACTTCACTACGATTTTTTGAGTTTAACGCCATTAAACGGAAAAACTGTTGAGACAACTCAACTGAATTAGAGACCGCGCAAAACGAGGTTAATGCCCATCAGAACCATTGTGACCGAGAGAATGATCACAAGAACACGGGGTTTACTCTTTTTAGCGATGCGCGCTCCGATCTGAGCGCCGATCACACACCCGCAACCGATACAAACAGCGGGCAGCCAAATAATATGTCCAAGGGCGGCATGACTTACGGTACCGACAAGAGAGCTCACCATCAAAATAAATGTCGAAGAGGCTGTGGCGATCTGAGCAGGGAATCCAAGAATGAAGACCATCATCGGAACGTCAATGATGCCCCCGCCGATCCCAAAGATAGTTGAAATAAAACCGACACCGAATGTCAGAACGACACCAAGCCAGACATTAAAGTCCGCGGTAGCAGGATCAAAGTCTTCAGGACGCGCCGTCGCACGCTTGGAATTGGATTTCCAGTACATAAAACAGCCGAGAACAGCAAGCAGACAACCGAAAGCAACGGAGAAACTTGCGCCGGTAAAGTACTTGGAAACAAAACTGCCGCAGAAAGCCCCCGGAATGGTGCTGAGCGCAAAAGGAATCGCCGCGCGAAACATAATTCGCCGCTGCTTCATGTATGCATAAGCACCGGAGACTGCGTTACATGCGACGGCAAAAAGACTGGTGCCGACTATTTGCTGCACCGTACTGAATGTTGCCGAACCATCAGGGTTGTACATGGTGTACATAAAAAGCGGAACCAGAATCAGTCCGCCGCCAAGTCCTATCAGTGTTCCGAAAGTACCGACACAAATACCGACAATCAGAAAAAAGATAAATTCCATGATGCACACCAATCAAAGCTTCTCCGTATGATATCCCCGCAACAGCCTTGTTTGTCAAGGAAAAATCATCTCCGTGCACCTGTGACTTAAACGCAAATTCAAAAAGGCACGAAAAAAAATATCCTTTTTCTTGTTACTGAAATATTTTTTTCAGGCATACTGTTTGCATCCGTATGCACCATGCCGTTGACCTCAGAAAACTCTCAACGGACAAAAATCAATCGGCTCAAAAAATTTATTTTGAGTCGAAGGGAAGCTTTTGTTTTTCTGTTTTTTTTCTTTTTTGGAGTTTTTTTTCATGAAGTCTGATATCGAAATCGCCCAAGAGGCGAAATTGATTCGCATTGATGATTTGGCTCACAGCGCCGGTCTCAGTGATGATGAGTTTGAACCCTATGGTCGTGACAAAGCCAAGGTGTCCTTTCACGCTGACAGAAAGCCTCACGGCAAACTGATTCTGGTGACGGCAACCTCCGGCATGCCTGCCGGCTCCGGCAAAACGACCACCTCAATTGCTTTGACTCAAGGTTTAAAGCGCTTGGGCGAAAAGGCGGTCGTTGCTCTGCGTGAACCGTCACTCGGTCCCTGCTTCGGCATGAAGGGCGGCGCTGCCGGCGGCGGATATTCTCAGGTTTTGCCGATGGAATCCATCAACCTGCACTTTACCGGTGACTTTCATGCCATCACGGCTGCCAACAACCTTTTGGCGGCAATGATTGACAATGCCCGCCACCAACGTCAGGTTGACCTGAAGACCGTCATTTGGCGCCGTGTTGTCGACGTCAATGACCGTATGCTCCGCAACATCATCACGGGCTTGGGCGGCCCTGCCAACGGCATTCCCACGGAAACCGGTTTTGACATCACGGTTGCCAGTGAACTCATGGCCGTGCTTTGCCTTGCCAACGACCTCGATGATTTGCGTGCCCGTATTGACCGACTGGTTGTCGGCATCAAGCGTGACGGCTCTGCCTACACCTGCAAAGAATTAGGTGCCACAGGCGCTTTGATGGCTTTGCTGCTTGAAGCAATGAAACCCAACCTCGTTCAGACTATTGAAGGCAACTTGGCTTTCGTGCACGGCGGCCCCTTTGCCAACATCGCCCACGGCTGCAACTCCGTGGTTGCTACGAAGGCGGCAATGACTTTAGGTGACTGGGCTGTGACGGAAGCCGGTTTCGGCAGCGACTTGGGCGCTGAAAAGTTCATCAATATTAAGTGCCGCGCAGCCGGTCTTACCCCTTCAGCGATTGTTCTTGTCACTTCTACCAAAGCCCTGAAGTGGCACGGCATGGTACCCTTGCCTGAAATCGGCAAACCCAATGTTGAAGCACTAAAGAAGGGTTTATGCAACTTGGATGCTCACATCGACAACCTCAAACATTTCGGACCGGAAATTGTGGTGAGCTTAAATCACTTTGCCACGGATACGGAAGAAGAAATTGAGATCATCCGCGCTCGCTGCGCTGAAAAGGGCGTGCGTTTTGCTGTTTGCGACGGCTTTATTAAAGGCGGCGAAGGTGCCGTTGAATTAGCCAAAGCCGTCATGCAGGCTGCTGCCGGTGAACCCAAGCCTTTGCACTTCTCGTACGAAGAAGATGACGATGTCGTCACAAAACTCGAGAAATTGGCTGTCAATGTCTACGGTGCCAAGGACATTGAGCTGTCGGCGGCTGCCAAAAAAGATCTCAAACAAATCCAGGAACTCGGATTTGATCGTCTGCCGGTCTGCGTCGCCAAGACACCGTATTCACTGTCACACGAACCGACTTGGCTTGGCGCTCCCAAAGGATTTACCCTGCCTGTGCAGCGTCTGATCCTCAACGCCGGTGCCGGTTTTGTTGTAGCCACCACCGGAGCCATCATGCGCATGCCCGGTCTGCCCAAGCAGCCTGCCGCTTTGCACATTGATGTCGTCAACGGCAAAATCGTCGGTCTTTCATAGTTAAATAGCCGAAAGATAACCGCAGGGGGATTCTGAGACTGTCTCAGAATCCCTTTTTCGTTTCAAGGCACTTTGACAAAAAATGATCCTTTTTTTAGCGAAACAATCTCAGTAAAGAGCGGCATTTGCTAGACTTTCAGGCGACTGAATTTTTTGTTTGAAATATGTTTAAGAAGCTCGAGTGCGCCGACCGATCGGTAACAGGCGACGCACTCACGTATCCGTATCACTATCAGGTTCATCCTCTCGTGAAGAGTGCCGCAGAGCGGATCCGTCGGCATCTCGATGAATCTGCCCGCAACCAAGCAGGCCGTTTGGTTGCCGTGTTGGTGTGCCGATTGCCTGATGGAACGACCGGATTTATTTGTGCATGTGACCAGTTTGACTGCACCGACTCTTACTTTGAACCGTCGTTTTGGCAGCAGCTGCCTGCGGAAAACCTTCAGCCTTTAAACACCGAACGCATTGATAAGGCGTTTGAAGAAAAACTGCGCGCTCAGGAAAAATACGTCACTTTTAAAGAAGCGGCTCAAGCCAGACGGGAACACCGCCAGCAGCAACGCGCAAGCGGCGTTTTCAATAAAGAAGCGCTCATTGCTTCGAGTCAGTTTGATTCCGGCGAGCTCGAGCGCCTGAAACTAAAATACGTGTTGGCTTTGCAGGCAGAAGAAGCTGCCCGCTCAGACTTTCAGCACCGCACCCATGTGGCCGTGGAAAATGAATGGAAACGACGCTTAGGCAGTATTACCGTTCAAAATAAAAAAAGAAAAACCCGCCACACTTCTTGAATTACTTTCAGGATACATCAACCGCGAAGAACAGCTAAAAGCCATTTTACGCACGGCCCTACCCGCACTGTTGAACATGGCTTATCGCCTTCATGCCCAACCCATTGCCATGGGTCAATTCTGGTGGGGACTGGTGGCAGCGTATGACGCGAGAGCCGAAGGCACTTTTTACGCCTTTGCCAAAGAGCGCCACGAGAAACTGCTTGAATTTTTCCTTGAAGGCGAAAAACTTGAAGAAAACCTTTTAGCCCGCAACCGCTATCAAAATTGGAAGCCTGAGATCGTTTATGAAGACAGCGATATCGTGGCTTTCAATAAGCCTGAGGGCATGCTTTCTGTGCCGGGCAAACTGCCTGTCACCGACCTTTACTCCATTGCGATGGCTCTGTATCCGAATGCCACCGGACCGATGCTTCTGCACCGCTTGGATATGGCGACATCCGGCATTGTAGTTTTTGCAAAAAACAAGCAGACCCACAAGGCTTTGCAGGCAGCGTTTTCTCAAGGATCCGTTCAGAAGCGCTATATTGCGATTCTGGAAAAAACACCGGCAATCCCAAACGGTGAAATTCAATTGCCTCTTTGCCTCAACCCCTTCGAGCGTCCTCGTCAAATGGTTGAGTACACATACGGAAAACCCGCCTGTACGGGTTATCGTTTACTTCAGAGCTACCCGGACGGTCGGGCACGCATTGCTTTTTATCCTAAAACCGGACGCACGCATCAGCTTCGCATTCATGCGGCCCACGCCGATGGGCTCAACGCCGCCATCGTGGGCGACGATCTTTACGGGCGACCGGCTGACAGGCTCTACCTTCATGCCGAAGCCATCCGTTTTATTCATCCCACGAGCGGTGAGCTCCTAACAATTGAGGCGCCTTGTCCTTTCTGAGGTCAAAATGCTTAACTTGTTTTTCTACCACCTTCAGCTTTGTCTGCCGCTTTTCCTTTTGGTGCTTCTCGGCTGGGGGCTGATTGTCGGAAAATATTTTGATCAAAGCATCGTCCGCACGCTCTCGGGCTTTACATTCCGATTCCTGATGCCCGCGCTGCTATTTTCTCTGATGAGTAAACTTTCTGAAATGCCGCCCGTTGACTGGCGAGTGCTCATCGCTTTTTTCGGCTCCTGCGTCATCATCTACTGTCTGGGACGCACGGTGGGGCGAATATTTCACCTGGATAATACCGGCAAAACCATTTTCGGCATGGCTGCCATTTTCGGCAACAACGTTCAGCTTGGCGTACCCATTCTTCAAGTAAGCCTTGGAGATGAGGCCATGCCGACAATCAGTCTTTTGATTATTTTCAGCGTTCTTTTGCTTTGGACCACTGCGATTGCCAGTGTTGAATTAGGTAAAGCTGAGGGCGCTTTGGACTGGAAGCGGATCGGTCGGCCGATGCTTAAAGTGTTTAAAAATCCGGTGGTGCTTGCCATTGTTGTGGGCAGTGCCTGGGGTTTGAGCGGATGGCAGCTACCCGATTTTCTTGAACGCACACTCGGCTATGTTTCTTCAGCCACAACACCGATTGCCCTGATCGTAGTCGGTATGGGATTGGCTCAGCATCGCTTCACAGCGGCTTTGCCAAGAGGTTTAGCCATTTCCACTCTGAAAATTGTGATTCACCCCTTTATTGTCTTTTGCCTGGCAAAACTCATCGGCTTGGATGAAATCACCACCAATGCCTGTGTTCTCACTGCCTCATTGCCCGTGGCTATCAATGTTTATCTGATGGCAAGTGAATTCAGAAGTCAGGAAGGGGCGGCAAGCAATGCGATTTTTGTTTCAACCATGCTCTCGGCATTGCTTATTCCGCTGACACTGACGCTCTTGGGCGTAAAGCTCTAAAATGCAAAACGGAGGTCTTTTTCCATCTTGGGACCTCCGCTTTGACATCTTGATTGTCAGAACTCTTTAATGATTTTCCAAAAGCTGATGAGCTGTCGGTCTGTCGGCAAACTGAATCTTGTAGAGATTGGCGTACACACCGTTCTTTTCCAACAATTCTTTGTGGTTGCCGATTTCAACGATATGGCCGTCCTTCATCACGACAATACGGTCAGCGCCCTCAATTGTTGACAAGCGGTGAGCCACTACAAAACTCGTGCGGCCGACCATCAGCTCATCAAGCGAGGCCTGAATATATTTCTCACTTTCGGTATCCAAGGCACTCGTGGCTTCATCCAAAAGCAAAATCGGTGCGTTTTTCAGCAGCGCGCGGGCAATGGAAATGCGCTGACGCTGACCGCCCGAAAGCTTTGCGCCGCCCTCACCCACTCGGGTATTGAAGCCTTCGGGCAACGATTCAATAAAGGGCAGAAGATAAGCCGCTTCCGCTGCCTTTCGGATATCTTCATCGGTGACTTTGTCACGCACACCGTAGGCGATATTGGCGGCAATCGTGTCATCAAAAAGAACAACATCCTGGCTCACAAGCGAGATCTGCGCGCGCAAACTTCTTAAGGTCAGGTCTTTTTGACTGATGCCGTCAAAGAGAATATCACCCGATGTCATCGTCCAGAAGCGCGGAATCAAATTGATAAGCGTTGTCTTGCCCGAGCCCGAAGAACCGACCAAGGCAATCATTTCGCCGGGCTTCACATCCAAAGTGAAGTTTTCCACCGCCGGAGTCGTTGCCCCGTCATACGTGTGGCAAACATTGCGGAAGCTTACCGCGCCGGTTGCGCGCTCAATCGTGCGCGAGCCGTTATCTTCTTCAGGCGGCTCGTCGATCATCTTAAAGACACTTTCAGAGGCTGCCGACATACGGGCAATGGAGCCGTTTAATCCGGACAAGTGACGGATTGCGGGCATCATCAAAAGCATGGCGGACAGGTAGGTGGTGAATTCACCCATGGAGAGTTCACCCCTTTGAGCCTGAGTCAGAGCAAAAACCACCACAACTGAGACACCGATCATCGTGACAAGCTGTGTCAAAGGTGTTCCCAGAGATTTCACCGCCTGCATGCGAACAGCGTAGGACTTCAGGCGTTCGTTGATGGCTGCAAAGCGCTTTTTCTCATAAACATAGCCGTCGTAAATTTTCACCACACGCTGGCCTTCATAGGCTTCCTGAATGGCCACGCTCATTTCGCCCAAGGTATTTTGAGAACCCAGCGTCAAACGTTTCACCGTACGGCTCACCCATTTAAGCACCATCGCTAAAAGCGGTGCTACCACCAAAGTCACCAGGGTCAAAAGCCAATTGTGATAAACAAGAATGCAGGCCAAGGAAATGATTTGCAGCGAATCGCGAACAAGCGTTGTCAAAATTTCCGCGGCCATCCCTAAAGCGCCGGAAGCTTCATTGACAAACTTCGAAACGATCTTGCCCGACATGTAGCGCTGATAGGTTTGCGAAGACCACTGAATCAGGTGACTGAACATCAGGCGGCGAATGCGCACCAAAACCTGTTGGCTCACCCGCTGCAGGAGATAGTTCGAAAGAAACTGCGTTCCGCCGTGCAAAATGGAAATGCCGATCAGTCCCACCGGAGTCCACCAGACAATGGCAGGATTGTGCTCATAAAAGCCCAAATCGGTGAGTTTACCCAGCAAAAGGGCAATTAAAGAAGAACTCGCGGCACCTAAAATCATGCACACGACAGCCAGGGCGATTTCTTTTTTATGCGCAGGCAAATACCCCAGCAACCGTCTGACATAAGGGTCGCTGAAAATCGGCAAGCGGTCTACTAGTTTTTTACTCATGGGCTTTCTTTTTAATTAGTTCGCCGACATTTTAGCGGCTCGAGCGTCTCACTGTCTTGGCGGCTTTGTTAATGTTTATGACACGTTTGGCGGTGCGTTTCTTCGATTCGGCCACGCCCTCATAACCTTTGTCGTAAACATCTTTTCTGGCGGCAAATTTGCGACCGCCTTTGTTGGCACCGGTGCCGGCCTTTGCTTTCTGGCGAGTCGGTGCCGCCGCAACCTTGCTTTTGTCACTTCCGGGGACAACGCCAGCACGGCTGCTGCCGGCCTTCAAGTCTTCGATCCACCCCTTGACCCACTCGTCACTTAAGCGCATCTTGGCTCCGCGAGGCAGATCTTTGGGCAAAAGCACCGCACCGAAACGAACCCGAATCAAACGGGAAACCGTCAGTCCGACCGCTTCAAAAATTCGGCGCACTTCTCGATTTCGGCCTTCTGCCAAAGTCACCCGATACCAATGGTTACTTGAAACACCGCCGATATCTTCAATGCGTGAGAAGGCTGCGGGACCGTCATCAAGCTTTATGCCTTTTAAAAGCTTTTCCTTGTTCTCATCGCTCAATTCACCCTGCACGCGCACGGCATACTCGCGCTCAATGCGGTAGCGCGGATGCATGAGCATATTGGCAAGTGCCCCGCTTGTGGTAAATAAAAGAACACCTTCGGTATTAAAGTCCAAACGGCCGACAGCAATCCAGCGTTCACCGTTTAATTTAGGCAGGCGATCAAAAACACTGGGACGCCCCTGCGGGTCATCGGCTGAAACAATTTCTCCGGCAGGCTTATGGTACAAAAGCACTTTGGGAACATCACTTGAGACAACTGCTCGTTTGACCAAACGTCCTTTGACTCGAATACTGTCATTAGGGCGCACCCGATCACCGACCTTAGCCACATCGCCGTTAACGGTCACCACACCGGTGGCAATGAGCGCCTCCATTTCGCGGCGCGACCCTAAACCGGCATCTGCCAGCACTTTCTGCAGTTTCTCTCCGACGGCACCGATTGCTTCCGAAACAGCGTTGGAAGGCACTTGTTCAACCGCGGGTTTTACCGACTCCGCCGTGCGCTTTTTGGCTAAGGGGGCTCTAAACGGGGTGCGTTTAGCCGCCGGTCGCAGTGTTTTCCCCTTATTCGGAGCGTTTCGTTTGATCATCGTCATTTTCTCCAAAATCCAACGGCTGGATCAGACTTTCCAATCTGGCGTGTTCATCATCAAGAGCCTTGAGCTGCGAGCGATCCGTGATGCGGTTAACGGCGATTTTTTCCGTTTGAGACTGTCCCTCAAACAACTCAAAAGCTTCGACATCGGGCTCATCCTGAGGAGCAATACTCGGCAAATCCTGCAAGGAGTTTAACCCCAAATCAACAAGAAACTGACGGGTTGTGGCGAGCAGTTCAGGGTGCCCGACCGTTTCTCTTCTGCCGATCACTTCAATCCAATTACGGTCAAGTAATGTTTTAATGGCATTGGGATTGACACTCACCCCGCGAATCTTTTCAATATCACCGCGAGTCACCGGTTGGCGGTAAGCAATCACTGCGAGCGTCTCCATCACCGTTCGGCTGTATTTCGGCGCTTCTTCCGGATGAAGTTTTCTTAAGATGTCGCGCATCGCCCCTACCGACTGAAAGCGCCACAATCCTTCACCCACCTCCCGAAGCTCAAGGGCGCGTCCCGCCCAATCGTTTTGCAGTTCAGCAAGCATCTGCAAAACCTGAGCTTTGGTATAGCGTTTATCGAGACATTCTCTTAAAGTGGCTACCGACAGAGGAACATCGCTTGTGAGCAGCGCCCCTTCCAAAATCCATTTCGGCTGATCAGTGAGCGTGCTCATCGTCCATCACTCCATCGACGTAATACCACTGTCCGTTTTGCTTGACAAAGCGGCTCTTTTCACTTTGTTTAAACGCCCTTCCGCTGATTTTTCCCTTAGCGACAAAAACCACGGTTGCCTCATCACCGAATTCGTCAAACGACAGAATCTCTAGTCCCAACCATTTAATCGGTTCATTGAGATCAAGATCGGCAGGGCGAGTGCTTTCGTGCCAGGTTTTAAGCAAATAGTCCGCCCGCTTCATTGCAAAAGCACTGTAGCGGCTTTTCATCAAAGCGAGGGCATCGGGCGCCAAAGCGCCCTCATGAAAACGCCCGCAACAGTCCCTGTAGTCAAGGTGACTGCCGCAGGGGCAAAGTACGGGCGTTTTCTTTTTCTTCATCAGTGCAATTTAAGAAGCGTTTTGTTCACGTTCGGCACGAGCGTGACGACGGCGATCAATTTCCGTGAGGTAACGCTTTCTCAAGCGGATCGTGTGCGGAGTAATTTCCACCAATTCATCGTCATTGATGAATTCCACGGCGCTTTCGAGCGTCAGCTGCACGGGCGGCACCAAACGAATGGCTTCATCAGTACCCGAAGCACGGATGTTGGTGAGCTGTTTGCCGCGAATCGGATTCACCACGATGTCATTGTCGCGGGAGTGAATGCCGATGATCATGCCTTCATAGAGCTTATCGCCGGGTTTGACAAACATACGGCCGCGATCCTGCAGCTTCCACAAAGCATAAGCCACCGCTTCGCCGTTATCCTGGCTGATGAGCACGCCGTTTCTGCGTTCGCCGACATCGCCTTCCTTGATCGGACCGTAATCGTCAAAGACGTGGCTCATGATGCCCGTGCCGCGACACATCGTCATGAATTCGCTCTGGAAGCCGATCAAACCGCGTGCCGGAATACGGTATTCCAAACGCACACGGCCCTTGCCGTCAGGCTGCATGTCCTGCAGATCCCCCTTACGGCGACCCAATTCTTCCATCACGGCGCCCTGGTGTTCTTCTTCCACGTCAACCGTGAGCACTTCGTACGGTTCCATCTTCTGGCCGTTGATTTCTTTCAACAGCACGCGCGGACGGGACACAGCCAATTCATAGCCTTCACGGCGCATGTTTTCAATCAAAATCGTCAGGTGCAATTCGCCGCGACCGCAAACTTCAAAGACCGTTTCATCATCGGTGAGCTTCATGCGCATAGCCACATTGGACTTCAGTTCACGTTCCAAACGTTCGCGAATCTGACGGCTCGTCACGTACTTGCCTTCGCGACCGGCCAAGGGGCTCGTGTTGACCTGGAAGTTCATCGACAGGGTCGGTTCGTCCACCTTCAAAAGGGGCAACGCTTCGGGGTGCTCCACATCAGTGATTGTGGTACCGATCGACAGGTCTTCAATACCGTTGACCAAAACGATATCACCGGCTTCCGCAGAATCCACCAATTTACGATCCAAGCCTTCGAACATGAGAATCTGATTGACCTTCACTTTCTTCGGCGTATCGTCAGGACCGTTCATAATGCAGACATCTTCACCGGCGTGAATGCGACCGCGGTGCACACGACCGATACCGATTTTGCCCACATAGCTTGAATAATCCAACGAGCAAATCTGCAGCTGCAGCGGACCATCGGGATCGTCATCACGCACCGGCACTTTTTCAATTACGGTGTCGAAAATCGCGCGCATGTTGCCGATCTTCTTCAATTCTTCGATGTCGTCGCTGTAACCGGCCACGCCTTCCAAAGCGGAGCAATAAATTACCGGGAAATCAAGCTGCTCTTCCGTGGCGCCCAGCTTATCGAACAAATCAAACGTTTGATTGAGCACCCAATCCGGACGAGAACCCGGGCGGTCGATCTTATTGATCACCACAATCGGCTTTAAGCCCAAAGCCAAGGCTTTACGAGTCACAAAACGCGTCTGAGGCATCGGGCCTTCGACCGCATCGACCAAAAGCAGCACTCCGTCGACCATGGACAAAACACGTTCGACTTCACCGCCGAAGTCCGCATGCCCCGGGGTATCGATAATGTTGATGTGGGTCCCTTCGTATTCGACAGCACAGTTTTTAGCCAAAATCGTAATGCCGCGCTCACGTTCCAAATCACCGCTGTCCATCACACGTTCTTGGACTTCCTGATTGGCACGGAAAGTGCCGGCAGCGCGCAAAAGTTTGTCAACCAAGGTCGTCTTACCGTGGTCAACGTGCGCAATAATCGCGATATTGCGAATAGCACGAGTACTAGTCATTTGTTGCCTCAATATCTTTCTTGTTGGCAATTAATCGTTCGGGTTCGAGCACTCCGCGTTCATTGATGCGGGCCGTTCCCACCATTTTTCCTTCAGGTCCGTAGACCCGGACTCGGGGGCTTGCCTGCAGACCAAGCGCCAGGCGCTGGCCGTGACAAAACCTCACGCAGTCGTTTTCGCTTAAATGAACCGCTGCAAGCGTCTGCATCAACGCATCCAACGGTTTCAATTCTTTGAGCCGCTGCTCCTGCTGCATTGATTCAAGCGCAGTCATTGTCACGCTGTCTTCAATGCGAAGCGAGCCAACTGCCGTGCGTCTTAAACTTGCCAGGTGAGCTCCGCATCCGAGCGCCTCCCCGATATCTTCGGCAAGCACCCGAATGTAGGTCCCCTTTGAGCAAGTGACCTCGACAGTTAAGAGCTCTCCTTCAAAAGAGAGTATCTCCAATTTTTCAATTCGCACCGCCCGGGGCTCGCGTTCAATGCTCACCCCCTCGCGGGCTAAGTCATAAAGCGTTTTCCCATCACGCTTTAAGGCCGAGAACATGGGCGGCACCTGTAGGATATCGCCCCTGAAGCGTTCCAGCACCGCTTCAATTTCCTCACGTCCGACAGACACAGGACGCGTTTGAATAAATTCGCCCTCAAGGTCACCGGTCGTCGTTTTCTGACCGAGTTTGATGCCGGGCACGTAAGTCTTGTCGGCATGAAGCAGATCGGCGGAAAACTTAGTCGCCTCACCAAATGTCAGAGCCAAAAGACCGCTTGCCAGAGGGTCGAGTGTGCCGGTGTGCCCCGCTTTTTGAGCATTGAGCAAGCGCCTGCACGACTGAAGCGCGGCGTTGGAAGTCATGGCGTAAGGCTTATCGAGCAGAAGCACGCCATCAACCGGCAAGCCTTTTCTTCTCATTCTTCGCCCTTGGTCTGCTTCATAGCCTGAGCAATCAGGCGGTCCATTTCAAAGCCCTTGGCAACGCTTGTGTCGTGTTCAAAGTGCAAGGTCGGCACTGTGTGAATCGACAAAAGCTTAAAGAGATGATTGCGAAGCATGCCGGCGGCCGCATTCAGCCCTTCCCGGGCCTGTTCGGGCTCAGCTCCGATCACCGTAAAGTACACTTTGGCGTGGGCATAATCGGGGGTAATTTCGCAGCCGGTCAGTGTCACCAATCCGACTCTCGGATCGCGGACTTCCTGCGGAATCAAACGCGCCAGATCTTTCTGAATCTGATCAGCAACCCGAAGCGCACGTCCCGGTTTTGCAGCTCTCATGTCAAATATTCCTTTCTTTGCAGCATCAAAGCCGACCGACGGATTGAATTACCCGTCGGCTCAGGCGTCTCATTGGCTTTAAAGCGTACGGGCCACTTCCGTCACTTCAAAGATTTCAAGCTGATCGCCTTCCTTGATATCGTCATAACCCTTGAGCGACAGACCGCATTCCATACCGGCCTTCACTTCGCGCACGTCATCCTTGAAGTGGCGCAGCGAATTGAGTTCACCGGTCCAGATCACAACGTTATCACGCAGCAAGCGAGCCGAAGCGGTGCGGCGCACCACACCTTCGAGCACCTTACAGCCGGCAATCATACCGACCTTCGGTACGCGGATGCATTGGCGAATTTCCACCATACCCAGCATCGTTTCGCGCTTTTCAGGAGCAAGCATGCCGCTCATGGCTGCCTTCACATCATCGACGGCATCGTAAATGATGTTGTAGTAGCGAATGTCCACACCGTTGCTTTCTGCCAACTTGCGGGCAGGTGCATCGGCACGCACATTAAAGCCGATGATCACGGCCTTACTGGCCAAAGCCAAGTTGACGTCGGTTTCAGAAACGCCGCCCACTGCCGAGTGCACCACCTGCACACGAACTTCATCCGTGGACAACTTCGTCAAAGCGTGAACAATAGCTTCGGTAGAACCTTGAACGTCAGCCTTGACAATCAAAGCCAAGGTCTTGGTTTCACCGTTACCCGCATCCGAGAAGATGTTTTCAAGTTTAGCGGCCTGCTGCTTGGCAAGTTTCACGTCACGGTACTTACCCTGACGGAACAGGGCAATTTCACGAGCCTTACGTTCGTCGGGCAGAACCATGATTTCGTCGCCCGCCTGAGGCACCCCGGAGAGCCCTTGAATTTCCACAGGAATCGAAGGACCCGCTTCAGAAACCGCCTTACCGGTTTCGTTAATCATTGCGCGGACGCGGCCGAATTCGGCACCGGCCAACACAATGTCGCCGCGATGAAGCGTACCGGACTGCACCAAAACAGAAGCTACAGGACCGCGGCCTTTATCCAAGCGGGATTCAATCACAAGACCCTTGGCCATTCCGTCGCGCGGTGCCTTCAATTCCAACATTTCTGCTTGAAGCAAAACGTTTTCGAGCAACTCATCAACACCCTGACCGGTCTTTGCCGACACCGGAATGAAGGGCACATCGCCGCCCCAGTCTTCAGGCATCACATCGTTTTGCACGAGTTCCTGCTTAACGCGTTCAGGATTGGCTTCCGGCTTATCGATCTTATTGATAGCCACCACCATCGGCACACCGGCAGCCTTCGAGTGAGCAATAGCTTCCTTGGTTTGCGGCATCACGCCGTCATCGGCAGCCACCACCAAAATCACGATATCGGTTGCCTGAGCACCGCGGGCGCGCATAGCCGTAAAGGCTTCATGCCCCGGGGTATCCAAGAAGGTCACAATGCCGCGCGGCGTCTTCACGTGGTAAGCACCGATGTGCTGCGTAATACCGCCCGCTTCACCGGCAGCCACCTTGGCGCGACGGATGTAGTCAAGCAAGCTCGTCTTACCGTGGTCAACGTGACCCATAATGGTCACCACCGGCGGACGCGGCAGCGCTTCGGAAGTATTTTCCTGCATCATGTCACCCAAGATCGCTTCCGGATCATCGGGCTTGGCCGCAATCGCATGGTGTCCCATTTCCTCAACAACGAGCATGGCGGTATCCTGATCAAGCATCTGGTTGATCGTCACCATCTGTCCCATCTTCATGAGGGTCTTGATCACTTCGGTTGCCTTAACAGCCATCTTGTGAGCCAAGTCGGCCACACTGATCGTTTCAGGCACGCTCACTTCACGCACCACGGGTTCCGTATTCTGAACCTGCTGAGCCTTAGGCTGTTCGTGACGACGGTTGTTGCGATTCTTGCGGGAACCGCGCCATTGTTCATTTCCATCATCATCCTCGTCGATCACACGGGCATTGCCCTTGTTGCCGCCGCGATGCTTCATTCCATCGTCCCACTTGCTGCCGGCACCATGGTTGCTGCCGGCGTGTTTGCCGCCGCCTTTTTTCTTACCGCCCTGATCATCATCACGATCACGGTCGTTATTCTTGCCGCCCTTTTTCTTATCCTGTCCCTTCTTGGCATCAGCGGGCTTTTCACTCTTAGCCTTCATCACCGAGGGCTTGGGCTTACTCATCATTTCACGAATAGCACGGGCTTCTTCCTCGGCCTTGCGCTTGGCTTCCTGACGGCGCTTGATTTCTTCCTCAGACAAGGGTTCCTGAGCTTTATGATCGGCAGGACGCTGGAACGGCTTTTTGCCGGCATTGGCCTGGAACTTCGCCTTGTCGTTTCGATCATTACGATCATTACGGCGAGGCTCTTTATTCTTTTGGAATTGTTTGCCTTCAGGCTTATTTTGCGGCTTTTGTTCCGCGCGCACTTCAGGTTTAACTTCAGGCTTAACCTCTGTCTTCGGGGCCTCTGCCTTCTTGACTTCGGGCTCCTTAACCTGGGCCTGACGGGCGGCCGCTGCTTCAGCCTCAGCCTGAGCCTTGGCGCGTGCGGCTTCCTGAGCAGCTTTTTCTTCCGCCGCCTTCTGTTGAGCGAGCTTTTCCTGACGCTCGGCTTCTTCACGGCGACGCTTTTCTTCCTCTTCAGCCTGCATCTTGGCTTTGGCTTCTTCCAGCGCACGAGCGCGTTCGGCAGCCTCTACGCGGCCTTGCGGCAGCAGGCATGCCACATGCGCAGCGTTCCGGGAAGGCTTGGCCGAGGTGAAGCCTGTGCGCTGCGGCCGTGGGCGCCTGAAAAAGGCGGTCTCCGTGAAGGCGACCGCCTTTTCTGAACATAGGGATTTATGAGGCCGCTTACCGGATGTCCGCTGCCGTTGTCATATGCCCGTCGGAGAGTGGATGGCGTCGGAGGGCTTCCGGGGGAGCGCTGTTATTCGAGGCTTTCCAGAGGGGTATAGGTTCCGTCGGGATTGGGACGGAATACGTAGTGTTCCTTCAGGTAAATGATGTCCTTGCGATGCACGGACTGCAGCTCGGCCAGAATGGCGGCACGGGCCACCACGTTGGCGCCGGCGGCGCGGGCAAGGGCCTCGATGGCTTCAATGGATTCGCCGGTGGCGATGACGTCGTCGATGAGGGCGACGCGTTTGCCTCTGATCTTTTCGGCTTCGCAGCCGTCGAGCCAGAGGGTCTGTTCCTTCTGCGTGGTCACGGAGAACACGGAGTGGGAGATGGCGTTCTGCATGTAGGGCTTGCGGCTCTTGCGGGCCACCACGAAGTCCTTCATGCCCATGAGACGGCTGATTTCGTAGGTGAGGCAGATGCCTTTGGCTTCGGCGGTCATGAGCACGTCCACTTCCGGCAGACGTTTCATGAGTTCGGGGGCCACGGTCTGGATGAGTTCGGTGTCGGAGAGAACGACGAAGCTGGCGAGGGCGAGATTGTCGCCGATTTTGACGAAGGGAAGCTTGCGCTTCAGTCCCATGATTTCAAAGTCGAAGTATTCCACGTGGCCTCCTGATTTGATTTTTTGCAAAGGCTATTTGAGGTAGGGGGGCGGAGTTTGATGCGGGATATTTTTGCATCGCTCCGCAAAAAGCGCAACCCTCCGCTTCCGTGAGAGGCACGGATGTGCTGCGGAAGCGGAGGGAAAGAAGCAGGTTACAGGAAAACGGGAGCGCCGGGACCGAGAGGCAGATCGATCTCCATCCAGATGATGAGGAACAGGCCCCAGAAGAAGAGAATGCCCAGAGCATACGGCAGCATCAGGGAAATGATGGTGCCGAGGCCCACGTTTTTGGCATACTTCTGAGCCACGCCGATGATGAAGGCCATGAAGGGCTCCAGCGGGGAAATGGCGTTGGTGGTGGAGTCGGCCACGCGGTAGGCGGCCTGAACGAAGTAGGGGGAAAGCTGCATCTGCATGAGCATGGGCACGAAGATGGGGGCCAGAAGAGCCCACTTGGCCATGGCGCTGCCGATGAAGAAGTTGATGCACGCGGTGAGGATGAGGAAGCTCACCACGAGCGGAATGCCGGAGAAGCCCGTGTCGTTGAGGAAGGCCGCGCCCTGAATGGAGAGGTACATGTCCAGATGGGTGTAGGCGAAGCTGGAAACGAACTGACCGGCGGCAAAGCAGAGCACGATGAAGGAGGAGAATTCCCGCATGGCCTTGCCCATGAAGCGGACCACGTCCTTGTCGTTGCGTATGACCTTGGTGCTCACGCCGTAGGGAATGGACACGGCAAGGAAGAACACGAGAAGGATGGGCACGAGAGAATCGAGGAAGGGCGAGGGAACGATGCTGAAGGTCTTGGGATTGCGCAGAATGCCGTGTTCGGGCACCACGGTGAGCAGAATGAGGAAGATGTAGATGAGACCGCCGATGAGGGCGGCGCGCAGACCGCGGCGTTCTTCGGGGGAAACGGTCATGTCTTCGCTGCCCATGGCGCCTTCGTGCATGGCCACGCCTTCAAGCCGGGGTTCGACGACCTTTTCCGTGAGGATGACGATGAGGGCCGTGACGAGGAAGGTGGAGGCCGACATGAAGTACCAGTTGACGGCGGGATGCACGGTGAAGGAGGGATCGATGATCTGGGCGGCCTGCTGCGTGATTGCGGCGAGGCCCACGTCGGTGCCCACCACCAGGAGGTTGGCGTTCAGACCGGCGGCACAGCCGGCGAAGCCCGGGGCC
>CAJKMT010000010.1 GCA_905201055.1 uncultured Sutterella sp. | reverse complement strand
GAGCATAACCTTGCCAAGGTTAGGGTCGCGAGTTCGAGTCTCGTTTTCCGCTCCAGATAAATTTAGAGGTTGTCAGTCAATAAGACTGATAACCTCTTTTTTTTGTACCTTATTGGACGTTTAGCGGACGATTTTATCAATAATTTGGATAGAAAAGCGTAATTTTGCAAGTGAAAAATCGATGTACTTCCCCCCGAAAGAGAGTCATCGGTTTATGTAGACCTATAATTAATTTAATAAAAATGATATGTTAACACAAATCATTAATGCACGCATCCTGACACCACAAGGCTGGCTAAAGGATGGGTCAGTTCTTATTCGCGACAATAAAATTCTGGAAGTAACCAATTGTGACCTTGCCATTATCGGAGCCAAACTGATTGATGCCAAAGGAATGTATATCGTTCCGGGTGGCGTGGAAATCCACGTTCACGGTGGCGGTGGAAGAGACTTTATGGAAGGTACGGAAGACGCTTTCCGTACCGCAATCAAAGCCCACATGCAGCATGGTACTACCAGTATTTTTCCTACTCTTTCTTCTTCTACCATTCCGATGATCCGTGCTGCTGCGGAGACCACTGAGAAAATGATGGCGGAACCGGACAGTCCTGTACTCGGACTTCATCTTGAAGGCCATTATTTCAATATGGCAATGGCGGGCGGACAGATTCCGGAGAATATCAAAGATCCGGACCCGGAAGAATATATTCCCTTGTTGGAGGAAACACACTGCATCAAGCGTTGGGACGCTGCGCCGGAACTTCCCGGAGCCATGCAGTTCGGCAAATATATCACGGCGAAAGGGGTGCTGGCTTCAGTAGGTCATACGCAGGCTGAGTTTGAAGATATACAGACGGCATACGAAGCCGGATATACCCATGCTACTCATTTCTATAATGCCATGCCGGGATTCCATAAACGGAAAGAGTACAAATATGAAGGTACGGTGGAGAGTATTTATCTGATTGACGATATGACAGTGGAAGTAGTGGCCGATGGTATCCACGTGCCGCCGACGATTCTGCGCCTTGTTTACAAGATCAAAGGAGTGGAGCGTACTTGTCTGATAACGGATGCGTTAGCTTGTGCGGCGAGCGACAGTCAAACGGCTTTTGACCCCCGTGTCATTATCGAAGACGGGGTTTGTAAACTAGCCGACCGTTCCGCTTTGGCGGGAAGTGTGGCGACGATGGATCGTCTGATACGTACGATGGTGCAGAAAGCGGAAATCCCATTGGCAGATGTGATTAGAATGATTTCTGAAACACCCGCCCGTATCATGGGAGTGCTGGATCGTAAGGGCACGCTCGAACGTGGTAAGGATGCCGATATCATTGCTTTGGATAAGGACTTGAATGTAAGAGCCGTGTGGGCAATGGGACAATTGGTAGAGGGAATCAATAAACTGTTTTAAATCCTATAAATAAGAAGACTATGTTGACTCAGATAATTAACGGACGGATATTGACTCCGCAGGGATGGTTGAAAGACGGTTCCGTATTGATTTGTGATGGAAAAATATTAGAGGTGACCAACAGTGATTTGGCGGTTATCGGTGCAACGGTGATTGATGCTCGTGGGATGACAATCGTACCGGGATTCGTGAGTATGCATGCGCACGGAGGTGGTGGTCATGATTTTACGGAGACGACGGAGGAGGCTTTCCGTACTGCTACTATGGCACACTTGAAACATGGAGCTACCGGTATGTTTCCTACTTTGTCGTCTACTTCCTTCGAAAGGCTTTATCAGGCGGTCGATGTATGCGAGAATCTGATGAAGGAGAAAGACTCTCCGATTCTCGGTCTGCATATCGAGGGGCCTTATCTGAACCCGAAGATGGCGGGAACACAATATGACGGATTTCTGAAAACACCGGATGAAAATGAATATATTCCTTTGCTGGAACATACGTCTTGCATCAGACGTTGGGATATCAGCCCGGAGTTGCCCGGTGCGCATGATTTTGCCAGATACACCCGTTCAAAGGGGATTATGACGGCGGTGACTCATACCGAAGCCGAATATGATGAGATAAAGGCTGCATATGCAGTGGGATTCTCTCATGCCGCTCATTTCTATAATGCTATGCCGGGTTTTCATAAACGTCGTGAATATAAGTACGAAGGTACGGTAGAAAGTGTATATCTGACAGAAGGAATGACGGTGGAAGTCATTGCGGACGGCATACACTTGCCGGCTACTATCTTGAAATTAGTTTATAAATTGAAAGGGGTAGAAAATACTTGCCTTGTCACGGATGCTCTGGCTTATGCTGCTTGTGACGGTACTGTGCCTATTGATCCACGCTACATAATAGAGGATGGAGTGTGTAAGATGGCAGACCATTCAGCACTGGCCGGTAGCTTGGCTACGATGGATATCTTGGTGCGTACTATGGTGAAGAAAGCGAACATACCTTTGGAAGATGCCGTGCGCATGGCTTCCGAGACTCCTGCCCGTTTGATCGGAGTGGATGACCGGAAAGGGACGTTGGCAAAGGGTAAGGATGCTGATATTGTGATTCTTGATAAGGAACTGAATGTGCGATGTGTGTGGTCGATGGGAAAGATTGTTCCGGGAACTGATATTCTGTTGCATAAATAAGAATAGAAATCATACCGAAGAAAGAGATTCTCCTTATTAGAAAGAAATTCACCTTGATTATATAAGTGTTTTTCTCTTCTGAATTGTACTGTATATAAATAACAGATATAGTGCTATGAAAATAAATTATGCAATCGGAGCTTTTCTGTGTATGCTGGGATGTTATGCGTGTAGCAGTCCGAAAACAGAAGTCAAATCACCGGACGGCCATATTAAGATGTCTTTCACGCTGGATGAGAACGGTACTCCGTTTTATAATGTCTCAGTAGGCGATTCACTATTGATTGAGAACTCTGCAATGGGGTTTACAGAAGGGAATGGAGTTGCTTTAGGAGAAGGCTTTCAGATAAAGAGTACGACTTTCGATCATAAGGACGAGATTTGGACACAGGCTTGGGGAGAGAATAAAAAGAACAGGGATCATTATAATGAGATGGCGGTGAGCCTGACCAATAAAGATCAGGTGGAGTTGACACTTCGTTTCCGTGTGTTTGATGATGGAGTAGGGTTCCGTTATGAGTACAGTGTTCCCGCAGTGGATTCGTTGATGATAACCGATGAACTGACAACTTTTCGTTTTCGTCAGGACGGAACTTCATGGTCAATTCCCGCCAGTGCGGAGACTTATGAATTACTATATAAGCAACAGCCTATTTCCGAAGTGGAAACTGCCAATACTCCTTTCACATTCAAAACGGCGGACGGTATTTATGGCAGTATTCATGAAGCGGCTTTGTATGATTTCTCCGAAATGACTTTGAAGCAGACCGGAAGATATACATTGAAAGCTGAGCTAACTCCTTGGCCGGATGGTATCAAAGTGCGTAAAGGCAATCATTTTACTACTTCCTGGCGTACCATCCAGATTGCTCCGGAAGCTGTCGGGCTGATTAATTCTTCCTTGATTTTGAATCTGAACGAACCTTGTGTACTGGAAACTACCGATTGGATTCGTCCCTTGAAATATGTCGGAGTGTGGTGGGGAATGCATTTGGGTGTGGAGACTTGGAAGATGGACGAACGTCATGGAGCCACTACCGCCAATGCCAAGAAGTATATTGATTTCGCTGCCGCCAATGATATAGAGGGTGTTTTGTTTGAGGGATGGAACGAAGGATGGGAAAGCTGGGGTGGTATGCAGAATTTTGACTTTACGAAACCGTATGCTGATTTTGACATTGACGAGATTGTGCATTATGCCAAAGAGAAAGGTGTTGAAATCATCGGACATCATGAGACTGGAGGCAATATCCCCAACTATGAACGTCAGATGGATCATGCCATGCAATGGTACACAGAACATGGTATTCATATCCTGAAAACCGGTTATGCGGGTGCTTTCCCGAATGGACTTTCGCACCATGGACAGTATGGGGTTAATCATTATCAGAAAGTGGTGGAGGCAGCTGCCCGTCACAAAATGACAGTGGATGCACACGAGCCGATTAAAGATACCGGTATTCGCCGTACATGGCCTAACATGATGACTCGTGAAGGTGCAAGAGGTATGGAATGGAATGCATGGAGCGAAGGTAATCCTCCTTCCCATCATGTGATGTTGCCGTTTACCCGCCTGTTATCCGGTCCGATGGATTACACTCCTGGAACTTTTGATATTTTGTTTTTACAGACAAAGGATTCTCCCCGTCGCCGGAAATGGAACGATCAGGATAAAGGAAACAGCCGTGTGAACACGACATTGGCGAAACAGCTTGCTAACTGGGTGATTTTGTATTCCCCTTTGCAAATGGCTTCCGATATGATTGAACATTATGAGGGACATCCGGCTTTCCAGTTCTTCCGCGATTTCGATCCGGATTGCGACGAATCGAAAGCATTGGCAGGAGAACCGGGTGAATTTGTAGCCATCGTGCGTAAAGCAAAAGGTAACTATTTCTTGGGAGCGGCAACGAACGAGAAACCCCGTACTCTGGAAATAAAACTGGATTTCCTGGAACCGGGCAAACAGTATAAAGCTGTCATCTATGCGGATGGAGAGAATGCGGATTGGAAATCAAATCCTACGGATTACCGGATAACGGAACAAACGGTTACTTCTGAAAATACGTTGAATATACGAATGGCTGCCGGAGGCGGACAGGCTATTTCATTTATCGCACTTTAATAAAGTTTGTTAGAGGTTAGAAAAAAACGGTGGACAGTGTTGAGGCTGTCCACCGTTTTTATTTGCGAGAATACTTATCTTATTATTTGTTATAAGTATGTACTCTTAATTAGTCAAAGGTTCTTGATTACCCTTTTGCTTCCTGATACATAAAGCGTTTGATTGACTTTTTCGCAGTCTTTTCAAATTCTTCAAAATGGATTTTAATCTTGCTTATTTGGGAATAGTTAGGAAGCTGTTGATTCAATTCAATACGGTTTTGCTCCATTACTTTCTGAATATCCGTCTGCTGCAATCCATGAGCGAAAGCATCGTCGAAATCCGGGTAGATCAAGGCTACCAACTTATCATGTTGCAGGACGATCAGTGATTCGGCAACATACGGCATGTTGTTCAGCTTGCTTTCAATTTCTTCGGGATAGATATTCTGTCCGCTAGAGGTGAGAAGCAGGTTCTTACTACGTCCGCGGACTGTCACATAACCCTCTTCATCCAACGTACCGAGGTCACCGGTATGCAGCCAACCGTTAGCATCAATAATTTGTGCCGTAGCTTCCGGATTTTTATAATACCCCAGCATCATATTCATTCCTCTGCATACGATTTCTCCGGCATGCGTTTTCGGGTCCGGTGAGTCGATGCGGACTTCCATTCGGCTGGTTGCCTTTCCGCAGGAAGCAAGTTTCAGTGTTTCCCAACGGCTGGAACAAATAATCGGACCACATTCCGTCATACCGTAAGCGATGGTGTAGGGGAACCCTATCTTTTTAAGGAAAGCCTCTACTTCCGCATTGAAAGGAGCACCTCCGATAATAATCTCGTCAAAGTTTCCACCGAAGATTTCCATGGCAGCCTGTCGTGCCAGCGATTTGATTTTATCGTTCACAATAGGCACTTTCAGCAATAACTTGCCGATTTTGCTGTCTACACGCCGATGAGAAAGCGCTTTCCGGCTATCTCCGTCGTGATGGCGGGACTGGCGGGTTCTGTGATTGACAGTGCGATTTTCTTAACCCTTGCCTTCGGCAGTCTTGAATTTATTACTGGTCAGGTACTCGGGAAATTCTGGATGTCGATTTTGGCCGGAATGGTGATCGGTTACCTGAGACCGCGTCTGGTCGCTCATCCCAAATTTTAAAAACTTGGCCCGGTCTCCCGGGCCAAATCACATGAGGATTATTCCTTTGAGGCTAAGAATTCTTCGTAGCCTTTTTTGCGCAAAACACAGGCAGGACACTTCCCGCACCCGTATCCCCAGGGATGAAGATGCTCATGATCGCCTTCGTAGCAGGTATGTGTTTCTCTGACGATAAAATCAACGAGCTTTTCACCGCCTAATTCACAGGCAAGCTCCCACGTCTGCGCTTTGGTTCTGAACATAAGCGGGGTGACGATCTCAATTTCCCAGTTCATGCCGAGCGTGAGAGCCTTTTGCATGGCATCCATTGTGTCACGGCGGCAATCCGGGTAGCCTGAAAAGTCCGCCTGACCCACACCGGTGATAATCGTGTGAATTTCTCTTAAATAGGCGCGGGCCCCCACATAAGTCATAAACATCAAGTTTCTGGCCGGCACAAAGGAAGTGGGAAGACCGTCTCTTCCGTGAGCTTGAATCGGCTTGCCCGAACCGGTGAGTGCACTCGTTGACACCTGGCCGAAAGTTGTCGCATCAATCACCAAGTCGCCGCCGAGTTTATGAGAAAGGTCAGGAAATTGTGTTTGAATTTTTTCTAAGACGGCTTGGCGGCAATTGAGTTCTACCGCATTTTTCTGACCATAGTTGAAACCCACGGTTTCGACATGATCGTAATGCTTTAACGCCCAAAAAAGACAGGTGGTTGAGTCTTGTCCGCCCGAAAAACTGACGATTGCCCCGTTTGACATTGAATTCCTTTCTGCAAATATGTACGAAATCGCTTGAGTCTAGCGCAATTTCTCTGCGCTAACTGTGCTAACCTTCGGAAAACTTTTTTTGAGCTTTTTTTCTGATGCAAAATAAAACCGCTGTCATTCTGATCAATACCGGTTCACCGGCCGCACCTACTGAAGCCGCGCTGCGTACCTATCTGAAAGACTTTTTATCTGATCCTCGGATTATTGAGCTGCCGGCTTTGGTTTGGCAGCCGATTCTGCGCGGCATCATCCTTCGCACCAGACCTGCTCAGAGCGCCGAGCGTTACAAAAAAGTATGGATGCCGGACGGTTCGCCCCTGATGGTCTACACGCAAAGGCTGGTTGATGCACTCAATGAAAAATTGCCCGAAAACATCATCGTGGCGATGGGAATGAAGGTCGGAGCGCCCAGTGTTAAAACGACTGTCGAGCGCCTGATGAGTGAAGGGGTAAAGCGGTTTATTTTCTTTCCGATGTTTGCGCAATACGCGACGCAGACGACAGAATCCTGCCTTGACGCTGTCAGAGAAATCGAAAAAGAGCATCCCGAGGATTTTTCCTGGGACTGGATCAGACCTTATTACGCAGAAGAAGAGTTCAGTAACCTTTTAGCTCAAAAAATCGCGGCTGAGCGCACTCCCGGTGCTCATCTTGTGATGAGCTTTCACGGTATTCCTGTTAAAAGCATAAAAAAGGGCAGCCCTTACCAGGCACAATGCCTTCAGACTGCCGAATCAATTGCCGCGAAGCTGGGACTTGCCGACTCGGACTATTCGATTGCTTACCAATCAAGATTCGGCAACGACCATTGGCTTCAGCCCTATCTGACTGGGCACGTCAGTGAACTTTTGGCAAAAGGTGTGACTTCAATTGATGTGGTTTGTTTGTCTTTCAGTGTTGATTGTTTGGAAACATTGGAAGAAATCGGCATCGAATTGAAAAATCATTTTATGAGCGAAAGCGGCGAGCACTTCGGACTGATCAGCTGCCTCAACGACGACAGTCAGGCTGTTGATTTCTACGCACGGCTTATCGAAAAGGCAGCTGCCTGATTTTGCCAATCGGATTTTTCTTAAAGTTCAGCTTGAATTTTCCTGAATCATCCCCATATGGGAAATATCTTTAGATATTACCCGTAGCGGAGAATGATTCATGCAAGAAGATACGACCAAGAGTACTGAAGTCAAGCAGGATAACGAGCAGCGCGGCTGCCAAAATCCTCAATGCAGCCAAGAGCAAAAAGAGTGCTGCAACCAAAACACTGCCTGCGATCAAAAATGTGAAACTCAATCTGAGCCCGCTCAGACAGAGCAAGCTCCTCAGGAACCCTCTGTGGAAGAACTTCTGGCCGCTGCCAAGGAAGAAAACGCTAAATTGCAGGATCTCTACATGCGCGCATTGGCTGAAGCGGAAAACGCTCGCCGCCGTGCCGAAGAGTCTGTTGAAAAAGCTCATAAATTCGGCGTGGAAAAATTCGCCAAGAATCTTTTGCCGGTGCTCGACAGCCTGGAAAAGGCACTGGAACTTTCTCAGACGCCCGATGACCCCATGATGCAGGGTGTGGAAGCAACTTATCGTCAGTTTGTCCAGGCGATGCAGATGAGCGGCATGACTGAAATCAATCCGGTGGGTGAAAAGTTTGACCCGACGCGTCACCAAGCCATCGCTATGGTGCCAGCTCAGGAAGGACAAGTGAGCGGTCAGGTGGCTCAGGTATTTCAGCGCGGTTGGCTGATCAGTGATCGTGTGCTTCGCGCCGCCATGGTCAGCGTGGTTCAATAATTCATTGAAAATAAAAGAAACTTTCTCCAGGTGCAATTATTTGTAAATGCTCCCCTTGAAAGTTTCAACCTTATCCCCATATTGGGGGTAGAGCGTCGGGAAACACAAAGAACAGTTCCCGCCGAAGTAAAGAATTAAGAGTTTTAAAACGAAGGAATTTAAAAATGGCAAAGATTATCGGTATTGACTTAGGTACGACGAACTCCGCCGTAGCTGTCATGGAAGGTGACAAGATCCACGTGATTGAAAACAGCGAAGGTGCCCGCACGACGCCGTCCATCGTTGCCTATATGGAAAACGGTGAAGTGTTGGTTGGTGCTACTGCCAAGCGCCAGGCTGTGACCAATCCGAAGAATACGCTTTTTGCTGTCAAGCGTTTGATCGGCCGTCGTTTTGATGACGCTGAAGTGCAGCGCGACATCGCTTTGATGCCGTTCTCCATTTCCCGTGCCGAAAACGGTGACGCTTGGGTGAGCGTGTTGGATGGCAAGAAGTTGGCTCCGCAGCAGGTTTCCGCTGAAGTGCTTCGCAAGATGAAGCAAACGGCTGAAGACTACCTCGGTGAAACGGTGAGCGAAGCCGTGATTACGGTGCCGGCTTACTTTAACGACAGCCAACGTCAGGCTACGAAGGACGCCGGCCGTATCGCCGGTCTTGAAGTCAAGCGCATCATCAACGAACCGACCGCTGCCGCTTTGGCCTTTGGTCTTGACAAGGCCGGCAAGGGTGACAAGAAGATCGCCGTGTACGACTTGGGCGGCGGTACATTCGATATCTCCATCATTGACTTGGCTGACGTTGACGGCGACAAGCAGTTTGAAGTGTTGTCCACCAACGGTGATACGTTCTTGGGCGGTGAAGACTTTGACCAACGCATCGTTGATTATTTGATCACCGAATTCAAGAAAGACACGGGTGTGGATTTGAGCAAGGACATCATCGCTTTGCAGCGCTTGAAGGATGCTGCTGAAAAGGCCAAGATCGAATTGTCCAGCCGCCAGGAAACGGAAGTGAACCTGCCGTACATCACGGCCGATGCAACGGGTCCGAAGCACTTGAATGTCAACTTGACGCGTGCCCGCTTTGAAAGCATGGTGGAAGATTTGATTGCCCGCACGATTGAACCTTGCCGCAAGGCTTTGGCTGATGCCGGCTGCTCCAAGAGCGACATCACGGACGTGATTTTGGTGGGCGGTCAATCCCGTATGCCGAAGGTTCAGGAAACGGTTCGTGAATTCTTCGGTCAGGAACCGCGTAAGGACGTGAACCCGGATGAAGCCGTGGCTATCGGTGCCGCTATTCAAGGCTCTGTGTTGACCGGCGAACGTCATGACGTGCTTTTGTTGGACGTCACTCCGTTGACTCTCGGTATTGAAACCTTGGGCGGCGTGATGACCTCCATGATCAAGCGCAACACCACGATCCCGACCAAGCACACCCAAGTGTTCTCGACCGCTGAAGACAATCAGCCTGCCGTGACCATTAAGGTGTATCAAGGCGAACGCGAAATGGCTGCCAGCAACAAGCTTTTGGGCGAATTCAACCTCGAAGGCATCGCACCGGCTCCGCGCGGTCTGCCTCAGATTGAAGTGACCTTTGATATTGACGCCAACGGCATCCTGCACGTTTCCGCCAAGGATAAGGCCACGGGTAAGGAAAACACGATCACCATTAAGGCAAGCTCGGGCTTGAGCGAAGAAGAAATTCAACGCATGGTCAACGACGCTGAAGCCAATAAGGCTGAAGACCACAAGCGCTTTGAATTGGCTCAATCCCGCAACGTGGCCGATGCCTCGATTCACCAGGTTCAAAAGACCTTGAAGGACTTGGGTGACAAGGTTGAAGCCTCCGACCGCATGGCTTGCGAAGACGGTATCAAGAAGGTTGAAGAAGCCATCCGCGGTGAAGACAAGGCCGCCATTGACGCCGCAGTGGAACGCTTGATGACCGCCGCTCAAAAGATCGGTGAAAAGTTAAACGCTCAAGCTCAGCAGGCTCAGCAAGCTCAACCGCAGCAAGAAGCCAAAAAGGCCGATGACGATGTGGTTGATGTGGATGCCAAGGAAAAATAATCCATGAGAATTTGGGGGCTTAGCCCCCAAACTCGTCCAAACAGGGGTCTCAGAGGCGAGGTTCAAGATCGGCGGTGTCGGTGACATGCGGACTTGGACCTATCGCTTTATCGCAAGGGTAAAAAATAATGAGCGATCGTGATTATTACGAAGTATTGGGTGTTGATAAAAACGCCAGCGCGGCCGATATTAAGAAGGCCTACCGGCGCTTAGCCATGAAATATCACCCCGACCGCAACAATGGGGATAAAGAGGCCGAAGCGAAATTTAAGGAAATCGGCGAAGCCTACGAAGTGTTGGGTGACGAACAAAAACGCGCCGCCTATGACCGCTTCGGTAAAGCCGGTGTGAACGGCGCTGCAGGAGGTCCGGGCGGTTTCGGCGGTTTCGGTCCTGAAGGTTTCGCAGGCGGCTTCGGCAACATGGGTGACCTGGGCGATATTTTCAGCGAATTCTTCAATCAGGGTATGGGTGGCGCTCGCCGTCATCAGTCCGGTCCCCGCGCAATGAAGGGCGTGGACTTACGTTACGATCTTGAAATTACTCTTGAACAGGCCGCCAAGGGCTACAAGGCTGAGATTCGTGTCCCGGTTTGGGAAAAGTGTGACGTGTGTGACGGCACGGGCAGTCGTTCTAAATCCAAACCCAAGACTTGTCCTCACTGCCGCGGCACGGGTACGGTTTATGCCAAACAGGGCTTTTTCTCCGTTCAGCAGACCTGTCCCTACTGTCACGGTACCGGTACGATGATTGATGATCCTTGCCCGAACTGCGACGGCACGGGTTTCAAGAAGGTGATGAAGACGCTCGAAGTCGACATCCCTGCCGGTATCAACGCCGGTCAGCGCGTGCGTCTTCAAGGAAAGGGGCAGCCCGGTACCAATGGCGGTCCGGCAGGCGACCTTTACGTAGAAATCAGCATCAAGCCTCACCAGATTTTCCAGCGTGACGGTGATGACCTTCATGTCGAGCTGCCGATTTCGTTTGTGACGGCTGCCTTGGGCGGTGATGTGGACGTGCCGGTTCTTGACGGTGAAACCCGTATTACGATTCCGGAAGGTACGCAAAGCGGTAAGGTCTTACGTTTGCGCGGCAAGGGTATCAAGAGCTTGCGCTCGGGCTACATGGGCGATCTCTATATCCATGTTTTCGTGGAAACGCCTGTTAATCTCACCCAAAAGCAAAAGGATCTTTTGCGTCAATTCGATGAAACGCTTTCCAAGCACGGAGAAAAACACTCCCCAAAACACGAAAGCTTCATGGATAAGATGAAGGATCTGTTTAGCTAAAAGCTGAATGCTTTCTCAAAGACTCCGATCTCACTGACAGGTCGGAGTTTTTTTATGTCTGCGAAATGCAAGGCGGTAGCCGAGAAAGCCAAAAAGAATACCCAACAGAGCGCCGGCAATCACATCGCTTGGGTAATGCACGAAGAGGTACAGTCTTGAAAAACCCATCAGCAAAGCAAGCATCAGAGCCACCATGCCTGCTTTCGGATGGCAAAACAACAGTGCAACAGCGGCTGCAAAAGCAGCGGCAGTGTGTCCTGACGGAAAGGAGTGATCGCTCAGGCACGCCAACAGCATATCTTCAGGAACGGTCAAATCGCACGGTCTTTCTCTGCCTACCCAAGGTTTAAGGATGAGGTTGACGACAACAAAATCAATTGCCAAAGCGAAACTCACGGCCAGTCCTGAACGTCTGAAGCCAGGAACAATTAAAAGAAGAGCGGCCAAAGCAATCCAGATGGCTCCGACGTTGCCAAGCGTTGAAACAAAAAGCATCGCTTGATCGAGCCAGTCATTTCTCAAAGATTGAATAAATTGCAGCAGTGACAGTTCCATAGTCAGACAAATAACAAAGCCGTTTTCAAGCTTAGCTGAAAAACGGCTTTCGTAATCAGTAATTCAACAAAACGTTACTCTTTCTGTACTCGGGGCAGAATTTTGTCGAGATTCTTAATAAAAAGAATGGCGACATAGGTGATGATGCAGGTTGCCACCACGAGTTCGAAATTCGCAAGCATTCTTAATTCCCATGCGTAGAAGGCTCCGACCTCATACTGACTGACAAGGTTGCTCATCTTATATAGAGCTGTAGCGCCGATAGCGAGGGGGAAGGTGAAAGCCGCGTAGCCCGGAGAAAAGGGCAGACGCAGAAGTTTGAATAACGCTAAATAAATAGACACGGTCATTAAGACGGCAATACCTAAAAGCACCGCGCAAAGTAGAGGCGAGGGGTTTTCAACGACGGTTAACAGACCGGCCAGAGAAAGGCTGGCGGGCGCAGCCAAAATGGCGATGGTGGGTTTGGCGGTGTCGGGCACTTGCGCGTAAAACATGAAACGGTAGATCATCACAGGCAGCATGACGGCATAGGACACAATGCCAATCGTGAGCAGAATTTGAGCCGGACCGTACCACTCAGGCGATGGGCAGGCCACATCGGCCACAATGATGCCGACTGGCGGAATAAACCAGCTGGGAACCATGTGCTGCATTTGGCGTTCTCGCATACGGAAAACCGTAAAAGCACACAAAAAGAGCAGATGAACAACGACCGCCGCGAGCCACAGGTATTCACCAATTAAGGGGAAATAATTGCCGATGGCTTTAGAGACCACCATGGTGGCCATGGCAAAGGTGGGAACAATACTGCCTAAAACCGGGTGACGCAGGTCCGTAATCAGGGTGTCAGCGTGAAAAACGAAGCGAGTCAGCAGCAGGCAGAGCAAAACAACAGCGATGCCGGCGCCGATTAATTGCCCCCAACCGTTTAGCGGCAGGGCGTTTTCCATGGACCAACCCAGACTGGAGATGCCGAGCGCGAGGCCGGCAACCGGGGTCGGTAAGGCGCGTACGCGTTTAATCATGTTTATTTCCGAAATTCATTAAAAATTGAGGGATTATATCAGCCGCTTGAAAACTGTCGGCCAAAAGACGTTTTTCTGTCTGAACAAAGAACGGGACGATTCAAGGTCGTCCCGTTTCAGATGTAGTCCTAAAGGTAGTTCAATTCCACTTAGTTTGAGAAAATAATCTCAGCTCGGCGGTTGGCGTAACGCCCTTCGGGGTTTTGATTATTGTATTTAAAGGACTTTCCTTTACCCCTGACCGTGATGCGATCGGCATCCACGCCGTTTTGAATCAGATAATTTTTAACGGCTTGAGCACGGCGAACGGATAACTTCTTGTTATAGAGGTCTGAACCCACCGAATCGGTCCAACCTTGAATCAGAAGGGCGTCGGTCATTGGACGACTATTCACGACCTCCAGAGCTTGCCTCAAAATATCTCGACTCTTTTGATCCAATGTCGCCTTATCAAAAGCGAAGTTAATGCCTTTGAGTTCAATGCGTTCATCGCAGCGATTGAAAATCGCGGTCGAAACAAAGTCATTGAAGAACTTTTCGTCACTGACTAGTGTTTCCAGATTGATGATCGGCATGAAAGTTTGACCATTTAATGCATTGACTTGATCCTTATTGTCATTGATATAGGCTGCGCTTACGATGAATAAGCGAGCATTGGGATTTATTTTTCGATAATCCGAGAGGACTTTTACCGGGTCATTTATTCCCTCTGTAAAACCTCCATCTGTGATGAAGATAACCGTGTTTTTGCCGGAGACAGTCTGATGGAAGTGCTGATTCGCACGTTCACTGACCAGTGTAGGACGACCGAAAACTTCCATGTTGGAATTAAATTTTTCCCGAGTCAGTGTTTTGTATTCAATGCCAGTACGTTCTGCCAATGGAGCAAGCTCAGCAAAAGGGGCAATTGAGTAAAGACTGGAATTCATTTTATTTGTCCCAATCTTGTCTCCAATTTTTTCAATAAGAGTCTTCGCCGCTGTAGAAATTTTTTCGCTATTGATCTCGGCATTATCTTTAAGCTCCGCCCTATCTTTGGCATCGCCAAAAGTCTGCATCATTGAACCGGAAGCATCAATCACAATAGCGAACGAATCGGTTTGCGGTCCACATATTTCTGTTGCTTGCACAGAAGCAAATGCCATCATAAAAAGGGTAGTTAATAATGTTTTTTTCATTTTTGATTGCATGTCATTTAAAAGTTGTATTTCAGCCCCAGGCTGATGTCATAGTCTTTGGAGTATCCGTCGCCTTTTTCACGAGAGAGTTCGCCAAAAAGACGAAGATTTTGGGAGAGTTGCCAGTCCACGTTAATACCGTAATACGCGCGTGTTCCTGCGAAATCATCAGCTTTTATGGACTGTTTAACGTTATCAACACCCGTATAACGAATTGTTTGATCGCCTCCCAAGAATTCATGTTTTACGCCACCGATCAAACCAATCTGAAAATAGCGACGGTCTAAATCATCGAGTGTGCCGTAATTGAATTTTTTGCCAATAACCAATCCGGCGCGACCGGTTAAGAAATCTGCATCGCCTTGTTCAACTTTCATGTTGGAGGAGGTCAGATAATCAGCCCCTTGAGCACGGAAGTAACTTAATTCAATCTGCGGTTCAATTAACCAATGACTGTAATTGATTCGGTCATCTCCACCCTGATTATTGAAGCTAAACATATGACCGGTTTCAAAGGAAACGCCGTACCCCCATGTGTGGTAATCAGCTTTAACTGTTTTTAAAGAGGTATTACTTAATCCTGAAAGCTCTTGTTCATAACGCCCGGCCTGCAAAACGATATCGGCGTAACTGCCGGACTCATGCATCCACGTTGCATAGGCTTTCACTGAATACTCTTCCATTTCTCCGTTCGCTCCCCCAGCAATGCCTAATCCGCTCTGATCGGAAGTGCCATAACGGAAAGCTGCACCAATGAGCCAAGAACTGGTTTCTGTTGTTCCGACTAATTTATCGAAACCGACATTAATACCGTAGGCTTCTTGTTTGAAACCTCGGCTTTGATTGCCGTTAACGCGATCTTGTTTTGCAAAAGCTTTTGCCCAAAGACCATCTTGAGCGCCATAGCGGACTTCACCAATGCGCTTGCGGAGATCCTCCATGTCGGCCATGTACGCCAAAGCCTGCCCTGTGGAGGTGCCGATTGCGAGATTATCATTGACTTCAGGGGGAGTGGAAGAGGTTTCAGAACTCGGCACACGCACAAGTAACCAATCCCCGGCCTCGCCGTTACTGGTGTTATCTAATGCCCATAACTGATCCTGATCGCTTTTATCAATGTTGCTCTTATCGCTATCGGGTAAAAATTTCCAAGTCCATGAACTCAACATGCCATCGCCGGTCAGATATTTGAATCCGCTCGGATTATTGATGGTCATCGAACCGTCTTCTTGTCGAATGAGGTAGTGCTCAGTGTATAGCTTGTCACTCAGGTCACCAGGATTGTCAAAATGAACATATCCAACATAGGTGCCGTTAACCCTATCTGCTTCAATGAAATCCAAATCGCCACTTTGCTCATTACCTAAATCGATGTTCAGATAAATATCGCCAAAAGAACTTTGCGCAGAACCCAATTGTTTCATTTGGACTTTTTTATAAATACGGTCACTATCCTGAGGATCTGCCCAGGCAAGGTTCAGAGTTCCACCAAACATGTCCAAATTCGTCAATGTGGAATTGCCCGTGACGTTCCATTGAGCTTTTCCATTTGAATTTTTGGTTTCTGAGGAGCCCAAAGTTAAATTGATTTCACCGACAAGTGATGAGGATATCGAGGTTAGGCCTGTAAATGTCCCATTCTGAAAACTAAGAGAGGCTTGACCTTTAGACGATGCTGATATATTTCCATTGATTTGGGCCATAGCGTTGGAAGCGTCAATCACAACACGAGAACCTTCACCTTCGGATTCAATGAAATTCTTTTCTGAATTTACAATTAACTGATCTTTGGCTTTAAGGGTAATACTTCCTTGGTCAGAGGCGTAAAAAGCTGTCGCATTGCCAGCTTCTATATCGACATTGTCTGCGTCAATATCAATACGACCTTTAGCGTATTGATCACTGGTGTAAGAAGATGCATAAACGCCATAGCCCGAGTTTACTTTGGTTTCAAATGTGCCGATATCTTTGAGTTCAACGTTTGAACTCACAGCTCTAATGCCGTATACATTTGCGGATTTATCTACATCGGTCAAATCAAGTGACACTAAGTCGTAATTTTGTACCAATAAGAGACCACTTTTAGTTGATGCATCAGAAAGCAAACCGCTTACTTTTTTACCCTTTAATTTATCAGTTGCGGTTATTTCCACTGATAAAAATTGCCCATTTTGTAATGTGGTTTTTGTAGAGCTCGCATTGTAAATGCCAGCCATACCGTTTGAACCGGTAGGACCATACCATGGATCAGTTATTTCAGCATCGCGATTAAGATTAATAGCCACCGAGGTGTTTTCAATCGTATTTTCACTATTGTCATTATTGGCAGAAATCCCTGCTAGAGAAGCATTTATCAAGAGCCGACTTTGAGCGGCGTCTTTCCCTACAGCGTTAAATTGGGCGTTGGTGGTTTTCATATAAATGCCGGTTTCTGCTTCGATCGACATAATTTGGTTAAAGGAAGCATCAACTGTAGGGTTCGAAGTTCCTGATCCGTCTAGATGGAATCCAAGTCCCTTAAGGACTCCGTCTGAGGATTTATTTGATATGTAAACCGAGTTGCCGGATAGGTCTAAGTTTCGTCTGTAATTAAGGTATACCGCTCCGTAATTTGAATTGTCTGTTTCAATGGACACGGTATCCTCAGCGGAAAGATTGACAGTTAATGAATTCGATTCTGAGGAGCTACCGCTATTTTCGACTCGACCAGTTAAGAAAATATTTTCTCCTTGGACTGAAATGCCAGCTTGGTCTTTGTTATATGTCACTGTTCTTAAACTGATTGCCTTGCTTGTTTTGTTGGCGTTGATATCAACATCGCCTTTTGCAGAAAGGTTAACCCAACCATTACCATAAGAATCAATACCGTAACCGTTTTGACTCGTGATCGTAATATTGTCAAGAGCGTCGATATTAACTTCACCTCCTCCAGTCACATAAAGTCCAGCCGAGGTTGAACCTGATGATTTAGTGGTAATTTCCACCGAGTTTGCATAGATATTGGCCGTCGAACCATCACCAATATAAACAGCGTTAGTTCCGCCCTCAGTTGTTTCGGCTGATAAACTTACCGAAGAAATGCGCTGTTCGGAACTGCCAAGATTAACCGTACTTTTCGCATTCACAGATAACGCACTTCTAGCAGTCAGGCGATCAAAACTGTTAAGTGCTGTTGTTGATTTGACAGTGAGTGAATCGGAAAAAATGTTAAGGATATGGTTTTCTCCTGGATCATTTCCGCCAACAACGGTCGTTGAAGTCCCATAATTAATACCGTAACCGCCTGAAATTTCAACCGAGTCAGCGTTCATTGTCATATCAATCGCTGCGCTTCCGGCTTCGTCATCGAGATTAATGCCTTTATCCAAAATGACGGATTCTGTTTGATCTCCACCAATTGTTACGGAAACCGCCGGTTTTGAGCCTGTCTTAAAATCAATCATCTCTTCCTGAATGGATTCCGAGTTTGTATCGGTGTAATCGTTTCGGATAGTCAGCGCCTGAACACTTTGGACAGACGAAAATGTGATCATTAAAACCACAGCTAAATAATTTCGGTTAAATGGAATAGACATCGTTTTGTTTCTTTAAAAATTAGTTCAATAAAAGGAACGGGGAGTTTTTAAAAACTTGAATTCACACTGTTTGTTCGTGTCTGTAATTCAAGTTTGGGCGATTTCTTTATCGTTCAAGTTCATGTTTTCAACCACTTGTTGGGAGTAGAAACGCTGATGCCTTCTTTGGCGCAAAAGCGTTTTTTAGAGTCAGTAGATGCGGCAAATCGACTAAGGATATCGTTTTCTAACGTTTTGGAATACTTGCCGTTAATGCGGCGTTGACCGTTGAAAAAGTCTTGTTGACCGCCTTTAAAAAGCATTTGCCAGTACTTAGAGCAGCTTTGAGAGATTCCCAGATTGGAGGCCACATACTTATAGCCATGACCTTTCGTGAATAATTCAAAGGCTTCTTGCCGACGGATTAAGTCTTGATCGTCAAACAAAGCCCAACGCTGATCACCTTTAAGGAATCGAGCGTGCCATTCGGAAATGACGCCAAAGGGGATATCCAGACGATCCGCGATGACGCGCAGAGCCAACTTAGCCTTAAAACAAGGCAAGACAATCTGTTTATCCGTTTTGGTGCACAGGCAACGTGACGACATGATGAATTTCTGTCCAGAGACTTATTAGAAAAATCCGGAAGGAAATTCAGAATGCAGGACGTTTTTGGTTTGCTCTTATCTGAGAGAAACCAAAATCATCGATAAACCTTGTGAGAAAAGTCGAGTTCGGACGAATCGGACTTGAAGTTATAAATCCAAAGAGGTTTGACTTATTTTGAGAGGTTGATCTACTCTGAAGGAGTAGCGAAGAAACAATGAAAGCGGTCAGTTTTCTGAAGAAAACTGGATAAAGCAGAATATCAGACGTTAAAGCAATTTGGGGGGGGTAATATTATTCATAACAAATTACAAATTTCTTCAGTTCATGAGAAATTTTCATTAACAACAAAGTGGGTCAAGTATTATAAAAAATCCTCAAATCGTCAAGGATATAACTCACTTGTGATACAAGAGGAATAGCCTTAACGGTTAATGTTTGGATTACTCAAACAATCGCATCTGTTGAACCAGATATTCATCTTTGACTTCTTGATCGGTTTTGGAAACGGTCAGTCCCAAAAGTCGAATCCCTGTGGAAGGAAGCGTGACATTGTCCATGAGTCGATGAGCAAGCTCAGTAATAGTATTGGCGTTGTCTAAATACTGTGTTCCGCTGGTGCTTCGGGTTACCGTCGTGAAATCAGGAAAGCGGACCTTTAGCGTTAAGCGTTTGCCTTTGAATTGTCTGCGAGTGACACGGCGAACCAGTTCCTCTATGACTTCTTTAAGAGCCTCATGAATGGCTTGACCGCGGATATCGCGTCCGAAAGTTTCTTCACAGCCGACAGATTTGCGTTCACGGTTCGTGACAACGTTCCGGTCATCAATGCCGCGCACAAAGTTGTAATACGTCAAGCCAGCCTTGCCAAAAAGTTCAGTGAGTCTGGCAAGACTCATCTCCCGTAACTTAGGTGCTGAATCAATTCCAAGCGCGTGCAGCCGTTTGGCCGTGGCGGGACCAATTCCCCAAAACGCTTCAATCGGAAGTCCGTCAATGAATTCGAGCGCCTGACTTGGATGAATAACGCATAGCCCATCGGGTTTACGATAGTCGCTCGCAATTTTAGCCAGGAATTTGTTGTAACTCACGCCGGCACTGGCGATGAGCCCCAATTCCACACGAATATCCTTTTTGATGTTTTGTGCGATTTCCAATCCGGTCGCCGCGCCAATTTTATTTTCCGTGACATCTAAAAAGGCCTCGTCGATGGAAACCGGTTCGATGATATCGGTATAGCGTTCAAAGATTGCCCTGATCTGACGGGAAACAGCCTGATAGTGCCGCATGCGAGAATGCACAAAGATGAGTTGAGGACAGAGTTCGCGCGCTTTGGATGACGGCATTGCGGAATGAACGCCGAATTTTCGGGCCTCATAGCTTGCGGTAGCAACAACACCTCGAGCGCCCGCATGACCCACCGCAATGGGTTTGCCGCGCAGAGCCGGGTGGTCACGCTGTTCTACGGAGGCAAAAAACGCATCCATATCCACGTGAATGATTTTTCGAAAGGTCTTCTCAGTTTCCATTTGCCCAATTCTAGATGTTTGAAATTGAAATACCAACCGGTTTAATTGTGAAGCCAGGAAGTCAAATAAGAGAAAAAACTTTAATTTAGGAACGCATTCTGGAAAGGCCTACTATCTTGAAGAGTCAAAATTTGCTAAAGTCAGCAATTTTTGAAAATAAAGACTTCGATATACACATTAAAACACATGACCGGACGATTTAGTTTTACTCAGCGATTGCTGTTAGGCCTGACGCTTTTTTCCATGTTCTTTGGCGCGGGTAATTTAATTTTCCCGCCTTATTTGGGCTCTCTAGCGGGCACTGACATGCCATGGGCTATGGCAGGCTTTGCTATCACCGCCGTTTGCTTTCCGATATTGGGTGTGATGACAGTGGCTCGTTCGGGCGGGCTGATGATGTTGGCAAGCCGTGTGCATCCTCAATTTGCTTTCATTTTTACGTTGTTGATTTATCTGTCGATCGGACCTTGCGTGGCCATCCCACGCACAGCCAGCACATCGTTTGAAATGGCCCTTGCCCCGATTTTTGCTTCATCAGAAGCGCCGGTGTTTTTTGGATTCTCCAAGCTGGTGGTGGCCCAGTTCATTTACTCGATTTTCTTTTTTGTGTTGGCCGGTTTGATGGCTTTGAAACCTGAAAAACTTACGCAGCGTTTGGGAAAATTCACTTCTCCTGCGCTAATCATCATGATTGCGCTCTTATTCGTCGCGTGTGTTTTCAATCCGATCGCGGGTTACGGTTTGGCGTTGCCGCCGTACGATATCAACGCCTTTGTGAGGGGGTTCCTTGAAGGCTATCAAACAATGGATACCCTAGCCGCTCTTAACTTTGGTCTCATCATCGCGCTCAATATTCAGGCGCTTGGTGTAAAAAGCACAGAGGGTGTTGTGAAGGAAACGGTTAAGGCCGGTCTTATTGCCGGATTCTTCTTGATTACGATTTACCTGGCGCTTGCTCATGTGGGCGCTACCGTGGGCGGAGCCGGTCTTATTACAGACAACGGCGCCCAAACACTGACTTCCGTTGCCAAAATCCAGTTTGGCTCTTGGGGAATTATCCTTTTGGGAATGATCTTTTTTGTGGCGTGTTTAAATACTTGTGTTGGATTATTGTCCTGTTGCAGCGACTACTTCACCAAAGTGTTCCCGGCTCTTTCGTACCGTGGTTGGCTTTTGATTTTTGTGCTTTGCAGTATGGTGGTTTCCAATGCCGGCCTGACTCTCATTTTGAAACTTTCCATTCCGGTTCTGATGGCTATTTACCCGGTTGCGTTGATGCTTATCATTTTAGGATTGACTCATCAGTTTAACCGTCACTATTCAAAAGTTTACCCGCTCACAATCGCATTCACGGCGATTGTCAGCGTGGCGGGCGCCATTCAGGATATCGGCGTGGATATTCCGTTTCTTTCCTATCTTCCTTTTTATTCCATTGGTTTGGAATGGATCGCCCCTGCCTTGATCGGTTGGGTTATCGGTATTTTTTATTCTGAACGCCGCTTTGAGGTATAGCAGATTCGGTGACTGTTCCTATAATGACACGTCAAATTTTCAGAGAGGGATAAGGTGCAGTTTTTAGAGATCTTTGGCATCGCGGTGGCTCTGTCAATTGATGCCATGGTGGTCGCCTTGTGTTGGGGCGCGGTGCAACATCAAATCAAGGCTTCTCACATTGTGAAATTCTCTGTGGTTTTCGGAGGATTTCAGGCATTGATGCCGACTCTTGGGTGGTTAGCCGGCGGCGCGCTTTATGATCTCATCAGCGCATGGGACCACTGGGTGGCATTTGCTTTATTGGTCTTCGTGTCTGCATCAATGGTTAAGGAAGCATTTGAAAAAGAAGAAAACGAGCAGTGCGAGTGCCGAGCGATGGGCAATGATATTGCTTGGGGAAAATTGGCGATGTTAGCGGTCGCCACGAGTTTGGATGCGCTGGCTGTCGGTTTTTCTTTTGCCATGGTTTCAATGCCGATTGTGATGCCCGCGGCTGTTATCGGTATTGTTTGTGCGGTTCTGACCGCTCTTTCAATGATTGCGGCAAGATTTTTGTCAGAAAAAGCCGCCCGTCACAGCAATAAATTGTCTCTGCTCGGGGCGGCTGTTTTGCTCTTAATCGGACTGCGAATCCTTTTTGAGCACGGTGTGTTGGGCAATTAATAACGTTCAAACATCGTTCTTAAGGTGTCAACATCGGTGATGCCCTTTTTGAGAGCAAGCTGCAAAAGCACACGAGCCTTCACTGCCGATAAGTTCCAGGAAGAAATTAGTCCGGCTTCTTCCCATTCACTTAATCCGTTAAAGACCGCTCCCGTGAAAACTCGCGAGCTGCGTACCACGCGCACTCCGGCCTGAGAGGCTCTCACGAGGCCCGGCAATACCTTGTCGGGAATGCAGCCGTTTCCAAGTCCGGCAAACACAATGCCTTTTGCGCCGATGGCCACCGCCGCATCCACGAGTTTGTCATCGTCGTCGGCGTGAGAAATCAGAATATCAACACGGGGAAAGGATTCATCCTCATCAAAGTCATGGATATTGAAAGGGGTGTCCATCGTGTGCGGACGAATGGTGCGGCTGTTATACATAACGGCGTTATCCACGACCGTGCCGAGTTCCCCGTTAATCAACCCTGAAAAAGTGGCCACATTGGTGGTATTGGTTTTGGTGCTGAAGCGGGCACTGCCGATAGTGTTGTTGAGTACCATTAGAACGCCGAGCCCCTTGGATTGATCATCAAGCGCCACTTGGAATGCATTGTAGAGGTTGAGGATGCCGTCAGCCGAAAGGGCCGTGGCCGGGCGCATGGCACCGGTGATGACAACAGGCTTTTGTGTTTTCAAAATGAGGTGAAGGAAATAAGCCGTTTCCTCCATCGTGTCGGTGCCGTGCGTGATCACAACGCCGTCGATGTCGTCACGGTCGACTGCGGCCTGTACACTGCGGGCCAGTTTGAGCCAAATTTCGGAGGTCATGGAACTGGAGTCAACGTGACTTACCGCTTCCTGCTCCAATTCGATTCTGTCTTTCAGGTCAGGCAACTGATCAAGAAGGGCGTTAATTGAAAGATGTCCTAAACGATAACCGGTTGTTTGAGTGGCACTTTCACCGGAACTCACAATGGTGCCGCCGGTAGACATCAGAATGATTTTCTTTTTTGCCATAGCAATGACTCCAATTTTGACGTTATGCAGGATTATGCCAGAGCATTTGCCGATCAGACCGCCGAGACTAAAATTATGTTTGAAAATCAGTGGATAACATGACAAAAATGGGTTAAAATACCGCGAATTTTCGTGAAACCCTGACGGGTTTCGTTTTTTATTGTGGCTTTTGCCACGTTTACTTTATAGACACAAGAGGTAAATTAAATGGTCGTTATTCGTCTTGCTCGCGGCGGTTCCAAGAAGCGTCCCTTCTACAACATCGTTGTGACGGATTCCCGTAACCCCCGTGACGGTCGTTTCATCGAACGCTTGGGCTTTTACAACCCGATGGCTGCCGGTCAAGCCGTGAAGTTCCAAATCGCTGACGAACGTCTCACGCACTGGATCGGTCAAGGCGCTCAAATGAGTGACACGGTTGCTCGTTTGGTCAAGCAAGCCAAGAAGGCTGCTGCCTAATCGAAAATTCAGCAAACTCTGTTTGCTTAAAGGGCAATTCCCTCATCGTTAATTTGCGTTGCGGCGCTACAAGCCATTCCGTACGAACTATTTAAACAAGCGGAATTGTGTCTACCGCTTGGGTTCGTAAATCGAACACTTCGGCCGCGAGTATCTAAAGCGCAAAAAATGATTAAAGGAATCGCCCTTTTTCTTGCTCTTTTTTCTTATGACAGATAAACACACTGACGATTTGATGGAAGTCGGCCGCACGGCCGGTGCCTACGGCGTACGAGGCTGGGTTCGGGTAGTGCCCATGGGCAGACAGGGCGACTTGCTTTTTGAAAGCGATCGCTGGTGGTTTTTACCCTATCCCAGAAAAGCCGGAATCGCACCGAAACTATTGACGGTGGCTGAAGTCAAGGCGCACGGGAAAGACTTTATCGCCAAAATCAATGAAATCGCCACCCGAGAAGAAGCGATGGCATTAAAGGGCAGTCTTCTTGTGGCTCGCGACGATTTGCCGCAGTTGCAAGACGGTGACTTCTACGACGATGATCTTTTAGGGTTAGCAGTCAGAAATCTTCAGGGAGAGACCTTGGGAGAAGTGGTCGGGGTGACCGATAACGGTGCGCAGGATTTGTTGGCTGTCAAAACCGCGCAAGAAGACATCTTCTATATTCCCATGGTAGAAGCCTATATTGAGTCAATCGATTTTGAGAAGTCTGAAGTCCTTGTTGACTGGTCCCTTGATTGGAATTAGTTTTCGGTCTTTCGATCTAAATTTTTCTTTTTGAATTCGCACAAATCAGCGATCGGACAAGTGCCGCATTCGGGTTTAGCAGCTTTACAGCAATAGCGTCCGTGAAGAAGCAGCCAGTGGTGGGCATCTTTTTTAAATTCTTCCGGCACGAATTTCAAAAGTTTCTTTTCAACTTCTTCGGGTGTTTTTCCCGGTGCGAAACCCGTGCGGTTACTGACACGGAAAATATGGGTGTCAACCGCAATCGTCGGGTGACCGAAAGCGACATTAAGCACAACATTGGCCGTTTTTCTGCCGACACCGGGCAGACTCTCGAGCGCTTCTCTGTCGTCGGGCACCTGCCCGTCGTATTCTTTGATCAGTTTTTCGCACAGCGCAATGACATGTTTGGCCTTGTTGCGGTATAGCCCAATGGTTTTGATGTAAGGGGTGAGTCCTTCGATACCTAACTTATAAATAGCTTCAGGCGTATTGGCGACAGGGTAAAGTTCTCGTGTGGCTAAATTAACACTTTTATCAGTAGCCTGAGCCGAGAGTACCACGGCAACCAGTAACTCAAATGGGGTTTGATATTCCAGTTCGCTTTTAGGGTTGGGACGCAGCTCTGCCAACCGTTTCATGATTTCGTAGCGTTTGGCTTTGTTCATTTTTTTACTCGCGCGAGGATATCGGCTAAAAGGGCCTTTTTCTTATCCGCTGTGCTTTGAGCGTTAAGTTTCGCATCGCGGTCGGCCTGGCGTTGTTTTTCCCGGGCAAGTTTTTGACGGTAGCGCGTGCGGGCGGCCATAGCGCGTTCATGAGTCCACTCAAAAGGCGCCGGCACCAGATCAATGCAGTCAACGGGGCAAGCCACAATGCACAAAGCGCATCCCGTACACCAGTCGGTGATCACACCGTGGAGGCGTTTCGGAGCACCGACAATGGCGTTGGTTGGGCATACCGCGACACATTTTCGGCAGCCGATGCACGTATCGGGATTGATTCGTGAGACTTCCAGTGGCACTTCATGCCCGTATTCGGGATCAAGCGGCAGGGGATTTTGACCGGTTACGCGGGCGAGCGCCTCGATTCCCTTTTGACCGCCCGGGGCGCAACGGTTAATGGGAGCCTCACCCATGGCAATCGCCCAGGCATAGTTTCTGCACCCGTCAAAACCGCACTGACGGCATTGCGTCTGTGGCAGCACCTCATCAATTGCGTCAATCAGATGTTCAGACATAATGACCTACCAGAAGTTTTCAGCGACATAGGTGCCGAGTTTCGCTCCGCGCGGAGCCGTAAATCCGCGCTCTTTCAAAACTTTTTTCATTGAATCGACAAATCCGGGATTGCCGCAGATCATGGCGCGCACCCATTGAGGTGTGAAGGTAAATCCCATCTTCTCAAAGTCACCGTCGGCAATCGCCTGAGGAACACGCTTGGTGATTTCGCCGCATCGGCAGGGGTCCGATTCACGGGTTGTGGCAGCAATGAAGCGGAAATTGACTTCCCGACCTTGCTCTCGCACGGCTTGAGTAAAGGCATCGGTTAACGTAATGTCGTCAGCGCATCGGGCGCAGTGCACGACAACCACGTTATCAAATCTTTCCCACGGATTGTTTTTTACGATGGATAAAAAGGCTGAAAGACCGGTGCCCGAGGCAAAGCAAAAAAGTGTGCCGCCCTTTTCAAGGCGCTCGGGCAGCATCAAGCCGTAAGCTGTGTCGTCAACATAAACCGTGTCACCGACTTTGAGTTCAAAAAGCTTTGGACTAAGCGCACCGTCCAAAACACGGGCCACATAAAAACTTAACTTATTTTCCCCGGGGTGACTTGCAAGAGAATAAGGGCGCATAAGGAAGTCGTCCTCGGCTTGAGGATTTTCCTTTAATGCGATGCCGCATCGGACAAATTGCCCCGATCGATAGGTAAAGCCTTCAGGTTTTGTGACCGAAAAGAACATCACTCGGTCATTGTGATGAGACAGTTCGGTGATGGTGACGGCATGAATTGTCATATAACGGCCCCTAATAAGAGTAAAGCCTGTCCGGAAATTCGCGGGCAGGCTCTGTTAAAGAACTTTGCCTCTGTTATTCAGTCTTCAGATACTGGCGCTTGTTGGGCACACCGTGCCATTTATCGGCATCAGCAGGACGCGGACGCTGGCGGGTGATGGAAGGCCACTTCTTGGACAGTTCTGCGTTAAGGGCAATGAATTCTTCCTGACCTTCGGGCACATCATCTTCATGGAAAATGGCCTCTTCAGGGCATTCGGGCACACAGACGGCGCAATCGATGCATTCATCCGGATCAATCACGAGAAAATTGGGACCGACACGGAAGCAGTCCACAGGACACACGGCGACACAGGCGGTATCCGTGCAGTTAATACAGGGGTCACATACTACATGAGCCACGGTTTTCTCCCTACTGAAATTTTCTAATTTAATTGTCGAATTCTAACGCAGATATCCGTGAAAAAGGCTAGACTAAAAACATTGAAAACCTACATAAAGGCTAAGCATCGTGATTGTTGAGTCACTGTTGGATACCGATCTGTATAAGTTCACCATGATGCAGTGTGTGCTGCATCAATTTCCGGGGGCATCCGTCGAATATCGTTTCCGGTGCCGCAATGAAGGCATTGACCTCAGACCCTACATTGACGAGATCAAAGAACAAGTCGATCACTTGTGCACACTTCGCTTCAAAGAAGATGAACTTGAGTATCTGCGCTCGCTTCGCTTCATCAAAGACGATTTTGTCGAATTTTTGAGTCTTTTCCAGCTCAAACGCAAATACATTGATATTTCGGACAAAGACGGTCAGTTGAGCATTACGATTAAAGGACCGTGGCTTCACACCATTTTGTTTGAAATTCCGGTTCTGGCCATCGTCAATGAAACCTACTTCAGCCACATTGCCCCCAATATCGACAAAACTGAGGGCTTGAGACGATTGGATGCAAAAATCCGCATGATTGAAAATGAGCCCGATCATGAACTCATTTCCATCTCGGATTTTGGGACTCGCCGTCGCTTTTCGCGCGTTTGGCAAAAAGAAGTCCTCGAAATTCTCAAAGAGCGCCTGCCGCGTGAATTTGCCGGTACGAGCAATGTGCTTTATGCCAAGGAACTTAACCTCATTCCGATGGGAACGATGGCGCATGAGTATCTGCAGGCCTGCCAGGCACTAGGACCGAGACTGCGCGATTCGCAGACTTACGCTTTTGAAATGTGGGCCAAAGAGTATCGGGGTGACTTGGGAATTGCGCTTACGGACGTTTACGGTATTGAGCCTTTCTTAAAAGACTTCGATATGTTCTTCTGCAAGCTTTTTGACGGCGTGAGACAAGATTCGGGCGACCCCGAAAGCTGGGGCGAGCGCATGATTGAGCACTACAAAGCCAATCGATGCGATCCGCGCACGAAGACGTTTATTTTCTCAGACAGTCTGACCTTTGATCGGCTTATCAAACTCTTCAGACGTTTCAAAGGACGAGTGAAACTCGGATTCGGTGTCGGCACAAACTTAACGAATGACCTGGGGCCGGAACCTCTTAATATCGTGATTAAGATGGTGCGCGCCAACGGTCAGCCGGTGGCAAAGATTTCTGATACGCCGGGCAAGAGCCTGTGCGATGATCCCAGTTATCTTGCTTACCTGAAACAGGTTTTCGGCATGACCGATCAAAAATAATCAAACGGTATAGCAAAAAGTTTTGTACAATCGGAAAATTAACTTAAATCAAGAAAAGCAAGGGAATTAACAAATGATTCAAAGAGTGCTTTTAGGCGCGTGTTTGGCTGCTTCTCCGATGATTGCCAATGCCGCCGGTCTTAACGGCGCGGAGCTTTCAATGCTCTGGGCCGTGCCGTTTGCTGGGATTTTGCTCAGTATCGCGCTTTGTCCTCTTCTTGTGCCGCATTTCTGGCACAACCATTTCGGTAAGGTGGCCCTCGTTTGGGCACTTTTGTGTGCTGTGCCGCTTTACGCTGTTTATGGCGGCACGGTGGCTACAGGTGCATTGGCTCACGCGATCATCGGCGACTATATTCCGTTCATTATCTTCGTCGGTGCTTTGTTTGTGGTCGCAGGCGGCATTCACATCCGCTCTTCTTTTGAAGGCACGCCTTTGATGAACGCCGCATTTTTGTTTGTCGGCGCGATGCTCGCCAATGTCATGGGTACGACCGGTGCGGCCATGCTCATCATTCGTCCCTTGCTCGAAGCCAATAAGACGCGCAAGTACCAGATGCACACCTTCATTTTCTTCATTTTCCTGGTGGCCAATATCGGCGGCAGTCTTACCCCGTTGGGCGATCCGCCTCTGTTCCTTGGGTTCCTGCGCGGCGTGGATTTCTTCTGGACGACTCAGCACCTGTTCCTGCCGATGATGTCGACTGTTTTGTTCCTTTTGTTCATCTACGTGATCATTGACACGATCATGTATAAGAAGGAAGATCAATCGACGATTCACTTTAAGGAAAAGGAACCGTTTAAGATTGAAGGCGCCATCAATATTCTGCTGCTCGCCGGTATCGTGGGAAGCATGCTTTTGTCCGGTTTCTGGAAGTCCGGCATTACGTTTGAAGTGCTGCATGTTCAACTGACGCTTGAATCGATCATCCGCGATGTGCTCTTTTTAACAATCGCCGGTTTGAGCTTGGCGCTTACGCCTAAAGTGGCTCGCGAAGGCAATCAGTTCTCCTGGGATCCGATTCTTGAAGTCGGCAAACTGTTCTTCGGTATTTTCTGCTGTATCGTTCCCGTGATTGAAATGCTGCGTGCCGGTCATGACGGTGCGTTTGCTCCGCTTGTCGCATTGGTGACCAATGCCGACGGCACTTTCAATAACCACGTGTTCTTCTGGCTCACGGGTGCACTCTCTTCATTCCTTGATAATGCACCGACTTACCTCGCCTTCTTTAATTTGGCTGGCGGCGATCCGGTCCTTCTGATGGGTGAAGATTCACACACCTTGATGGCTATCTCCATGGGCGCGGTGTTTATGGGCTCGATGACCTATATCGGCAATGCGCCTAACTTCATGACGATTTCCATCGTTCAGGAACGCGGCGTGAAGATGCCGAGCTTCTTCGGCTACATGATTTGGTCCGTTGGTATCTTGGTTCCGACGTTCTTCCTGATGAATCTGTTCTTCATCTAAGACAGTTCTGACAGACTGAACGCGAAAGGCCTTGGGAATTTTCTCAGGGCCTTTTCTTTTGGTGTTTTGCGGCTGAAGTTACCGATTAGCATATATAACATCAATTTAAGCGTTTTTCGGTATTTAGTTAAAAGAATCTTTAGTCAAAGCGCTGTGAAATTGTTAAAATCTCTGGAATTTCAAAGTGATATTGAATTTTTGAGAGAAAAGTCTCTGATAACGGAAAAATCAATGGCAGAATCGCAATCTTTCGCTTCTTTCGGTTTGCATGACAGCTTAATGCGAGCTATTTCTGAAATGGGCTATGAAACGCCGACGCCCATTCAAACGCAGGCTATTCCCTTGGTATTGGCAGGCCACGATGTGATGGGAGCGGCGCAAACCGGTACGGGTAAAACAGCCAGTTTCGGTTTGCCTCTGCTTGAGCGATTGATTCTCTCTGCCAACACCAGCATGTCACCGGCGCGTCACCCTGTGCGCGCTCTAGTACTCACGCCTACCCGAGAGCTCGCCGATCAGGTGCATGAGAATCTCCAAAGCTATGCCAAATACACCGGTCTTCGCACGGCCTGCGTTTTTGGCGGTGTAGATATTCACACCCAGCAGGATGCGCTCAGACGCGGAGTTGAAGTTCTGGTGGCAACGCCAGGACGCCTGCTCGATCATATTGAGCAGCGCAACACCGCATTGAGCCAAGTCCAGATCGTTGTTCTGGATGAGGCTGACCGAATGCTTGACATGGGGTTCTTACCGGATATCTCCCGCATTCTTAAGCTTTTGCCTGCCAAACGCCAAAGCCTGATGTTTTCGGCGACCTTTTCACCCGAGATTAAAAAATTGGCGGCTAACTTCCTCAATAACCCGAAATTGGTTGAAGTCGCACGCGAGAACTCAACGGCAAAAACCATTACCCAGCGTCTTTTCGAAGTTCATGATTCTGAAAAAGTGGATGCGCTTCTTGATCTGCTTGATGATGAAATGTGTGAAGACGCCAAGAATATCCTGGTCTTTGTGAATTCAAAGATCTGCTGCCGCCGTTTGGCAAGAACGCTTACGCAGTACGGCATTGAAGCCGATGCCATCCACGGCGACAAAACACAGGATGAACGCATAAAAACGCTCGATGCTTTTAAACACGGCGAACTTCGGGTGCTGGTTGCCACAGACGTTGCCGCCCGCGGCTTGGATATCGCAGACCTTCCCGTGGTGATTAATTACGACGTTCCCTTTAATGCCGAAGATTACGTACACCGTATCGGCCGAACGGGGCGTGCAGGGATGAAGGGACTCGCACTTACGCTTATGTGCCCGGGGGCTGATGAGAAAAATATCTCAGCCATTGAAACGCTCACAAAGCAGCACTTTAAGAGAATCCGTCCGGATGTTTCATCTCACCGCAGACCTTCCCGCGGTCCGAGAAAGGTGTATACGCCGCCGCCCGTAAGTCCGGTGAGCTCCGATCCCTTCTTTGATCAACCGTATGTGCCGAGCGGCGAGGTTGTCGAAAAGGCGGTCGAGGAAAAACCGTTGGGTGACGTGCGCAAAGAGCAAACGAAAAAACCGCATGTGGCAGCTTTATTGGGCGGATTGATGCGGCGTTAATCAGTTTTTGAATATTGCGCTCCGTTTGGAGCGCTTTTTTTGAGGAAAATTCAAAAACAAAAAAAAAAGTCACATTTCTTAACTGCTTTTTTTCGTCATTGTTTCTACAATCTACGTGTTCAATAACTTCTGGCCCATTGAGTCTTTCTTCTGAATCAGGGAATGGCTTGGGTGTATACGAATAGGCTGGAGTGTCTTATGTCTGAAGAAAAACAAGCCGACAGCATGCTTGCCCGGCAGATGGCTATGCCTCTGTATGGGGACAAGAAACTTTTTACCGGTGAATCTCGATTAGCACACGCCGATGGTATGGCCAACATCGTTCGCGGTATTCGCGACGATGAGGAACTCATTTCTGCCTGCTATCTTTTTGCCGTCCATGATTGCCTGCCCAATCCCGAAGAGTGGCTGAAAAATAATTTCGGCACCGGTGTTGCTGAGCTTGTCAATGAGCTGCACCGTCTGATTGAATTAAACGGCAAAACGCGTCTGATGCCTGCCGAGGATGATGAAAAAGGCAACGACAAGCTGATGCTTAAAGCGCAGGATGCGCTTTTGAGGAAAATGGTGCTTGCCATGTGCAAGGACCTTCGCGTGGTTATTCTGCGGCTCTCGAGCCGCCTGCAGACGCTTCGCTACTATGCGATGAAAAAGGATGACCCGGAAGGTGCAAAAGCTTACGGTGCCGACACTCTCGCGCTTTATGCGCCGCTTGCCAACCGTTTGGGTATCTGGCAGATCAAGTGGGAATTGGAAGACCTGTCGCTGCGCTTTACTAAGCCCGATATCTACAATGAAATTGCCCGCCAGCTCGATGAAAGCCGCGAAGCTCGTTTGGCTTTCATGAAAGATGCGGTCAATAAAATTCGTTCAATGCTTGCTGAAAAGGGGATTGAGGCAGAGGTCTCCGGTCGGCCCAAGCATATTTATTCCATCTACAAAAAGATGGAACGCAAGCATCTTCGTTTTGATCAGCTCTATGACGTGCGCGCTTTGCGCATCATTGTGGGTAACGTTGAGCAGTGCTATGAAGTCCTCTCCATCGTTCAGGAAAATTTCCCCGGTGTGAGTTCAGAGTACGACGACTATATCTCGAACCCGAAACCGAACGGCTATCGCTCGCTTCACACGGTGATTTTGGACTCCAAAGAGCGTCCGATTGAAATCCAGATTCGCACGCGCGAAATGCACGAGTATAACGAGCTCGGTATGGCAGCGCACTGGCGCTACAAGGAAGCGGGTAATTCGGAAAAAAGCACTCAAAGCGCAGAAGACCAGAAAGTCGCCTGGCTGCGCCAGCTTCTGGCTTGGAGCAGCGATGTTAAGCCTGAAGGACCCAAGGGTGTTGAGGATGAACATGTTTATGTACTCACCCCTCAGGGGCGCGTTGTTGAAATGCGAGCGGGGGCTACGCCCATCGATTTTGCCTACCATCTGCACAGCGAGTTGGGACACCGTTGCCGTGGCGCCAAAGTCAACGGACAAATGGTGCCGCTTAACTACAAACTGAAGACCGGTGAGACTGTTGAAATCGTAGCGGCAAAAGCGGGCGGTCCGAGCCGCGACTGGCTCAATCCCGAATTGGGCTTTGTGGTGACCAACCGTGCTCGCGGTAAGGTGCGTCAATGGTTTAATCAAAAAGCCGTTGAAGAAATGGTCAATGCGGGTCGGGATATCGTCGAAAAGGATCTTGCCCGACTTGGGAAAACAGCCTTTAAGCTTGAAGAACTTGCCAAGCGCCTGGGTTATGACACGATTGAGGATCTCTTCGTAGGCGCAGCCAAAGAAGAATTCGGCTTTAAGAGCATTGAAAAAGTTCTCAAACCTCAGGAAGAGGAAAAGAAAGAGATTTTCACCTCCAAATCCAAGGTTGAGCACGCTAAGAGCAAAGTTTTGGTGGTCGGCGTTGATTCGCTTTTAACGCAGCTTGCCCGCTGCTGCCATCCGGCACCTCCCGATAAGATCGTAGGATTTGTGACCCGCGGACGCGGTGTGACGATTCACAGAGCCGACTGTCCCAATGTTCGTCACTTGGATGAAAAAGGTCAGGAACGCTTAATTGAAGTGAGTTGGGGTAATGCCGAAGGCGCAGTCTTCCCTGTTGAAGTGCTGGTAGTCGGTCAAAATATTCCGGGACTTTTGAAAGACATGAGTGAAATTTTCATGAAAGAAAAAATCGCCATCATCAGCATGAGTTCCCAAGTGGTTAAAACGGATATGCACTGGCGCTTTAATGTGGAAATTTCACAGGCCGAGTCTCTGAAGCGATCGCTTAAGGCCATTCAAGATTTGCCGGGCGTCTATAACGCCAGACGGACCTAATTGGAGAGCCAGATGGTAATCCCCGATAAAGTGCGTCGTTTTTTAGAGCAATTTTTGCGTTGCCTTATTTATGTCGGTCTTGGACATACAGCGTTTGAGGCGGTGAGTATCTGGCGAACTCCGGAGGTTTCTCATCTTTGGTACTACGGTTTGGCTGTGCCGGGTCTCTATTATCTGGTTCCGATTATTGTGCTGACTGTTTTTCTGGCGCTTTCACGAAAACGATAAACGTTTCAAACACTCGAAAAAAATCGGTCGCTTTGGCGACCGATTTTTCTAGTGTCAAAAGAAGTAAGTGTTATTGGGCTTTCTTATCCGACAACTTGGGCAGGCAGTGCATGACAACCATCAATGCCAAAGCAATCAAAGCCACAGCGAGAATCAACTGCAAGCCGTCAACCATGAAGACGAACGTGCCGGCAGAAAGAGCGCCGAAGATGCGCCAGACAGACATGCCGAGCGCGGTCATTGTCACGCAGAACATAATGGTCATCGGCACGTAAAGCATCCAGCCTTTGCGTCCGGTCGCCTTAAGGAACACGGCCAAGCTCGTGAGCACCAAAGCAGAGAGCAATTGGTTGGCGGAGCCGAAGAGCGGCCAAATGCTCATGTAACCGGCCAAGCACAAGAGGTAACTTAAAACCAGTGTGAGAATGGTGGCGAAAACAGGGTTGGTGAAAAGTTTTTGCACGCCGTTCTTTTCCACGCCTTCGGGTGGTGTGAAGAGTTCTTGCAGACTCATTCGGCCGATTCTGGCTACGGCGTCAACGCTAGTCAAAGCCAAAGCGGAAACGCACATCGTCATAATGCAGGCGCTCACATCAGTGGGCAGGCCGAAGATGTCGGTTAAGAAGGATGCGATGGAATTCGAGAAGAGTTGGAATGGAGTGCCGGAGGGCAACACGCCGTCGGTGGCCGCTGCGCAGACCACAATCAGAGCCACCACACCCAAAACGGTTTCAACACACATGGATCCATAGCCCACCAGGCGCATATCCTTTTCATTGGCAATCATCTTAGAAGAGGTGCCGGAGGAAACAAGGCTGTGGAAACCTGAGACAGCGCCGCAGGCGATCGTCACGAAAAGCATCGGGAAGAGATCCAGTCCTTTGACTTCAAAGCCGACAAAAGCGGGCATGTTGATGTCGGGGTTCTTGATAAACACACCGATCACACCGCCCAAAATCATGCCGATTAAAAGGAACATGCTCAAATAGTCGCGGGGTTGCTTCAAAAGCCACATCGGCATCACAGCGGCGCAGAAAAGGTAAGCGAAGACCACATAGCGCCAGGTGACTGCGTCAGCGTAAATCGGGTTGGCAATACCGATCCAAAGCATCAGAACCATCAAAACGATACCGACCACGAGCTGTTCGGTGCCGGAGGGCTTTCTGTACTTGATGTACAAACCGAAAGCGACGGCCACAAACATGTAAAGAATCGAGATGGAAGCCGCTGCCGCGTTAGGCATGATTTGAGCACCTTGAGCGGTAAAACCGTTAAAGGTGTTGGCAACGATATCGCAGAAGGCAGAGATCACCAAAAGGGTAAAGAGCCAGCAGAAAAGAAGGAACAACTGACGACCCGTACGGCCGATGTATTGTTCAATCATCATGCCCATGGACTTGCCGCCGTTTTTCACGGAAGCGTACAAAGCGGTGAAGTCTTGGACGGCACCGAAGAAGATGCAGCCGAAGATCATCCACAGGGTGGCGGGCAGCCAGCCGAACATCGCAGCGATAATCGGACCGGTGACGGGACCCGCGCCCGTAATGGACGTAAATTGATGTGAGAATACGGTCCACTTACTCGTGGGCACGTAGTCGTTGCCGTCATTTTTCATTTGGGCCGGTGTCTTGGCGTTGGGGTCAACACCCCAGGTGTTTTCGAGCCACTTCGCATAGAAGCGATAGCCTACGAAAAGCGCCACGATCGTACAAGCCATCAAGATTAAGCCGTTCATGGTGTACTGTTCCTATTGATTAAGTGAAAAACAATTAAAAAAGCATACAAAAAGGCTGTCTATCCCTTCACCCGATTTATCGGGCCCGGAGGTAGACAGCCTGATAAATCGGGGAGAATCAAATTCGCAATCGAATGACTTCAGCCAAATTTTTCACGCCTTCTCTAATTCGATCAGGGTCAACCGTGACGAACGAGAGACGGAAGTGGTTCTTTTCAACGTGAGAGCCCGCGTAGAAGACTTCGCCCGGTACGTAGGCAACGTTGTGTGCCAACGCTTCGCGGGCAAGTTCGGTAGCGTTTACGTGTTCGGGCAGCGTCACCCAGATAAACATGCCGGCAGTCGGATGCGTCCAGGTCACGCCCTCGGGCATGAATTCTTTCAATGCGTCAAGCATGGCGTTGGCGTGAGTCTTATAGCGTTCACGTACGCTGGGCAAATGACGCACCAACAAATCTTCGCTGAAGACTTGAGCCGAAATGAGCTGCGTAAAGGTGGACGTGTGCAAGTCCATTGCCTGCTTCATTTGCGCGACTTTATCGAGTACGCATGCCGGCGCAATGATGTAGCCCAAGCGGAAGCCCGGGGCAAGGATCTTCGAGAGCGTGCCTAAACGGATCACACGTTCCGGTGCCCACTTGCGAAGCGAGGCGGGCGGTTCGTGGTCATACCAGAGTTCACCGTAGGGATCGTCTTCGACCAGGATCATGTCGAATTCACGGGCCTTTTCACACAAGAGTTTGCGACGTTCTTCGGAAATCGTCAGTCCCGTGGGGTTGCTTGCCGTAGGCATCACGTAGGCAAACTTGGCACCGCGGCAGACATCTTCGGTAAATTGAGCCGGATTTAAACCATCGGTGTCGCATGGCAGACTGACATAGTTAGGTTCGCAAAGATCAAAGGCTTGAAGCGCACCCATATAAGTCGGCGATTCAACGAGCACCTTGTCGCCCTTGTCAATAAAGATACGGGCGATCAGATCCAAGGCCTGTTGGCTGCCGGAGACAATCTGAACCTGTTCGTAGTCTGTGGGAATGCCTTTTTGCGTTTCTCTGCGGGCAATTTCACGACGCAGGGCAATTTCGCCTTCAACCATGGAATACTGCAGGGCATGTTTGCCTTCCTTGGCAATGACCGTTTGACAGGCCTTGGCGATATCATCAAGAGGGAAACCTTCAGGAGAGGGGAGACCGCCGGCAAAAGAAATGACGCCTGCGGGCAGCTTTAACAAATCACGAATCACTGAACTGCTGGGTTTTGAGGAGAGCGCCGACCATCGCGGGGTCGGTTCCTGCACTGTAGACATATCGGACTCCTTTCACGAATAATTTCTTTCATTTTCTCAAATTGTTTACAAATCTTTATAGGTTAAAGAGCCTATATCAGAAACGAAGTTTGAGAAAAATAAGTGCCTCTGCTTAGGTGTTGATCCTGGAATAAAAAGATTTCTAGGTGCTTTTATTTAGACAAAGAAAAACCGCCGATCCCAAAGAGGGAAACGGCGGTATGAGTCCGGCGAATCGGCTAATTAGCAGTTAAGTAAATCAGCCAGACGTTTGCCCTTGGGTTCTGAATGACGCTTTTCAAAAATGCCATTCCAACGAGCCACTTGTTTTCTTACTTGATTGGGTGCTGTGGCGCCGACATGATCACGAGCGGCAACACTTGCTTCAAGCTTTAAGGCCTTTTCGTAAACGTCTTCTTCGATGAGTTCACTAAAGCCCTTTAATTCGTCGAGGCTTAATTCGGCCAAATCACAGCCGCGGTTGCTGGCAAGCTTCACCACAGAGCCCACCACGTCGTGAGCTTCGCGGAAGGGCAGCCCCTTCTTGGTGAGGTAGTCGGCCAAATCGGTGGCTGTCGGGTAACCGGCTTGAGCAGCCTTTTTCATTTCTTCACGGTTGGGCGTCACGCCGGGCATCATTTCAATAAAGGCGCGAAGCGTATCCTTCACGGTGTCGATGGCGTCAAATACCGGTTCCTTATCTTCCTGGGTGTCCTTGGCGTATGCAAGAGGCAAGCCCTTCATGAGAACCGTGAGGCTGATCAGGTCACCGGCCACACGACCGGCTTTGCCGCGAGCCGTTTCAGCCACGTCCGGGTTTTTCTTTTGCGGCATGATGGAGGAGCCCGTTGTGAAGCGGTCGGGCAGCATCATGAATTTAAAGCGTTGGCTCATCCAGTAGATCAGCTCTTCAGACAAGCGCGAGATGTGCATCATGATCAGTGATGCGGCAGCCGTAAATTCGATGCAGAAGTCGCGGTCGCTCACAGCGTCGAGCGAATTTTGCATCACCGCTTCAAAGCCAAGGAGTTCGGCCGAATAGTTGCGGTCAATCGGGTAGGTGGTGCCTGCCAAGGCGGCAGCACCCAAAGGCGATTGGTTGACGCGGCGGCGAAGATCGATCAAACGCGTTCTGTCGCGTTCAAACATTTCCACATAGGCTAAAAGGTGGTGACCGAGTGTAACCGGCTGAGCCACCTGCATGTGCGTAAAGCCCGGCATGATGGTATCGGTTTCGTTGGCGGCAAGGTGCACGAGCACTTCCTGCAGCTGACCGACCAGATCCGTGATGGTGTCGATTTCTTCACGCATGTAAAGACGCATGTCGGTGGCTACCTGGTCATTTCTGGAGCGGCCCGTGTGCAGGCGCTTACCGGCGTCACCCACCAACTGCGTCAAGCGGGCTTCGACATTCAAGTGCACGTCTTCAAGTTCGAGCTTCCACTCAAATTTTCCGCTCTTGATTTCTTCAATAATTTGCTTCATGCCGCGCTTGATGTCGGCCAAGTCTTCATCGTGCAGCACACCGCACTTATTCATCATCGTTGCGTGAGCGATGGAGCCTGCGATATCGGCCAATGCCATGCGCTTGTCAAAATCAACGCTAGCGGTGTAACGCAATACGAAATCGGCAACCGGTTCCGAGAAACGACCGGACCAGGCCTTTTTCTTCTGAGCCAAGGGATCAAGGTGTTCTGTAGCAACAGTAGTCATTTTCAATTCACCATAAGAAAACAGGTATTTCGCATTCTACGCAATTCAGTTGAACAAAAACGGGACTTTTGAAGGGAAATATTCGGAATCTAGTTGAAAATACCAATAAAATCAAAGTGGTATAAGACTATTTGTCGACAGAATAATTAATATGTTTGAAACATAGAGCAACAATTAACGCAAAAAAGCGAAATTCAATAGATTTCGATTGTCTCAGGTCTTTTTAAGGAAAACGTGACACAATCTCGCATCATTTATTTTTGAAGTTAGGATCAATCATGTCTGACAGTATTGTTATTGCGACTCGTGAAAGCCCGCTTGCACTGTGGCAGGCTGAGCATGTTCAGGCTCTTTTGGCAAAACGTTACCCTGAAAAAGATGTTCATCTTTTGGGAATCACAACAAAGGGTGACCGAATTTTGGATAAGACCCTTTCAAAGATCGGCGGCAAGGGACTTTTTGTCAAAGAACTTGAAATGGCCATGCAGGAAGGGGCAGCTCACCTGGCAGTGCATTCTTTAAAGGATGTGCCGATGGAGCTGCCCGAGGGTTTTGTGTTGGGTGCCGTGAGCAGCCGCGAAGATCCGCGCGACGCTTTTGTCAGCCCTCGATATGAATCTCTTGAAAGTATGCCTGCGGGAGCGGTTGTGGGGACTGCCAGCCTTCGCCGTGAGCTGATGCTTCGCTCCAAGTTTCCGCATCTCACGGTCAAACCCATTCGCGGCAATGTCGGAACCCGCTTGAAAAAGCTCGATGCCGGTGAATTTGATGCCTTGGTAATGGCCAGCGCCGGGTTGAAGCGTTTGGGCCTGCAGGAGCGCATTCGTGAAATTATCAGCGATGATATTTCTCTTCCCAGTCCCGGTCAGGGAGCTCTCGGCATTGAGTGTTTGGCTTCCGATGAAGCTACCCGGCAAGCGGTGGCTTTTATCAATGATGAGCGCACGCGTGCCTGCTGTCTGGCTGAACGCGCTGTGAGCCGCGCTTTGGGCGGATCATGCCAGGTGCCTTTGGCCGCTTACGCCACCATTTCTGATGACACGATGACTCTTCGAGCTTTGGTGGGAGATCACACGACTGGCGAAAGCGTCTTTGCTCGGGCTGTCGGTCCTTGGAGCGAATCCGAACGTTTGGCTCAGGAAGTGGTCGAGGATCTTTTAAAACAGGGCGCGCAGCGCTATATTGAAAAATTATTGGCCAATCAACAGCAATAAGAGTCATTTATGATTCATTATCAAAGACCGATTATTTTGATGCGGCCGGGAGCTCCCAACGAGCGTTTGGCTGAGCGCTTGGGCAGGCTCGGCATGAATGTTTGGAAGTGGCCCGCCTTTACGATTTTGCCTCCTGAAGAGCCCCAAAGAGTTAAGGAGCGGCTTTCCGACCTCAGCAATTTTGATATGGTGCTTTTGGCGAGCCCCTCAGCAGTGGCTGCCAGTGCTGTTTATGTAAAGAAATGGCCCGAACACATCACGCTTGCCACGATCGGCTCGGGCACTGCCCGAGTTATTCGCTCAGCCTGGGGGGAGGACATCCATGTGTTGTATCCCGAAGGCGAGACTTTTGAGTCCGGTTCAGAGCGTCTTTTTGAGCTGCTTAAAAGCCGCGGTTTCCCGTCACGTGTTTTAATCGTAAGAGGTCAGGTAGGGCGTGAATGGCTGCGTGAGCAGCTGCTTGCCCACGGCACCGACGTTGAAGTGCTGCCTGCCTATCAGCGTGCACCGCTTGAATTGTCAAACTATGAGCTTGAACGCTTGCAAAAAGCCGTTACCGGTCCGGTGCCCATTGTCTATCTGACGAGTACCGATGCAGTCGGTGTATTGCTTCACGCCGTAAAAACCGTGCCCGGCGCGCTTGAATGGCTGCAAAAAGGTTTTGTACTCACCATTCATCCCAGACCCAAGGCACAGCTCGAAGAGGTGGGATTCAGAAACGTGGCGCTTGTTTCGGCCAAAGACGACAGGGTGCAGGAAGCGATCGAAGGTCTTCTCAGCATCAGCTAATTTGACTAAAATTATTAAATTGTGTTTGCGGGCTCATCAAAGAGTCCGCACTTTTTGAAATTCAAAAACAAAGGAATAAATAATGTCCGCTTGGATTTTAGGTCATAAGAACCCTGACAGTGACAGTATCGTATCGGCAATTGCCTGCGCTGATCTCTATCGTCAAAGAGGTCTGGATGTTAAGGCTGTTGCCCAAGGTAAGCCCGCTCCCGAAACCGCCTTCATTTTGGATCGTTTCGGTTTGAGCGCCCCAGAAGTGGTGACCAGTGTTGCCGGTCAGGATGTCTATCTTGTTGACTTTTCTGATAAGGCTCAGGCACCTGCCGATATCGATCAGTGCAATTTGAAGGGTATCGTGGACCACCACAAGCTCGGTGATGTGACGAGTTCTTCTCCGATTGAAGCGGTCATCATGCCGGTGGGCTGCACCTGCACGATTCTCAAGTTTCCCTTCTTTTTTATGCTGTCCCATGCTGATCATCCCCATCAGCACAGATGCCAACAAAAATCTTACCATCATAATCTGGAAAGGCTTCATGCTTCCCAGTGCCATATCACTTGCGACAAAGCCGCCTCCCCATATGACCGTAACCAGTATAAGTCCTCCGATTGCCAGCCATTTTTTCATCATATATCCTCCCGTCTCTTTTTTAGATTGTTGTTACTTTTCCATTTATTTCAGCTTCTACAGGTTCTCCTGCAAGACGAATGACCTTTGCCTGATTACTTCCATCTGCCGTAATTTCAAGCCATGCCCCTCTATAATGCAGACGGAATGTTAATCCCTGCCATTCCTTTGGCATATTCGGATGAACTTTCAACATACCATCTTCTCTTTGCGCTACACCTGCAAACCCAAATACAATTGTCTGCCATACTCCAC
>CAJKMT010000009.1 GCA_905201055.1 uncultured Sutterella sp. | reverse complement strand
GAAGTGTTACTTTAAGGTTGGGTACTAAGAGCTAGTTTCTGAAAAGTTTAGGTTGTATGTTCGTAAGCGTTACGGCAAACTCCGGTTCTTAATGCGTTGGTGTTCAAAAGGTGTTCGTCGTGACTGCTATTTGCCAAGAAACCTCACGCTGTTAGAAGCGTGAAAAATGGCTGTTCAGTATCGATTAAAAATTGATAGTGGGATTGATCCGCGGATTGAGAAAAAGGAAAGAGAAGTTCAATCCTTAACGAAAGTTCAGGCGCTTGATAAGCAAATTGAATGTCTCAAAAAGTCCTTTCGTAGCGTCGCCATGGAATGGTTGGAATATCAGCGAGAAATCGGTGTCTGGAAAAATAATGAAAACGGGGAACATTCAGCATATCTGCGTCTAAGGAAATACGCATTCCCACGCTTGGAGAAAAAGGCGACCCATGAAATAACGGTTCAAGATATCGCCGAAGTATTAACTCCTATATGGGACCATAAGGCAAGCGGAGACAAGTTGTACTACTTGCTACGAAGAATTTTTGCCTATTCAATCGTTCATGGTTATTACCAAGGGGAAAATCCAGTTGATAAAAACGGCATTCTTGGAGTGCTTTTACAACCCTTGACTATCCAAAGGACAGATGGAGAAAATCGAGCTGCTCTTCCTTATGAGCGAATCCCAGAATTTATGGTTTCGCTCATTGAAAACAGATCGGCGGGTGCTCTGGCTGTGGCATTTAGTATTCTGACAGCGACGAGATTTAAGGCAGTAAGGTTGGCAGAATGGGCAGAGTTTAACTTAAACACTCCGATTCCCAGTTGGGAGATACCGATTGAGCATGACAAAAATAAGGGTAAGGGTCTACGAACAATCTTATTGAGCCCGCAAGCAATTCATATTCTCGAAATGATGAGGGAGACTCGCCAGCATGAGAGAATAATATTCCCAAGTTTGAGGGGAACGAGTCTGAGTGATTCTGCACCTTCACGAATGATCCACTACATGAATGAACAACGTGTTTTAAAAGGATTAAGTCCATGGACAGATCCAAATATGCAGGATGATAAAGGGGCTCCAATGACTATAACTCAACATGGAACAGCCAGATCTAGTTTCCGAACTTACTTTTCGTCAGAGGCAAATCGAAAGAAGTTTGATCAGGAAGAGGTCGAGTTATGTTTGTTGCATAAAGTTAAGCCCCTCAATGGTGCTTATGATCGATCGTTATTAGTGAAGGCTCGATATGAAATCATGCTTGAATGGGGAAGATACTGTTTTTCCCTTTACACTAAAAATACGATTTGATAATCTACAAATCAAGGTTATGTTTTGGGCGTCAGGTGTTGTATGTTCCGAAAATATACTTTGGCTTTACTGCTATTGATAGCACTTCCGTGTTGGGCTGCTGACTGGGTGCATTATGTGGACTCGGCGGATCAAAAGTTCAGAATGTTCGTTGATAAAAGCTCTATTGTGGAAACGGGAGATATAGCTTCTTTCTGGAATTTAACAGTCAACGTAGATCGAAGTTTGCCTTACGATTCGGAGTTAACAGATACCGAGGTTAACTGTGAACGAAAAACCATGCGCGAAAGGCAAAGACTGTTCTATCTCAAAGGGAAACTTGTTTATGCTTCCGATAGAGTTTCGGAATGGAAAAGAGCGGTTCCCAATACTATCGGTGAGGCAACAATACAAAGCGTTTGTGATGTCTTTTATTACCCGAGTAACGTTACCTACACTACAAATAATTTGAAAAACTTCGTCCAAAGCCAACAAAAGGAAATGAGGAAGAATCCATAGTCTGAATACGCAATCGCCGTGGTGCCAAGGGGTTCTATGAAGCGCTAGGTCATTGGATTTCCGACGGGACTACGTCAAGGAGGTTCAGGCGCCGCTCCCTCACCTTGTGAATACAAAATCATTGAGCAGCCTGTTTCGTGGCTGTAAAAGCCTCCGTAGTGTCCCAAAAGACCTATTCGTCAATAATCCTCATGTCACCGATTTCACTGATACGTTCAATGGTTGCTCAGCGCTGACGATAGACGTGGATTTGAACCCTAGCGGCTCGATTAAGCTGGACGGTTTCGCCAGCGGCTGCAAGACGCAGGCGACACTTCACTCTCGCTCACCGTCTAGGGTGCAGGGTTACGTGGATCGTGCGAAGGACGCCAACGTCGCAATTCGATAATCTACGAAGGCGATCTCCATCTTCGAGGGCGGTTGTTCTAGTCAGACATTCGACCCTAACAAATCCACTCGCTCCGTCTCGTTTTCGCCACCCATTGAGCTATCGTTTTCCCCTAAAAATTCTTAAAATTTTCCGGGCGGCACAAGGGTGTCAACGGGCACCATCAATGATCCGTATGGTTTTAAGACTGTGCGGATTTTTTTTGATATTTTTTCAATAATCCGAATTTCTAAGGAAATCCATTATGCAATGCCGTGAACTGCAGCCTCAGGAAAGATCCGAAAAGTTGGTGAGGGAATTGGTTGAAGTATGGGAGGGATCTGTTAGAGCAACTCACTTGTTTTTTGCAGCCTTCAGACATTGAGAATATTAAACAATATGTGCCGATGGCTTTAAAAGAAGTTCCTCGATTAATGGTCGCTTTTGGTGAAAACGAGGCTCCCTTGGGTTTTATCGGTCTGAGCGAACACAAGATAGAAATGCTTTTTATCTCTTCAGACTGCCGCGGAAAAGGGATCGGCAAGCAGTTGCTTTTACAAGCTGATGCGCGCTGGCAAATCAATGAAGTGGTTGTCAATGAGCAAAATCCTCAGGCCAAAGGATTTTATGAACACATGGGATTCAGTGTCTATGCACGTTCGGAAACCGACGAACAAGGCGGACCTTTCCCAATCCTGTTTATGAAAAAATAAACGAGAGGCGACCGCTCATTTGAAATTCGTCAATTTGATTCAGGGATTTCATGGATCGAGAATTTCTTTCACCTCGAATACACTTACGCCTGTACTGAAATTTCCCTAATTCTTTTCAACTAACAGCCCGTCTTTCGGACAAAGGTAGTTGGTGATATGGAATGGCTTCATTCTCTTTTGACGGATACGAATTCTATTGCTCACACCGCATTGGTTTATGCGGCGATCATCACGATCGGTTTGGCCGTCGGGCGAGTTAAAGTCAAAGGTATTTCGTTGGGCGTGATCGGGGTCCTGTTTGTCGGTCTCTTTTTTGCGCACTTTGGGGTAAAAGTTGACTTGGATGTTTTAGCTTTTACCCGTGACTTCGGGCTTATCATCTTTATTTTCTTTGTCGGGCTGCAGGTCGGCCCGTCTTTTTTCTCATCGTTTAAAAGCGTCGGCTTGGTTCTTAATGCGCTGATGCTTTTTACGGTTTTCACGGGTATCGCCATAACCGTTATTCTATTTTTCATCTTCCAGAATGATATTTCATTGGCGCAAATTCTGGGTGTTCATTACGGCTCCATCACTTGTACGCCGGGTCTTGGCGCTACTAAAGAAGCATTGGCAGACATGGGGTATACGGGTGAAGATATCGCCGTCGGATACGCCTGTGCCTATCCCTTGGGGCTGGTGACTATTATTGCGGTGGCAATTTTCCTGCGGGTTCTCTTTAAAGTGGATTTGCAGCAGGAAGATCAGCAATGGGAAGATGAAGAGAGAGAAATCAACCAGGCACCGGTTGTTTTCCACGTCTATATCACCAATCATATGCTCGACGGTTTAACCATTCGTGAATGCCGTCGTCGTATTCCGAGACCATTTGTTTGTTCACGACTTTTGCACAGAGGTCAAATCAGCAGCCCCTTTGCCGATACGGTTTTGCATCATGGTGACACGATTCGTATTGTCGCCACGCCGGATCAAAAGATGGATATCATCGCGGCCTTCGGTCAGGAGGATAAACGCATCGATTTGGCAACAAAAACTTCTCCCATTGATCGCCAGAGAGTGATTGTCACTCGTGACGAAATGAATGGGCGTACAGTGGCGGATTTGGAATTTGCCAATCAAGAGGGTGTTCATATCACTCGTGTCTGGCGCGCCGGTATGGAATTGTTCCCTTATGCGAAGATGCATTTGCAAGTCGGCGATATTCTGCAGTGCGTCGGTCCGATTGATTCCATTAAACGCCTGGCCGGTATTGTCGGAAATCACCCGAAAGTCTTGGAGCAGCCCAATCTGGCCGCTATTTTCCTGGGCATTACGCTCGGTGTGTTCGTGGGTTCCATTCCGTTGATGATTCCGGGGATGCCGACTCCGATTAAATTGGGGTTAGCTGGCGGTCCTTTGATTATCTCCATTTTGCTTGGGCGATTCGGCGCCTCGCTTCATTTGGCAACGTATACAACAAATGCCGCTAATCTGGCTGTTCGAGAAATCGGGATTTCTCTTTTCCTGGCCAGCGTCGGGCTGACGGCAGGCGGAACTTTTGTAGATACATTGGTTTCCGGCAGCGGTCTTTTGTACGCAGGAATCGGTTTTTGCATAACTCTGATTCCTCAGGTTTTAACAGGTATTGTTTCGAGAGTATTCTGCAAACTCAACTATCACTCCATCTTGGGTTTGCTGATCGGTGCCTGCACGAATTCGCCGATTCTGGCTTACGCAGCCTCGCTTTCAGAAAAAAGCGCCACGGCGGTGGCCTATTCAACGGTCTATCCGCTGGCGATGTTTTTGCGTGTGATAACCGGTCAAGTCATTCTCTTGTTTATGTGGGCTTATCTCTGATCACTGCAGCGACTTACGGCACCTGTCTTCAGAGGTGCCGAGTGCCTTGAGGTTTGATACCGTTGCTGACCGCGATCACGCTCTGTTGCGGTTTTAGCGTTATGATGGAAAGAAAACGAGGTGCCCCATGCAATTTTCGATCATATATTTCAGTGCGGCCGGTCATACTTTAAAGGTTGTTCGTCATATCGCCGAGCAAATAGGCGGAATTGGTCGCACAGTCGATCTGTCAGATCCTTTTCTTAAAGAACTTGCTTTCTCACGGGATGAACGCGTCATCATTGCCTGCCCCGTTTACGGAGGCAGAATTCCCGGACTTGTCGTGGATAGACTTCAGAAAATCTCGTTTGATGCAACTCGTGCGATCACCTTGGTAACTTACGGTAATCGTGCCTACGAAGATGCTCTGCTGGAATTGAATGATACGGTATCGGCGCGTGGGGCTGTTCCTGTTGCAAGTGCCGCTATTGTTGCCCAACATTCAATGTTACCGACAGTGGCAGCCAATCGTCCCACTGATACGGACTATCAAAATCTCTCTGTCTTTGCGCGATTTGCTATGAAAAAATTCGATGATGTCCATCCGGTGCCTGTCAAAGTACCGGGGACTCGTCCGTACCGAGACTGGAGCAAAATGCCCTTTACTCCGGTTGTCAGCAATAGCTGTGTACATTGCGGAATGTGCATTCAGCAGTGTCCGACAAAGGCGATTTCGGCAACTGATCCTAAGATAACAGATCTGACTAAGTGCATTTTGTGCATGCGTTGTGTTGCTCTTTGTCCGCAAAGGGCAAGAAGCCTGCCGCCGCCGGCTCAGGAGGCCATTGAGAAAAAACTCGCTCCCGTGGCCAAATTGAGGCGTGAGAACGAGTTTTTCTTTTAAAGACTTTCGAAAACGTTAGCCTTGTTTGTCGTTTTCAAGAGTCTCAATCAATTTCGGCAGTTCCTGCATGGTGTCGATGACAAAGTCAGCACCGTTTGCGAAGAACGTTTCACGAGCCTTCTTGCGAAGGGAGAAGCGATCCATATCGGAGAGCTTATCCCAAGCGGCTTTGTCCAACCCGATCACGGAGCTGCCTTCCGTAACACCAACCGTGATCAGACCGGCGTTTTTCCCTTCACGCATATCAGAGACCGTGTCACCCACTTTAACAATGCGTCTGACATCCTGAAGACCCAGTCGACGCATATTTTCAAAGACCATATAAGGCCAGGGACGACCGAATCCGTGAGTGTCATCAGCGGTGACAAAGGTGTCGGGGCTGTAGCCGGCTTTGGCGGCTTCAGGAACGACCACTTCCATCATGGAGTTGGTAAAACCGGTTGTAGAACCGATTTTGATGCCTTTTTCACGAAGGGCAGCAACAGCTTCAAGCACATACGGCTTGATGTCGCAGTGCTTGGGCAAAACTGCCATCAATGCCGGTTCAAAGTCAGCGTACAGGGCTTCCACATCATCAGCGTTGGGAGTGCGGCCGTAGTGTTCTTCCCAGGCTTTTTCAATGCGGGGCATGCGCAGCATTGTGCGAATATGATCGCGCTTTAGCAGCCCCATGGGAGCACGGGTTTCTTCGTCCGTGACTTCAACGCCTGCGCGGCGGAAAGCTTCCATAAAAGCACTGACGGGGCTTGTAGAGCCGAAATCAACCGTAGTGCCGGCCCAGTCAAAAATGACTGCATCAATCTTAGGCATGATTCACCTCATTGAGATAATTCTTAAAGATGGCTAAAACCTTCGTGACATCTTCTTCATAAATTTCACCGATATTGCCCAAACGGAAGGTATCTTTTTCGGTGAGTTTGCCCGGGTAAATCACATAGCCATGGCTCTTCAAATAGTCATACATGCCGGCAAAGGTGAAGTTGGCATTTTCCGGATAGAAGAACGTGGTGATGATCGGACCTTGGTGAGCGGGATCAATGTAAGCTTCAAAACCCAAAGCCTTCATTCCTTCGCGAAGCATGCGATTGCAGTGTTCGTAGCGGGCGTTTCGGGCGGCAATTCCGCCTTCTTCTTTGAGTTCAAGCATGGCACGGTGGAAGGCAGCGACAACGTGGGTGGGAGAGGTAAAGCGCCACTTGCCGCCGTCCTTTTCCATCACGCGCCATTGATCGTACAGATCCAGGGACAAGGAACGGGCATTGCCTTTGCTGGCAAGCAATTTTTCCTTACGGGCGATGATAAACGAGAAGCCCGGAACGCCTTGGATGCACTTGTTGGCAGAGGAAACCAAAAAGTCGATACCGATTTCGGGGACGTTGATATCTACTCCGCCGAAGGAGCTCATAGCGTCGACAATGAAAGTTTTCCCTTCAGCCTTAACGACAGCACCGACTGCTTCAATGTCGTTCAAAATACCCGTGGTGGTTTCGCTGTGTACCATAGCGACCATCGTCACATCCGGATTGACCTTGAGGAATTTACCGACTTCTTCAGCATCAGGGATGCTGTCCCAAGCGAAGTCCAAGCGTTTGAAATGAATGTGATGGTAAGAAAGAATCTGGCACATACGTTCCGTGTAGGCGCCGTTGACAAGTACCAAAACACAATCGTTTGCACCGGGGATGGAAGAAAGAACCGATTCCACACCAAAGGTGCCGCTGCCTTGCATGAAGACGGTGGTGTATTGGTCGGCAGGGGCGTGGGCCAATTCCAGAAGGCCGGCGCGCACTTCCTGCGTCATATCTTTGTAGTCTTTGTCCCAGGTGCAGCGGTCGACGAGCATTTCAGTGCGAACCGTCAGCGAAGTTGTCAAGGGACCAGGGGTCAGCAATTTATAAGCATTGGGATCCTGCATAATTTTTCTATATTTAAAAAGTTAAGCAGGACGGACATTGTCCGCCCCGCAATAAACAGGTTATTGTTAAAAATTACTTGTTTTGGCCCTTGACCAATTTTTGATGAGCTTGGAGCAATTCAACCGTCAACGGTTCCTTGTAAAGCTTGGGATTGGCAGGCTTGTTTTCAGCAGAAACGGTTTCGTTCTTGTACAAAGCAACCGGGTAGTACTTCAACAATTCAGCACGACCGTGAACGATGATGGTTTCAGCCATTTTCTGAGCATTGGGATTGGTCTTGTCGCCCTTGTCGACCACAGCCACGGCTTCCTGCAATTGGAAGTTGCCTTCAACCGGATCGATGTAGTCGATCGGCAGACCCTTGGCTTTATCAGCAACGGCTTGGTGACGAAGACCGAAACCAACGGCCACTTCACCGGCGCGCAGCTTCTTCAACGGAGCAGAACCGGATTTTTCCAAGTGAGCACCGGCATTCTTTTCAATGGCGGCGATGGTCTTGGCACCTTGTTCTTCACCTTCGGCAGAGAGCACAGCTTGGGTCATCAACCAAGAGGTGGAAGAACCCATGATGTCAGGCACAGAAATGTGACCGGCGTATTCGGGCTTAGCTAAATCAGCGATAGCCTTCGGAGCGGGAAGGTTACTGGACTTCAACACTTCCGTATTCACGAAAAGGGCACCGGTGTTACCCAAAATCGGAGCGTAGTAAGACGGGGTCGGATTGACGGTATCAACCTTGAAGGCCAAATCCTTGAACATCTTGTTTTTCTTCTGGAAGCTGTCCAAGTAGTAGGTGCTGATCGTCACGAGGTCAGCTTCGATGTTTTTGCCTTCAGCGGCGATCTTTCCACCCAATTCAGACGTACCGAAGGATTGCATCAGATAAGCGCCCTTGAAGCCATTGTTATCGAGAGCGTTTTTCATGGCTTGTTGAGCTTCTTCGTCAGCATTCGTGTAGATCACGACTTGCTTGGCCGGTTCACTTGCTGCGGCAGTCTTCTTGGTTTCGGTTGCAGTATTGTCGCTGCAGGCAGACAAGCCTAAAACGGCGGCAGTCAAAACCGAGAGGGAAAGGGCAGAAATGCGTTTCATACGATTAACTCCTTGATATTAAATCGATTGGCTCGCTTTGGGAGCCGTCAGGGATTGCAAAAAAAGTTTTAATTTGGTCAATAAACCTTGACCGTTGTTGTTTTGTGCATAGTTGCTCAAAGCGTCGAAAATGAGCTTGGCGGCAACGTTGGTCATGAAAACCAAGAGAGACAGAACAAAAATTTCTTCAAATTTTTCAAAATACTGAAGCTCTTTAATCTTGGTCGTCAGAAGCATCGTGCGGGCACCCGTCAGGAACACCACCGCACTGATGGTGACCATGGCACTCACAAAGAAGTATTGGAACATCTGCAGCAGCGTGGGCAGCGAGTTGGGAACGATCACGCGGGAAACAGTTTTAATCCAGCTGTCACCCATGAGCGCTCCGGTCGTTTCCCAGCCGGCATTCATCTTCGAGAGGGCAGAGGTGGCCATCATGTACGGAGTCGTGAAGAAGTGCACGAGGTTGGCCAAAACCAGGATTGTGAACGTGTTGGCCAGCGGCGTTCCGCTCATGGCAAAGAGGAAACCGATACCGAGTACCATACCGGGGACCGTGTTGGTAATCATTGCAAAGGAATCCATTGTCGTTTGGCACCAATCGGGCAACTGAGAGCGGGCCTTCACAAGTGCGGCGGCATAACAGAAGAGTGTGCCGACAGCGGCCGAAACCAGCGCGACAAAGACCGAGTGTTCATAGACTTGCCAAATTGAAGAGTCGTTGACAATGCGGGTAATGACATCAAGCGTGAAGAACGGTTGATACGGCCACTGCTTCACAAAGGGCACAACAAACATCACCACAAACACTGACAACAGAGCAAGCGAAATCAGCAGGTAGTAACCGAGGTACAAACCGTCTCTGACATTGTTGACGGAAACTTCACCCTTGGAAATCTTGTTGTAACGGAAGTTGAAACGATCAACCCAACGCAGCATAACGACAGAAGCCACAGAGGGAACCAGCATTGCCATGGCAATAACAGCACCTTCACCAAAGTTGGGAATGGCCCCCATCATGGTGGTGTAAAGCTGCGTGGCGATCACTTCATATTCGCCGGCGATGGAAACCGGAATACCGAAGTCTGTAAACGAGAGGAAAAAGCTCAGGATAAAGGCTGACAGCAAAGATCCCACTACCGGACGAATTGCCGTGATGTAGAAGGTTTGTGTGGGACTGTCCCCCATCAGCTTATGAAATTGCGGTCAACGTAGAAAAAGGCGTTGTACAGGATCAAAAAGGCCGGCGGCAACGTATAGATAACGTCTGCAATCAAAAGTCCCCAGAATCCGTAAATGGAGAAAGGCGGAGGGGCAAGCAGCTGGCTCACTAAGCCTAATCGACCGAAGGAATAAATCACCGCAAAACCGTATGTGATTGACGGCAAAAAGAGCGGCAAAAGCACAATGATTTGGATGATTTTCTTCACACCGGGACGAATCCGCGTGAAGTGAAGACCGTAGGCACAGAAAAAAGCCATAACGGTGGCAATGGCGGCAGAAATACCCGAAACGGTAAAACTGTTGCCTAAAGCCGTCCAGAAAGTGCCCTGACTCAAAAGTGAAGAGTAATTGCTAAAACCCAGGCCGCCGTCTTGCGTCAGAATGGATTGAAATAAGACACAACCGAGCGGGTAAAGCAAAATGGCGGCCAGCGTCAAGGTGATCAGAACATAAAGAATCTTAAGTTCTTTCTGACCTTTGCCAAAGAGTGCCGTGATCATTCGTTTGACTCCTTTTTAGGCTACGGCTTGACCGAAGCTTTGAAAGGGCTGCGGTTTGGCAATAAGCGACGAAGCGGCAGTGGTTTGCGGAACACTTTCGCTAAAGAGCTTCAAAATGTTCGTACGCTTAATGTTGAGCTGCGAGAGAATGAACTGACGGATAAAGTCATTGGCAGGGTCACTGATAATCGTTTGCGGATCGGCAAACTGAGCGATCTTACCTTCATTGATAATCAAAACGCGATCGGAAAGCGTCAGGGCTTCTTCGGGATCGTGCGTCACGATCAAAGTGGTTAACTTGTATTGACGGGCAACCGTACGAATACGTTCTTTAATGGATTCCTTGATGATGCCGTCCAAAGCCGAAAGCGGTTCGTCCAACAGCAGCAAACGGGGCTTCAAAACTAACGTGCGGGCAATAGCGACGCGTTGTTTTTGACCGCCGGAGAGTTCGTCAATGCGTTGATCAAGGTGTTTTCTCAAACCAAGAAGATCGATCAACTCTTCAACTTCCTGGGGAGTAGACGCATTGGGATTGTTGCGCAGACCGTAGAGAATGTTGTCGCGAGCGTTCAGGTTGGGGAACAGCGCGAAATCCTGAAAGACGATATTAAAACCGCGGTCTTTCATCGACACGTGGCTCAAGTCTTCGTTATCGTAAATCAACTGACCTTCCGTTAAGTCAGTTAACCCTAAAATCAAATTCAAAAGCGTTGTTTTGCCGCAGCCGGACGGGCCCAAGATCGAAACGATTTCACCCTGATTAATCGTTAAAGAAATATCCGTGAGGATTTGGCGGTCACCGAATCGCTTTGAAATATGACGTAATTCGAGCATGAAAATGGAACTCCTATCAATAATGCGCAAATTATAGACGGGAGTTATGAATTTATTTCGGGATTTTTATGAAGATTTAATGACCGAATGAGTTGGTGTTGAAAAGGTGTAAAACTTAAATGCCGTTTAAAATCAAAGAAATACCAAGAGACATAAATAAACTGGTATTTCATTTAAGTGTCATTTTTCCATAATTGTTGTTTCTAACTGAAGAAAAAGCCGGACAAAACCGGCTTCTTCTACGCGACAAAACGAATCTATTAACCTATTCGTCTATTTCAGCGATGGCTTCAATTTCTACCAGACACCCGAAATGTAAATCTGTTGTGGACACGATGACGCGGCCGGGTTTGTGATCACCGAAAAATTCCGCATACACCTCATTGATGGGTCCCCAATATTGAACATTCGGCGTGTAGACGCGGCAAAAGACAACCTGATCGCGCCTTACCCCCGCTTCTTTTAAAACGCGGTCTACGTTGTTGAGGGCCAAACGGGTATGGTCTTTGATATCGCCTTGGCAGACTTGCCGCGTATCGGGATCAATGGACAACTGGCCGGAGACGTAAAGCATTCCCTTGGAAATGACACCGGCACTGTAATGACCTTTGTTTTCACCTTTAAAAGGCGGGCATACCAATTTCATAGAAATCTCCCTGAAACAACATTGTTTTCGATTGTAGTCGAAATGCCGATAAGAAATAAAAGTTATTTCCGTTTCTTTTGTTCTAAGTCGCTTGGTTAACTGTGTGACTGATGCGGTTTTAGGCGATAGTCCCTATGACAAAACAATTCTCTAAACCATTTTGGCTGCTGAGCGCTTACCATTGAAAAAGCACAGAGGAGAGTTTTATGTACAGCGCTTGTGAAATTCAATCCTATTTGTCAGAACATGTCGATGAACTGATGCAATCTCGTCATCATTTGCATCGCCATCCCGAAATCGGGCTTAAATTGCCTGAAACAGCGGAATTTATAAAAAGCAAACTGCGTGATTTCGGTGTCGATGAAATTCACACGGGTTTTGGTTCGACGGCAGTGGTTGCAGTGATTCACGGCAATCAGAAAGGTGATCGCTGGGTCGGCTTACGCGCGGATATGGACGCCTTGCCTTTGAATGAACAAACCGGTTTGGATTACGCCTCAGTTAATGAAAAGAAGGCCCACTCATGCGGACATGACGGCCATATGACCGTGGCTTTGGGGGCTTGCCGCTTTTTGTCTGCTCACCGAGATTTTCCCGGAAGTGTTGCGGTGATATTTCAGCCGGGCGAAGAAGGGTATGCCGGCGCCCGACTGATGGTGCAAAACGGTCTGTTTGAGAAGTTTCCTATCGCTGAAATTTATGCAACTCATTGTGAGCCGACGTTGGATGTGGGGCAGATTGGGCTTGATGAAGGTTACATCATGGCGGCCGCCGAAATATTTTCAATTGATGTGACCGGGCGCGGCGGTCATGGTGCCAGACCGCAAACCGCTGTCGACAGTGTTTTGGTTGCCTCCCAGATTGTGGTGAGCGCGCAGTCGATTGTCAGCCGAAATGTCAATCCGCTGCAGGCGGCGGTGGTGAGTTTCGGAGCCATTGTATCGGGCGATGTTAACGGTTCGAGTGTTTTGCCTCAGACGGCGAAACTGGTCGGTACCTGCCGCAGCTTTGAACCGGAGATTCAGGATCGTGTTCAAAAGCGTTTGGGTGAGATTGCCGAGGGCGTCGCTCAGGCTTATGGGGCCCGGGCTCAATGTCATTACACACGTTTGTACCCGGCGCTTTTAAATCATCCTAAGCAGACTTCGGCTGTTAAAGAAATTGTTCGCCACTGGTTGGGAGAAGAAGGGCTTAAGCCCGCTCCTCAGCAAATGACGGCAGAAGACTTTGCCTTCATGACGCAAGTTCGCCCCGGGTGCCTTTTCCGTTTGGGTGTCAGAGATGGGTCGCATAGGGCCAACTTGCATGAATGTGAATTTGATTTCAATGACAAAGCAATCGTCTATGGATCGACTTTAATGTCACTGATTGCCGTTAACCGCTTGGCAGCGATTAACGGCTAGAGCTCAGGCGAGATAATTTTCCACGGTTTTTACAAAAACCGCGGCGCCGACGGGAAGAATCGAGTCGTTGAAGTCGTAGGAAGGATTGTGAAGTGCGCACGGTCCCGGACCGTGCCCCTCTTGTCGGTGTTCGCCGCTGCCATTTCCGATAAAAAAGAGGGCGCCAGGGCAATGTTTCAGAAATACACCGAAGTCTTCCGAAGGCATCACTGGGGACTGTAAACAGACAGATTCACTGCCGAAAACTTCACAGGCAGCCTCTTTGAGAGCCTGAACATACTTGGCAGAGTTGCTCACAGGCGGGACTTGACGCACAAAATTGACCGTGACTTCAGCGCCAAACGCCGTTCCCACCTGAGTGGCAATCTGAACCATTTTTGTTTCAATTAAATCGGTGACTTCATCAGAAAAAGTTCTGACGGTACCTTCAATTTCCGCTTTGTCGGCAATGACGTTGTACGTCTCTCCGCACTGGATTTTGCAAACAGACATAACCGCTGCATCCAACGGTCGTTTTATACGGGTCATGATGCCTTGAAGGCTGTTGACAATTTGAATGGCGGTGAAGAGGGGATCGATGGATTCATTGGGCATTGCACCGTGACCGCCGCGTCCTTTGACTTCAATTTTGAAAGCGTTGCAGCCGGCCATGATCGTTTCAAAATTAATGCCGATTTTCCCTTCGGGGATTTCCGGCCAGTTGTGGCAGGCGATTATGCAATCGGTGAGGAAACGCTCAAAAAGTCCGTCGTTAACCATGTCACTTGCTCCACCGTCTTGCTCTTCACAAGGTTGGAAAACAAATTGCACGGTACCGTTAAAGTGTTGGGTTTCGGCGAGGTATTTGGCAGCCATCAATGCCATGGTCATGTGACCGTCATGTCCGCAGGCGTGCATCACTTGATCAACGGCGGAGGCGTGGGCAAAATGGTTGGCTTCGGCAATGGGCAGCGCATCCATATCGGCGCGAATGCAGATGCATTTTTTTGAACTTCCCTTTTTCAGACGAGCCACAACGCCGGTCGAGGCAATATTGTCATGAACTTCGTATCCCCAGTCAGTTAAATAACGGCAGATTTTGCGGGACGTTTCCCATTCACAGTGCCCTAATTCAGGATGACGATGAAAATCCCGGCGGATAGCAGTGAATTCCGGGGTCAGTTCTTGAAGACGATTGCTGAGAGTCATTGTTTTTTTAGCTTAAAAAGCCTCTCACTTTATTAGTTCGAGGCTTTCAGTGGATTAGAGTTATTTTTGTTCGCTTTGGGGCTTTTTGCCGAGCCACTTTTCGTAGATTCTGTCATACTCGCCGTTTTCTTTGATGATCTTGAGGCCTTTGTTAAGCTTGTCTAACAAGGCTTTGTTATTTTTGGCGACAGCAAAACCATTTTGCTTGGGGTTGTAAACGTGAGGCACCATCATGATGTCTTCGTCATTGTGTTTGGTGAGGTAGTAGAGCGTCACCGTTTTATCAACCATGACGGAATCACACCCGTTCATCTTTAATTCCATGAACGCTTCACCGATTTGGTCAAAATTGGCGACAGTGGCTCCTTTAACAGTGGAAGCCAAGATAGACCCCGTCGAGCCGATCTGAGCGCAGATGCGTTTGCCTTCCATGTCTTTGAGAGTTTTGAATTTATCGGCATTGGCTTTTTGAATAACCATGACTAGACCCACGTCGTAGTAGGGATCTGTAAAAAGAACCTGTTTTTGACGCTGAGGTGTAATAGTGATGGCGGCAGCGCCGACGTCAACCATATTGCTTTGCAGGGCGGGAATTAAACCGGCAAATTGCATATTTTGAATTTTTGCTTCGTCACCGACAGCCTTTGCAATAGCCGTGATAAGGTCAATGTCAAAGCCCACGATCTCATTGGTTTTCGGGTCTTTAAATTCAAAGGGAGCCAGTCCTGCATCGGTGCCGACCAACAGGGTGGCAGCCATGGAAGATGAGGCAAGCATTGAGCCGAGGAGAGCGCTTAAAAGGATTTTTTTCATGGTGTACTCCGCACACGTTTAAAGTCAATTTCTCGGCAGTTTATGCGGTCAATTTCAACGGGACAAGTAGAGTCGGCAGCGAAAATTGAACGAATTCAAAAGACATTGGGCGAACTATCTCGACGAATGATCGACAAAAATGAAAACAAAATAATTTCAATAAGATAGACAAATTTTTCAAAATTTATTCAGAGTCGGATTAAGGAAGATTGCGTAGTAAAAAATTTTTATTTTTAGGTAAAACTCTTTATTTCAAAAGAAAAGGCTGTCGAAAATAAGTCCTCGAGGAGAGCCGGCTGATTTTTTAAAAGTTTTGACAAAACAACAGGTTGCAGAATCAGATTCGATAATGTCGAAAATTCTTTTGCTCTGTCGACAAAAAAGAATTTTGACGAATATCAAAAAAATCGGAGCTTTTTTTCAAAAGCCCCGATCGTAAAGTGCAGTGTTGTCAGAGATTACTCTTTCTTGGCATCATCCCAAGCTTCAACAAAGAAATTCACGACGACATCCAATCCGCCATGTTTGACATTAAACGGAGCGCTCGCGGCAACAACCGGTTTGCCATGGAAGGCGAAGCCGATGCCGGCAGCCTTGATCATTTCCAAGTCATTGGCACCGTCGCCGCCCGCAATCGCACGGTCGCAAAGAATGCCATTGAGCATGCAAAGCATTTCCATGGCGCGGCGTTTACCGTCAGCATCCAAGATCTCTCCGCCGCCGGGACCGGTCACCTCACCGGTCATTTTTCCGTCTTCAATCACCAGGCGATTGCAAAGATAACCGTCCATGCCGAGCATCTCAACGACGCGCTTAGCGATCGCGTCAAAGCCGCCCGAAAGAATGTAGGTCTTTAAACCCTGAGCCTTGGCAAAATTGATCAGTTCACGAGCACCCGGCATCAGTTTGGCGTGTGATGCGGTGACATCCAGAAAATGGGCCGGAGCATCTTTGAAAAGAACCGCCCGTTCGCGCAGATACTGAGCAAACGGCATGTGACCCTGCATGGCGATTTCGGTCATTCGGGCAACTTCTTCTCCCACACCGTATTGCCAGGCGATGTCATCGATGCATTCAAGTTCGATAAGCGTGCTGTCCATATCAAGTGTGACAAGACCGAAATCTTTGATGCTCAGACCGTCGGGAAGACAGTTGACATCAAATCCCAGCTTCTCAGCCTCGGCCATTAATTCCTGGGAAAGAACATCGTCAGCGCCGTTAATGCGAACAGCATTTTCTTTTACCCAAATATTTTTGATGGTCAGTTGATGAGCAAAGGCCCCAGCGCCTTCGCCTTGAATCACAATATCCATGACTGTGTTACTCCATTTTGTTTAATGCGGCGATTGTACACACTCCGTCTCGGGCCCCTTCGGTTACGTAAACTCGGTCAGCGAAGCGGACTCTGCGGATGTACTGCTCAAAAGACCCTTCTTTAAGGCGAAAAACCTCTTCTTCTGTGCTGCCCAGGTCACAATTGACAATGGCTTCGCTCAGTACGCGAGCTGCAGGAACAGGCTGCAGAAGTTTGTCTTTATCCATTAATCCCATTACCGTCATGACAGTAACGGCAAAATCATCATGACCGGCAGGTTCCGAGTGCTGCAGTTTTTGAGCCTGGAAGCAATCACCCTGAATAGCCAGAACGCTATTGATTTCCTGAGGCAGCAAACCACCATGGTTGCCGGTGCCGATTTCCAGAGACGGTCCCATGATTAATCGGCCGGTTTTCGGATTATTTCTCATGGTCACCCGCAAATCCGGTCCTCTTTCATGATCGGAGAAAATCAATGCCTCAGAGAAAGTACCGGGAACTTGCCCCTCAATTTCATTGACTTCGGCATTTTGCTTTGGTTGAGAGAAAATCATCCCCACTTCATCGATTGCCATCAATTCGTCACGAAGACGAACTAAATTGGCTTCGGAGGGATGAGTCAGCCATAACCCGAGCGTGTAGTCACCAACCATCACGAGATCATTTTCGTCAAGACTGGCGCCTTGGCGCAGTTGAGCACCGGTTAATACTTTCCAACCGCCTTCAATGAGCTTTTGTTTCAAATCATAGTGTGCGGCTACTTCGCCATGACCGTGATCGGAGATGACGGCAAGTTGAACACCACTTCTTTTACCGTCGCTTTCCCACCAATCAAGGATTCTCTTAAAGGCTTCGTCAGCGTGGCGGCGAGCGCGGCGTGTGCGCTCATCATTGATGCCGAACTCATGGCTTGAATGATCCGGCTCTCCGATCCAAAGAATGGTGACGTCACCCAGACCGCGCGGCAGTTCGTAATTGAAGAAAATATCCGTAATGAGATCCGTGCCGTTAAAGTCGGGGAAGGTCAGTTCCACACCGTTGCCCCTCCGGCTCTGTAAAGTTTCTCGTTCTTCAAGAGGCAGCGTGGCGGCGATATTGTGTACGCAGCAGTTCAGGTGACCGGGATAGCGGTCTGCGTGTACATGCTGCAGGCGGGTGCTGCCTTCGGAGTTTGCGCACAACACTCGAAGTGTTTTTCCGGCCGCACCCAATCGGTCGCCTAAAGTCGGCACCTCAATGACATCCGAAATGGCATCGTGGGCTTCGATACTTGCCACACTGTTGCCTCTGAAAACAGCGTCTTTTGCAGGCACATTCCGATTGAAATAAGCGTTGGCAATAATGCCGTGCTGATTAGGGCGGAAACCGGAAAAAATCGTCGGATGATTGACATAGGTTTCCGTCGGGAAGGTCGCCATGTAGCGGCTCCAGTGATGGGACTTCTCGATAAACGCAGCCAGTGTCGGCATATCGTCTGAGATGTTGTCGGGACGCAAACCGTCGAAACCGACAATGACAAAACGGGTTTTCTTATTCATTTTATCTGCCCTGAGGTTCTAATTTTTGTTGTACAAAGTCACCCAAGATGGACATGGATAATGTCGCAAGCACAATCACAATGCCGGGGATTACAGCAATCCACCAAGCCGTTGTCAAATAGTCGCGTCCAAAGCCGAGCATGGTGCCGAGCGAGCTCATCGGAGGCTGCACGCCCACGCCAAGGAATGACAACGAGGTTTCCAGCAAAATCATGCCCGGGAAGTTAAGCGTCATGTTCACAACAAGCGCTGAGGCGATATTGGGCAAAATGTGCTTAATTGCAATTCGCCATGTGGGAATGCCCAAACCTTCCAGCGCATTGGCGTACCCTTCGGTGTAGGCCGAACGAGCCAGGTTTCTTGTCAGTCGCGCATAACGGTCCCACCCGTAAACGGCCATGATCACCACGATAACCGTGACGTTGGTGCCGAGGAAGGCAAGAATCGTCAGAGCGAGAATGATGAAGGGGAGCGAAGCGGTAAAGTCCACGGCTGCATTTAAAACATCATCGACCAGACCGCCGAAGCGGGCGGCAAGGAAGCCGAGGAAGGTCCCGATAATGGCACCGAGGATAGTACCGGCAATTGCCAACAGGAAAGACAAGCGTAAGGAATAAACCAGGCGAGAGAATACGTCTCGGCCGAGTTCATCGGTGTCCCGTTTTTTTCCATCTATTATCATTTTCATCACTTTTCACCTCTTTAACTACTATCAAACAGCCATGAGCAAAACTGGAAAAAGGCATCACCAGGCGAGCCGTTAAATCCATTTGTTCAATGTCATAGGGGGCAATCCAGGGAGCCAGGATGCCGAAAGAAAAGAAAATCAGAAGCAGGCCCGCACTGCAGTAAACAAGGATGTCCGAGCCTTTCTTTTGCACATTGATAAATTGAGCCATTTGTCTCGTACTCCGTTAATTGTTGCTCTTGCGCAGTCGGGGATTAACAACCAGAGCCAGTAAGTCCATCGCAAGGTTGGCGATGATCAGTGAGGCACCCGTTGCCAGCACGATAAGCTGCACGACAGGGATGTCACGATTGGCAACAGACTGCACCAAAAGCTTGCCGACGCCGGGCCAGGAGAACACGTTTTCCGTAATCACGGCGCCCGCTACAAGCGTGCCAAGGAAAAAGCCCATGATGGTCAAAATCGAGAGCATGGCGTTTGGCAGCGCATGCAGCCAAATGATTCGTCGTCTCGGCAATCCGCGCATTTGAGCGGCCTTCACACAGGGCAGACGCATTGCTTCGATCATTGCGCTTCGCGCATAGCGCGAGAAGATGGCAGCTTCCGATGTGGCCATTGTGATGATCGGCATAATGTAGTGCCAACCCGTGGCATTGCCGTAGGAAGGAAGCCATCCCAACCAAATCGAAAAGATCAGAAGAAGTAGTACGCCCATGAAGAAGTTCGGAACGGCGTAACCGAATACCGACACAAACATCATGGCTTTATCAAGATTGGTGTTGCGGTGAAGTGCGGCAATGACGCCGGCAGGAATGCCGAAAAGCAACGTCACTATTGCCGTCGGAATCATCAGGTCAAGCGTGGGCCAGAAGGCGTTCAGAAACACTTCTTTAACAGGAAGCCCCGTCAGATAGCTTCTGCCCATGTCGAGAGTGATGAATTTTTGCAGATAAACAAGGAACTGCTCCCAAAGCGGGCGATCCAAACCCCATTGGGCGCGGAACGCGGCAAGAGCAGTCGCGTCGGCTCCGTCGCCCAACATGATACGGGACGGATCACCTGTTAAATGCAACGCAAAAAAGACGCAGGCGGTGAGTAAAAACAATGTCACCAGCGAGCGAAAAACAATACGCAAAACAAGTGCAACCATTACGCTTCTCCTTGGCTAGCCTGAAGCGCTTCAAATGCTTGTTGTTCAAAGCAGGCACAGGCGTGGTTGTCGGATAGTTTGCTCAATGCCGGTACTTCCAAGCGGCAGCGAGAGCTCGCAACCGGACAGCGGTTGGCAAAAACACAGCCCTTGGGGCGATCAATCGGACTGGGCATGGAGCCTTTCGGGTAGAAACGAATCACGCTGGCGTCAGCCCCCGGAGTACTTGCCATTAAAAGTTTGGCGTAGGGATGCTTCGGATGTTTGAAGATTTCGTCCACTTCACCCACTTCAACAATTCGTCCCAGGTACATGACAACGACTCTGTCGCAGATGTAGCGCACAACATTGAGGTTGTGAGAGACAAAAAGCATAGACATGTGGCTGGCGTTTCTCAGTTTGTAGAGAAGTTCAAGCACCTGAGCCTGAATGGAAACGTCAAGAGAGGCCACCGGTTCGTCACAAACAAGAAGCGCCGGTTCAAGAGCTACGGCTCGGGCGATAGCGGCGCGCTGCAGTTGCCCGCCCGACATCACCACCGGGAGTCTGTTCATGTGGTGAGCCGGCATGCCGACAGCTTTTAACACCTTGGCGGCTTTGTCCAGAGCGGCCTCTTTACTGAGATGCTGGTGCACCATTAAAGGTTCGGCCACTTGTTCAATGATGGGCATGCGGGCGTCAAAGCAGCCGTAAGGATCCTGATAGATCATCTGCATTGCCGCGCGCTGAGAGCGCCACAGTTTGGATCGGGGTTCGGGAATCGGCTGATTTTGGAAAAGTACAACCCCTTGAGTGGGTTTTTGATGTCCAAGCAGCAAACGGGCGAGGGTGGATTTGCCGCACCCGGATTCGCCAACCAGTCCCAATATCTCGCCGTGTTCAATTTGGATTTCAATATCTTGCAAAACATCCCAGGGTTTCTTGCGTCCCAGAATGCCCGAGCGAGTGTAGTAGCAGTGTTTTTGAATGTGAGCATCCACCAAGGTCGGGAAGTCTGTTTGCCGCATATCGGCAAGCGTTTTCATCATATCGGCGACCTGTTCAATGCCTTCGCTCTGAGTGGCCTCGTCAGCATCGTGGGCTTTTGTGCAGCGCGAGCGCCAATGCACGGCGCTCTCCACATCACTCAGAGGGGATAACTTTTGATGACATTCTTCACAGACTTTGCCGCATCGGCTGGCAAAGGGACAACCGTTACCCAGTTTGTCAGGCGAGGGGATTTCACCGGGAATCGGTTTTAATGTGCCCTTGACGCTCGTCATATCCGGCATCGCGTCCAAAAGCCCTTCGGTGTACGGATGAGAGGGATTGGGAAGCACTTTTGCCACGGGACCTTCTTCGAGCAGGTAGCCCGCATACATGACGGAAACCTTATCGGCGATATCGTGTGCCAGGTGTAAGTCGTGCGTGACAAGCAGCATCGACATGTTGAGTTTGCGGATAGTTTCGCGCAATTCCTGCAGAAGTTCTCGCTGCACGACCACGTCCAATGCCGTTGTCGGTTCATCGGCAAGCAGCAATTTCGGCGATCCGACCAGGGCCAGAGCGATCATGATGCGCTGACGCATGCCGCCCGATAACTGGTGGGCGTAAGAGGTCATGCGTTTTTCCGGAGCCGTAATGCCAACGGTTTTTAACAGCTCCAGGGCAATGTCGTGAAGATCGTGTTTGCAGGTAGCCAGTACTTTGGCGGTATTTTGCCCACGGTAGTTCGGGTGCCGGCAGGCGATGGTTTCCATCAGTTGGTAACCGATCGTTCGCATGGGGTTTAGGGCGCTCATGGCGTCTTGGACGACCATGGCAATTTCTGCACCGCGCAACTGTCGGTATTCGTGAGGGGAAAGGGTAAGAAGTTCCTGCCCTTGAAATTTAATGCTGCCGTTGATGCGACAATTATTGCCGGCAAGACCCAAAATGGATCGAGCCAGAACGCTTTTACCCGAGCCGGATTCACCGATTAAAGCGTGAATGACGCCCTGTTCGATATCAAGATCGATGCCGTGGAGAACTTCCACAGGACCGAAAGAAACATGAAGGTCTCGGATGCTGATCAGAGGATCGTTTTGCATGAGATTATCTGAAATGCGAAACCCGCCCCTACATCACATGTGATAAGGGGCGGGGAATTTATTGAAAATTACTTAAACGAAAGATTGTCGGCGTTTAAGTACAAGCGGCCTTCGGTACCCGGGGTCCATTGGACGTTCTTTTGCTTACCGTAAATCATCGGCAAGGCATAAAGCGGGCAGGCCTGCGGGTCGTTAGCAAAGGCTTGAAGCATCTTAATCCAAGCAGCTTTACGTTCAGCGGCATCAATGGAGGTTTCCAAAATCTTGCCGTTTTCAGCAAAAACCTTGTAATCCGCGCTTGTCGTGGTGAGGAAGCCCATCGTATCCCAGGATGTACCGGGCTTCATACGACGCCACAATTGAGAGGCAGGATCCGGGAAGTAAGCCGAGAAGCTGGCGTTATTGATCATGCGGTCAGCACCGGCGCCTTCAACCTGCGTCCAGTTTTCCTTAACCTGGATTTCAACGTTCAAGCCCACGGCTTTGAGCATGGAGGCGATGGCTTGAGACACCGTCATTTCAAGCGTGTAGTAGCCGGCCTGGATACGCCAGACAATCGGTTCACCCTTGTAGCCGGAAGCCTTGATCAAAGCCTTGGCCTTTTCCGGGTCATAAAGCTTTTGGTTCAGCTCGGGGACGTAGAGGTCGCCGAAGGTCTTCGATTGGAAGCTGTCGGCAGTGTTGGTTTTGCCGGCAAAAAGGGCGTTGACCAAGAGTTCGCGGTCAATGGCGTGAAGAATTGCCTGACGCAATTCTTTGCTTTGCATGATCTTGGAAGAGCGGGAGTCAAAGACCAAGCCGTAAATGTTGTCGATCGGGCCGCCCACGACATCAACTTTACCGTCGGAAGACAAGGGCTTGATTTGATCGGGCGGCACTTCGGTGATGAGGTCGAACTCACCGGAACGAAGACCGGCAACACGTGCGGATAATTCAGGCACTTCCACAAAACTCAACTTGGCAGCGGGAGCTTTCTTATTCCAGTAACCGTCGAAGCGGGTAAGGTCCAAACGATTGCCGGTCTTGAAGGATTGAATTTGATACGGACCGGTGCCGATGGGGTGCTTCACCCAGTTTTCCCAAGAGCCGGCCTTCTTGAAACCGTCTTCGGAGATGATTTCAGACATACGGGCGGAGAAGCGGCGTTCGATCAAAGGATCGGCGGACTTCATCGTTACGCGAACGGTGTAATCATCCACTTTCTTCACTTCCTTGAGACCGCCCAAGAATTCCCAGGCAGCCGGACGACCCGGAGCTTTTTCGCCGGAGAAGCGAACAGGACCGAAGCTGAAGACCACGTCATCGGCCGTGAAATCTGTACCATCATGGAACTTCACGCCTTTGCGCAACTTGAATTCAACGGTTTCAGGGGAAATACGCTTCCAGGATTCAGCCAAGCCAGGCTTCATTTCACCCGTGTGAGTGTCGGCATAAATCAACGTTTCATAAATAGAGGACACTACACGATCAATGGCGTTGTTGTTGACACCTTGAGGTTCAACCGTAGGCGGCAATTGCTGAACAGCAACCACCATGTGTTCGGCGCTAGCGAAAGCGGCTTGGGACAACAGGCCGCAGGAAATCATCACAGAAGCAAGAAGTGTTTGACGAAACACGGTCATGAAATACTCCATCTCAAGTCAGAGGATTAAATCCGGCTTTGACAAAAACAACCGGAACAAAATTAAGGACAGCTATCTTGATGGGGTATTTTGATTGCAGAATGTTTCAGTTTTGCGATAAAAAAATGACGATTTGATGACAAAAATGCAAAAAATCATCTTAAACAGGCAGTTGTGACACGGTCATTGCCGCCTAAATCTTTAAGCGTTTGTATGGCGTTCCAACAGTCCTGATCCTCAAATATTTTTCGAACAGCTGCCCCCTGATCCCAGCCGTGTTCAAGCACAAGGCGACCGTTGGAATTCAAAAAAGACGGAGCGTGCGAAATGAGATGTTCGATGCATTTGAGTCCGTCAAATCCGTCAGTGAGGGCCAAGATGGGTTCGTAAGTCAGATTTTTCAGATGCTCATCGTCGCGATGAATGTAGGGGGGATTGCTGACGATGATGTCAAAAATATGACCTTGAGGAATGGCTTCAAACCAGCTGCCGAGATAAAAATTTACGTCAGCCTTCAGATTTCTTGCATTTTGGGAGGCAATTTCCAGAGCTTTTTCGCTGACATCGGTCGCACAGACCTTGAAAAGCGGATTTTTGAGAGCCAAGGTGACAGCGATGCAGCCCGATCCCGTTCCCATATCAAGGAGTGTGAAAGATTTATCTTTCGGATAAGCGCTCAGTACAAACTCAATGAGTGTTTCCGTATCGGGACGCGGAATGAGTACATCGGGTGTGACCTTGAAGGGCCTGCCGAAAAATTCCTGCTGTCCGCAGATGTAGGGGACAGGAACGTTCTCGGCCCGTTGTCTGACACAGTCTTGATAACGTTGCCAAACCGAGGTCTCGAGTTCGTCCCGATCATGCGTGATGAGATAGGTTCTGCCGACTCCCAGACAATGTGCAAGCAAAAGCTTGGCCTCAAAACGGTCAATGCGCTTGGCGGCCTGCTCAACGGCTTGTCTGATCGTCGGCATCTTCTTTATTCACCTAAATTAGCCAATTGCTCGATTTGGTGCTCGGTGGTAAGCGCCGTGATGATTTCTTCCAGGTCGCCGTCCATGATGAAATCAAGCTTATAGAGCGTAAGGTTGATACGGTGATCGGTAACGCGGCCCTGAGGGTAGTTGTAAGTGCGGATGCGTTCACTGCGGTCACCGGAACCGACAAGGCTCTTGCGGGTGCTGGCTTCCTGCGCCTGCTGCTTGGCAATTTCATTGGCCGTGATGCGGGAAATCAACACGCTCATGGCACGGGCTTTGTTTTCATGTTGGCTGCGCTCGTCCTGGCATTCCACAACCGTACCGGTCGGAATGTGGGTGATACGCACGGCCGAATTAGTTTTCTGCACGTGTTGTCCGCCGGCACCGGAGGCGCGGTAGACGTCAATGCGAAGATCGGCAGGATTAATTTCGACTTCGCCGATTTCATCTAATTCAGGCAGCACAGCAACGGTACAGGCAGAGGTGTGAACTCGTCCCTGGCTTTCGGTTTCCGGAACGCGCTGCACACGGTGGCCGCCGCTTTCAAATTTCAGCTTGGAGTAAGCGCCTTCGCCGATGATGCGAACGATGACTTCTTTGTAGCCGCCCAGATCACTTTCAGAGGCCGACACTATTTCTGTACTCCAGCCCTGACGCTCTGCGTAGCGGGTGTACATGCGCAAGAGATCGCCGGCAAAAAGGGCAGATTCATCGCCGCCCGTGCCTGCACGGATTTCCAGGTAAATGTTTTTGCTGTCGTTGGGATCACGAGGCAAGAGCATAATCTGCAGATCTTTTTCCAGAGCGGCAAGACGCTCTTTGCCGTTATCGATTTCTTCTTGGGCAAAATCAGCAGATTCCGGATCCTGCAGCATTTCTTGTGCTGCCTTAATGTCGCCCTCGGTTGATTCATACTCTTTGAGTTTCATGACAACCGGTTCGATTTCCGCACGTTCGCGCGAAAGATCACGAAAGCGATTCATGTCGTTGGTGGCCTCGGGCGAAGCCAACATGGCATCGATTTCTTCCAGGCGTCGGGCAATTTGTTTAAGTTTGCTGCGCATCGACTCTTTCACGGTGAGTCTCCTAAATTCAAATCAATACGAGAAATAAAACAACGAGTTGGAGCAATATTAAGCAAACTTGCTCCGTGGGGCAAAAGATGCTTCGACGCTAACGTTTGCGTTCCAGATAAAAGCGTTTGAAGCAGCTTTCAAGATGCTGCCGTTCGGCGGCAGTCAAGTGTTCGGTATCTTTGAGCAACGTAAGATTGTCGTGGATCAGTTTACGGGTAATGTCGTGTGCCATGCGTTCAAGGACTTGCTGTACGTCATCACTGTTTTGAATGCCGTGTTTGGCCCGCTCAATGCAGGCAGTCGACAAATCCGTTGCCCGCTCAATCATCATTTCAATGGTGGGAACGCAGTTGCGCCATTGAAGCCAGTCGGAAAAAAGCGCGACATGTTTCTTAATGATGTGACGGCTTTCTTCCACAGCGGCCAAACGCTCGGCCTTGCCGCTTTGGACCACTTTGCCCAAATCATCAACCGTATAGACATAGACGTCATCGAGTTGAGCAACTTCTTCTTCCACATCCCGGGGAACCGCTAAATCAACGATGAAAATGGGCTTGTGGTGGCGTTCTCGAATCGCTCTTTCAATCATTCCCAAGCCAATAATAGGCAGAGCGCTCGCCGTGCAGGAAACGATGATGTCGAAGTTGGCAATTTTTTGGGGCAAATCTGCCAATTTCATGCTTTTCGCATTGAAACGGGCGGCAAGCGCCTGACCTCGCTCAATCGAGCGATTGGCGATAGTCATCGATCTCGGATCTTGACCGTTGAAGTGTGCAGCACACAGTTCGATCATTTCACCGGCGCCGACAAACAAAACATTTAAGTCATGCAGTTCACCGAACAGGCGGTTGGCAAGACGAACCGCTGCAGCAGACATCGAAACAGTATGAGCGCCGATCTCTGTGGCAGTACGAACTTCTTTGGCAACGGTAAACGTACGTTGAAACAACGTGTTGAGCATCAACCCCAGACCGTGAGCCTTGCGAGCGGTTTTTTCCGCTTTTTTCATTTGGCCGACGATTTGTGTTTCACCTAAAACCATTGAGTCCAAGCCGCTGGCAACGCTGAATGCGTGTTCTACCACTTCCAGATCTGTGAGCGCATAGGTGTGCGGAGTCAGTTCGGACAATGACAGTTTCTTTTCTTCGGCAAGAAAGGCTTCGAGTGCGCCGATGGCAAGATCCGGATCTTCGGCAGCGCAATAAAGCTCCGTGCGATTGCACGTGGACAAAATCAGCGCTTCGGTTACACAACCGGACTCTTCACCCGCCAGGCGTGACAAGACCCTGCCGATTGTTTCGGCAGTTTCTTCGGGACCGAATGCCACTCGCTCGCGGATAGCAAGCGGTGCGGTCGTGTGGTTTAAACCCAGAGCCAATAAATGCATAAAAAAGAAAAAGGGAAAAACTTTCCCTAAAATCCAAACAGATGCGTAAGTTTATAGCTTAACGATTAAATTTTCCTTATGAATTCAAGCTTGCCGCTTATTCCCACCGATGAAGACAAAATCCGAGCGGCAGCATGGCGCGCCCGGCGTCATGTTGATCGTCAGGCACTCATGAGTGCCGGGGCGACATTTGTGCCCATCCCCGGCGTGGACATGTTGGTTGACGTGTCTGTCATGATCAAAATGATTGATCGTATTAACCAAGAGTTTGGTCTGACGCCCGAGCAAATCGAAAGATTACCCAGCCAAAAAAGGATTTTGGCTTATCAGGCTATCAGTTGGGCGGGAACTGTTCTGGCCGGTAAGGTGATCACTGCTCAATTAGCCATATCGGTACTAAAGACAGTGGGCATTAAATTGGGCAGCAAGCAGGCGGCTCGTTGGGTGCCTATTGTCGGGCAGGTCAGTGCTGCCGCGTTGGGGTTTACCGCCTTACGATACTTGGGGCGAGAACATATCAAAGATTGCGAGAAAATTGCCCGCGAAGTTATTTTGCGCTAAAATGTTTCGAATACGCCTCGCCATCAGTAAGAAAACGATTCTCTTTTAACAAGGAGTTGCTCTTTCAATGGTTCTGCGAGGAAAATATCGACAGGTTTTTTATTTTGTTTGCCGAGGAGAAAAACATGCCTAAAGAACTTCCCGTTTTAAATGAAGCGGTTTTGGCACAAGTCCAAAAAATTGCCGGTTTGGAAAAGGTTCAGAAAGCATTGCAAATTGCCAAACGCGATGTTCAGCGGGCTATGGATGAACAGGTAGAGCTTTGTGAGATTCCTGCTCCGACCTTTATGGAGGAAAAGCGCGCTCAGTCGGTTATGCAGCGTATGAAGGACTATGGTCTAACTGACGTAAAAATGGATGAAATCGGCAATGTCATCGGTGTTCGTAAGGGCATGGTTGAAGGCGGTCCGATTTTGGTCTTGGGTGCTCATATGGACTCCGTTTTCCCGATCGAAACGGATGTGACGGTGAAAAAAGACGGTATCCGTTATTCAGCGCCCGGAATAGGAGACAACTGTTCCGGTCTGCGTGCGATTTTGCAGGTCTTAAGGGGGTTGGAAGAGGCCGATATTCAAACGAAAGGGGATATCTGGTTTGTCGGTACAGTCGGTGAAGAAGGCAACGGCGACATTCGCGGCTCCAAGCATTTGGTGAAAAACAATAAGATTGACGGCTTTATTGCCGTGGACTCAACCGACGTGGGTCGTGTGCTTTACGGTGCAACGGGTTCTCACCGTTGGCGCGTGAGCATTGACGGTTTGGGCGGCCACAGCTTTGCCGAGTACGGCAAGACGCCGAGTGCCATTCACGCCATGGCCCGCGCAATTGAGAAGTTCGCAGACCTTCGCCCCGCTGCTGACCCCAAGACGACTTGGACTGTCGGTACGATTAAGGGCGGTACAACGGTCAATTCCATCGCTGCGCACTGTGAAGTTGAAATTGATATGAGAAGTTTTGACAACAAGTGTTTGCTTGCCTTGGAAGCCGAAATTTTGTCGAAATTCGATGAAGCTGTCGCCGAAGAAAATGCCTCTTGGGATATTTCCGATCAGGAACGCTTGCTTAAAGTCACCAAGACCGCAATCGGCGACCGTCCTGCCGGTACGCGCCCGCACGATTGCCCGGTTTTACAAGTTGCCCGCAGTGCTCAGAAGGTGCTGGGTATCGAATTGACTCAATACGTTCGTTCATCGACTGATGCGAATGCCCCTATGAGTGAAAATATTCCCTCCACCTGTCTGTGTTCCGGCGGTCACGCGGAAAATGCTCACAATGTCAAAGAATTCTTTGAAATGATTGACACTTATCTCGGACCTCAGTTAATTACTTTGGCTGCTTTGAGTTTGGTGGGCATCGAAGATGAAGAGCCGCTGTTGCCGAAAAAACAATATTGATCGGGCAGATTGGGTCAATAATGTTTGAGGATAGCCGTGCTGACCTTTGGAACAATGAGGCCGAAGGTCAGGCGGCAGCAAGAGTCGGAGCTAGAAGGCTTTTGTCATGTTGAAAAAATCACTTTCGTATAAGGAAGCTATAAAACAAAGCCATCGCGAAGCGGTTTATACGTTAATCGCTGCAATTGTCCTGCTGATTCTTTTTTGGTTGGCAGTGTTTTGTGCTGAGAATTCGTCCGAGGCGTTTTGGGGCTTACCTTTGTGGTTTTGTCTGTCTTGTGTGGGCGGGTACCTCTTATCTGTTTTGGCCGTTTGGATTTTGGTGAAATTTTTCTGCAGAAATTTTGATTTGACACCAGAAGAGGATAAAAAGTGATGACACAGTCGTGGATTGCCTTTATTCCTCTGATGCTTTTTTTGCTTGTCCTGTTATTCATCGGACGAGCCGATCCCCGGGAAAGTGGGCGGGATTTCTTAAAAAACTACTTTTTGGCTGACCGTACGCTGCAGGGTTTTGTTTTAGCCATGACGTTGGTGGCTACGTACGGATCCGTGAGCTCTTTTGTCTCCGGTCCCGGACTGGCCTGGCAATATGGTTTGGGTTGGGTTGTGTTTGCGGCTCCGCAAATCATTACCGGATTCTTGGTTCTCGGTGTTTTAGGAAAAAAACTCTCGTTAGTCAGCCGAAAAATTGGGGCAATCACCATTATTGATGTCATCGTGCACCGATTTCAAAGTCCGGGATTGGGAGCGTTCCTATCCATTGCGCTTCTCGTTTTTTTCATAGCAATGATGGTGGGGCAATTTATCGGTGGTGCGCAGCTCATTGCTCAGACCGCAGAGATTGATTATGTGGCGGGACTTGTCCTCTTCGGAGCGGTGGTAGTGGTTTATACCACAGTCGGCGGCTTTCGCGCGGTTGCTCTGACAGATACGGTTTGCGCGGTCTTGATGCTCTTGGGAATGGGGCTTCTTGCCTTTGATATTATCGGTTCGGCAGGCGGCTTAGAACCATTGATGAAAAAAATTGCCTCTCAGGTTTCTGATGAGCAGGCTCATGCCTTTTTTTCTCCGACCTCTGACGGCGCTTTGCCTTTGACACTGCTTTTTTCTTCCTGGATTCTGGTGGGCTTTGCGACGGTGGCATTGCCGCAGTCGGCCGTGCGTTGTATGGCTTATAAAAGTACGCAGGATTTGCACCTGGCGATGATTGTCAGCACGGCGGTGTGCGGAGCGCTGATGATCGGTATGACGCTGCTGGGTTTTTTAGCCAGAGGCGTGTTGCCGCAGGCTGAGCTTTTCGGCGGCAACACCGACGCCATGATTCCTTATTTGATTTCACATCATATGAATCCCTGGGTTGCCGGTATTACGCTGGTGGCACCGATTGCGGCGACCATGTCAACGGTGAGCTCTCTTCTGATTGCCGCCTCATCGGCCATTATTAAAGATTTGATTCTCAGAGGGTACGCACATATGCCCGATCAGGCACAAACGGTGAAGCGGTATGCGAGGTTGTGCACTTTGGCCATCGGTCTGCTTTCTTTGATTTTGGCCGTTAACCCCATGGATATCATCGTCTGGATCAACATGTTTGCTTTTGGGGGGTTGGAAATCACATTCCTATGTCCATTGGTCGGTGGGCTCTTTTGGGTGAGGGCTACAAAGCAGGGAGCGTGGGCTTCGGTAGTGCTGGGACTTTTACTTTATGGCTGGATTTGTCTGTTTAAGCCGGATTTGGGCGGGTGGCACGCGGTGACGCCATCCCTGACGGTTTCAATCATTGCTTTTATCGCTGTCAGTTTGTTCACCAAAAAACAAAATAACGCAGATTTTTTCCCTTAAAGTTGTCGTTCCGGACCTTGCCTTAACAAGGTCCGGCAACTTCAGAAATCAGAAAGTGCAATGGTCAAAAATAGCCTTTTGCTGTGTGAATTCCAGCAACCCGGCATAACCGCCCTCACGACCGATTCCGCTTTGTTTATAACCGCCGAACGGAGCCGTGACATCTCTGGGACCGTCATTAATGTAGACGTTGCCGGCTTTGATACGCTTGGCCACCGCAATGGCTTCGTTTTTGTCGCCGAATACCGCCGCGTTAAGTCCGTAGGGAGTGTCATTGGCTATCGCAATGGCTTCTTCAACAGTTTTGTAGGTAATGACACAAAGCACCGGTCCGAAAATTTCCTCGCGTGCAATGCGCATGGAGTTTTTAACGTCAGTGAAGATCGCCGGTTTGATGTAATAACCATTGGAGCAGTCAGTCGGGATTTCTCCGGCTAAAAGGGTGGCTCCTTCTTCCAACCCCAACTTAAGATAAGACGTAATTTTTTCAAATTGTGCCTTGGAGGAAACCGGTCCGATCTTCACAGACGGATCGGTGGGATCGCCGACCGGGTAATCGGGCAAGCGTTTGAGCAGCAGCTTTTCAATCAGTTCCTTGTCCGATTCAGGCACCAGCAGGCGCGAGAACGCGGTACAGGTTTGACCGCTATTGAGGAAAATGGAGTCAAAAAGTTTACCGACCGCTTTGTCATAGTCCGCACCCGGCAACCAGATGAAGGGGGACTTGCCGCCCAATTCGAGGCTGATGCGTTTGATGCTTTCCAGGGCCCGCCGGCTTAACTGAATGCCGACTTTTGTGGAACCTGTGAAGGAAACCATATCCACGAGCGGGTGTGAGGCCAAGGCATCACCCACAGCACTGCCGCGTCCGGTGACCATATTGATTACGCCCGCCGGGAACCCCGCTTGATCAAAGGCATCCACCAGCAGGTAAGCCGTCAGCGGCGTGTGCTGACTGGGTTTAAGTACAACGGTATTACCCATCAGAATTGCCGGAATGATTTTTTGGACAATTTGTCCGAGAGGATAATTCCAAGGGGTGATGCAGGCAACGACACCGATCGGTTCACGATAGACAGTCGACTGTGCCAAACTTTCTTCCAAACAAAGCTCTGATGCGCATTCAATATATGAACGTGTGCGGGTGTACTGGTAGAGACAATGCGATTGGGTCGAAAAACTGACCGGCGCTCCCAGTTCCTGAACCTCAAGATCAATGATTTTATCTTTATAGCTTTCGAAGACTTTGAACATCTTTTTCATTAAACCGATCCTGACACTCAATTCCGTTTGTGACCAGGCCTCAAAAGCGTTATGAGCAGCCTGCACGGCACGGTTGATATCGTCGCTGTTTCCTTCGGGTATTCTGGCGAAATGCTCCAGTGTGGCAGGGTTTTCGACTTCTATGAAGTGACCGCCTGAAGAATCTTGCCATTGTCCGTTGATATAGATTTTTTCAAAGCTGTAGCTCATAAATCCCCCTCGATTGAAATAACTGGTATTTTCACTTTGAGTATAGGACGGCATTAAGAGAGTGTTTTGCTTTTGGTTAAAGGCTCAGAAATACAAAAAAGGCGGCTGAATCACTAACCGCCTCAAAACAAGATCAAGGATTTAAAGATTTTTCACAAAAAGCGCTCTGATGGCATTGAGAACCGCCAAAATCATGACCCCGACGTCAGCGAAAATAGCCATCCACATATTGGCTAAACCGACGGCGCCGAGTATGAGGCAAAGAACTTTAATGCCGATGGCAAACCAAATGTTTTCTTTAACGATCGCCAGACACTTTCTGGAAATCTTAATGCCCTTGGCGATCTTTAAAGGATCATCGTCCATTAAGACAACGTCGGCAGCCTCGATTGCTGCGTCTGAGCCCATTGCTCCCATCGCGATACCGATATCGGCTCGTGAAAGAACCGGCGCGTCATTGATTCCGTCGCCTACAAACGCTAACTTACCGCGAGATTGATTTTGGTTGAGTAACTCTTCAACGATGCGAACTTTGTCAGCCGGCAGCAACTCGCTGTGGACCTCATCAATGCCCAATTCTTTGGCGACGTTTTCACCCACTTTGCGGCTGTCGCCTGTCAGCATAACTGTTTTGCGAATACCGGCATTTTTAATGGCGCGGATTGCTTCTTTAGCATGAGCCTTGATGCGGTCTGAAATAACAATGTGACCGTGGTATTCACCATTGATCGCAACGTGAACAATGGTTCCGATGCTTCGGCAGGGGATTGCTTCAACGTTGAGGCTTTTCATTAATTTTTCATTGCCGACTCCGATTTCCAAGTCGTCAATTTTGGCAATGACGCCTTGACCGCTGACCTCATGAATGTCTTTGATGCGATTGCGGTTAATGGGCAGACCGTAAGCTTTTTGAAGACTGATGCTGATGGGGTGAGAGGAAGCACTTTCAGCCATAGCCGCTAATTCCAATAGCTTCTTTTCTTCCATTTTGCAGTGGTGGATTCCGACCACTTCAAAAACCCCTTCTGTCAAAGTGCCGGTTTTATCAAAGACCAGAACTTTGGTTTCCGAAAGAGCCTCAAGGTAATTGGAGCCTTTGACAAGAATTCCCTGATTGCTGGCACCGCCGATACCGGCGAAAAAGCTCAAAGGAATACTGATGACCAATGCACACGGGCAACTGATTACCAGAAATACCAATGCACGATAAATCCAATCGTCCCATTGAGCATCAAGCCCCATCGCAAACAGGCGGACAAGCGGCGGAATTGTCGCTAAGGCCAGAGCGCCGAAAAAGACGATCGGTGTATAGACTCTTGCAAAGCGAGAGATAAAGGCTTCTGAACGAGACTTACGAGAACTCGCATTTTCCACCAATTCCAGAATTTGTGAAACCGTAGAGTCGCCGAAAAGTTTGGTTGTGCGAACTTTTAAAAGACCGGTTAAGTTGATGCAGCCGCTTGTAATTTCATCATCGACAGCGACGTTTCGGGGCAGACTCTCACCGGTTAATGCACTCGTGTTTAAAGTGGACTCACCTTCAATAACAACGCCATCAATGGGGACTTTTTCGCCCGGCTGAACTACGATGACTGTGCCTATTTCGACTTCATCAGGATCGACTTGTTCGAGTTTGCCGTCTCTCTCAATATTGGCGTAGTCCGGACGAATGTCCATCAATTGACTGATGTTTTTACAGCTTTTACCGACGGCATAGGCTTGGAACCATTCGCCTATCTGGTAAAAGAGCATCACGGCAACGGCTTCGGTGTAGTCGCCCGTATTGTCGTAAAGCGCAATGGCGATTGCGCCCAGGGTGGCGACGGTCATCAGTAGGTTTTCATCGAAAACTCGCCCGTTTGAAATGCCCTTGGCGGCTTTGAGCAAAATGTCGTAGCCAACAATGAAGTAAGGAATTAGGAATAATGCCAGCCGAAGATAACCGGTAATTGGCGATAAAACGAGAGCAACCAGGAGAACGGAGGCGATAATGATGCGAATGAGCATCTTTTTTTGTTTAGCCGTCATTGTGTTTCTCTAATAATTAAGCATTCGTTTAATCTTTGAGGGAACAAAAAGCATCATTACTGCAAATGATGCTTTTCAAAAGTCCGATCAGAGTTCGATTTCACAATCGGGTTCAACTTTTTTGCATTCAGCCAATACGGTCTTCATGACAGCCTTGGGGTCTGCACCTTCTGCGAAAGTAACAATCATCTTTTGAGTCATGAAATTAACGACTACAGAGGCAACCCCTTCGACCTTGGCGGTTGTTTCTTCCATCAAGCGAGCACAATTGGCGCAGTCGACTTCAATGGGATAGGTCTTTTTCATAACGATCTCCTTATTTAATCAATTAAGTAATCCTTTAATTGTTGACAACAATATAATCCTGATGGAAAATAATGTCAAGATTAAGTGATTGTTTAATTATGAATCAAGAATTTTCGTTTCCGCACCGCCATGCCCATCACCATGATGAGGCCTTTGCGGCTTTACCTCAAACAGCGAACTTTGAAATGGTTGCCAATACATTCAAACAACTCAGCGATCCGGTTCGTTGCCGTATTTTTTTGCTTTTGTGTCACTCAGAAGAGTGTGTCATCAATATCGCGGCATTCATGAATATGAGCAGTCCGGCAGTGGCTCATCACTTGAAATTATTGAAAGTAAGCGGCTTGGTGCAGACGCGCCGCGAAGGCAAGGAAGTGTTTTATCGGGCTGCTCAATCCGATTTAGCGCAGGAGCTTCATCACATGATTGAGAAAGTGATGAATTTATCTTGCTGCAACCCATAACAAAAAATCCCGAGTAGTAAAACTACACGGGATAATTTCTGGTGGCTGGGGACGGGATCGAACCGCCCACACGCGGATTTTCAATCCGCTGCTCTACCAACTGAGCTACCCAGCCGCCGTAAGAGTCTCGCATTTTATAGGAAAAAAAAATACTTTGCAAGAAGTGCGATAATTTTTTTGACTGACAGCCGGCTCGCATTAAAATCTAAGCTTTCTAAATGCTCTGAAAATAAACAAAAATGAGGTGATGTATGGTTAAAAAGGAACTGTTACCGTTTATCGGTGTCGCTAAGTTGATTTCCAAAGCGGTCGGTCCCGATTGTGAAGTGATTATTCATGATCTTTCCATGCCTCAACATTCTGTTGTTTACGTTGAAAATAATGCGGTCACCGGCAGAAAACCGGGAGACTCATTCGGTCATTTAGTACAAAAAGCGTTTGAATTAAGCGGTACTGATGACGTTTTTGCCAATTACTATTATCGAAAAGACAATCGTCTCATTCGCTCTTCTTCTTTATTGATTAAAGACTCCGACGGCAAGATCATCGGCGCTTTGTGCATCAATATTGATTGCACGGCGCAGGAGGCGCAAATTAAAAACACCATGCGGCTTTTACCCGGATACGATAATAAGGGTGATTTCAGAGATGCCTGGCCTCATACAAGTGCCTCGGTAGAAGAAGATAGTGTTGAAACTTCTAAGATGACGGTTCTGGGACTGGTTAATCATTTGATTGACTCAGCCGTTAAAGAAAGTCTTGCCGACGGAGAGGTTTTAACTCGGGAAAAGCGCTTGGAAATTTTGCGCTTTCTTGACTCTCAGCACGTATTTTTGATGAAAGGCGCAATGGATCGTGTAGCAGAGCGCCTGGGTGTCGCTAAAGTCACGATTTACAGTGATCTTGATGCGCTCAGAGCTGCACAAAGCGCAGACTCCTGATCGGATTAAAAACAAAAACTTTGTTGTGAAGGCTCGTCGGCAGAAAAATGATCCCATTGGATCGGCTGCATTTGATGAGCCTTCAGCCATTCGTTGGCCTTTGAAAAGTGTCCGCATCCGATAAAAGGAACCGGCGGTCGGGCAGCCGATAAAGGAGACGGATGATTTGCTTTCAAAATCAAATGATCGTTGCCGGCGGCTCTGATCAGTTCTTCTTTTGATTGCGCATAGTTTCCCCACAACATAAAGACTTTGGGAGCCGGGTTGTGTGCTGCTGCGGAAAGCAAAGAATCAGTCAATTGGATCCAGCCTTTTTTTGCATGACTGGCGGGTTTACCTTGTTCAACAGTCAATACGGCGTTTAAGAGTAAAACTCCCTGATCGGCCCAGCCCGTGAGTTCTCCGGTTGTTGGAATATTGATTCCCAAGTCTCTTGCCAGTTCTTTGTGGATGTTTCTCAGGCTGGGAGGAATTTTACAGTCAACGGCAACATGAAACGCTAACCCTTGAGCCTGTCCGGGACCGTGATAGGGATCTTGACCGACAATAACAACTCGGGTGTCCGACAGTGACGTCATCTCCAAAGCTTTAAAGGGTGTCGGAGGATAAATGATGGCTCCACTATTGAGGCGCTCCCGGATGAATTCGCACAAGGAGCGGCCGACTGCAGAAGAAAAGAAGGATGACAGCAACGGCTGCCAATCCTTCTTAATACGAGAAGTATCAAGATACATTCTGAAAGAACTGACTATTGACCGCCGAGATGAGATTCAATTGTTCCCATTCGGAAGTGCAGTAAATTGATTTGGCAGGCAAGGTTAGCCGAGCCGGATCCGGTACCGCCGCCCATCATCTTTTCCTCAAAGCGGCATTGTTCCGAAACGTAACGATCAAAGGCTGTATTGGCTTTTTCCAGAGCCGGAAGTGCTTCGTTTCGTCCGGTCACCCGATCAAGTTCGCCGGCTTGCTGCGTTAGTTTTTCAAGGGATTCACGATATTCATCGCGAGCTTGCTGCAATTCCTTTTTCAGGCATTCACGAACGGCAGAAGTCGTGGTAGCGGATTTGTAGCACTGCTCGATGGTGTCTTCAGCGTTGGAGACGCAGGGCAGTGCTATGGTTAGAATAGAGCCGAGCAAGAGAAGTTTTTTTAACATCAAATTCTCCGTTCATTTTCTAGTAAAAATCTACTTAGTTCTGTCATGCTACCAAAGACGAGATCATTTGGGGCGTGTTCTTGGGCCCAAAGATCAATGCCGACACCTTCGTTGTAGCCTGTTTTTAGTAAAAAGGCGGGAATGCCGGCATTTTTAGCGGCCAGAGAGTCATTCATAGAATCACCGATCATGGCGCAGTCACGGATACTCATCCCCATCCGATGGGCAGCCTCAATAAGCATTATCGGATCGGGTTTGACTGCGGGGAGATCTCCGGCCCCGACGATGGTGTCAAAGTAACAGATCAAATTAAACTGAGCCGCAAGTCTTCTGGCGATCGCCGCCGGTTTATTGGTGACGATGGCCATTTTATAACCATGGTCTTTCAGCTCTCTTAACGCTTCCGGGACCCCGGGCAGCTGCTTGGTACGTGTACCTTCGGCGCGCTGCATTTCTTTGAGGTATTGAGCATAAATTTCTTCAATATCGGTTTGCTCGGGAATTTTTGGGCAAACTTTAGTTAAAGCTCGCTCAACCAGCACCCTGGCTCCTTTGCCGATAAAAACGGTGACATCTTCTCGGCTGATTGAGGGCAGCGAGTGTGATGCCAACGTATTATTGATGGCTACCGTAAGGTCATCAACTGAATCAAGCAGGGTGCCGTCCAGATCAAAGAGTAAAGCTTTAGGCACGATTTCTTCCCATTTCTGCGACTTCTCGGCGACGAAGCATTTCCATTTCGTGATCAATTGCATCGCGCATATCATCAATCACCTGTTTGTACCCGGCAGGGGTTTTCTTTCCGAAAATGGCGCTGCCTGCGACAAAAGTATCGGCGCCTGCGGCGGCAAGAAGACCGATATTGTCCACTTTGACGCCGCCGTCGATTTCAAGAAGAATTTCGTGACCTGTTGCACGGCGGTGTTGATCGATAATGCTGTGGGCGGCGGCTACCTTTTTCATGACTGAAGGAATAAAAGACTGACCTCCAAATCCCGGGTTGACACTCATCAACAGCACCAGGTCAACCTTATCAAGAACGTATTCAAGGTAGTTGAGAGAAGTCGAGGGATTAAAGACAAGTCCTGCTTTACAACCGCAGTCACGAATTAAGGAAAGGGTACGGTCAATATGTCGGCTTGCCTCACAGTGAAAAGTGATGTAATCGGCTCCGGCTTTGGCAAACATCGGAATAATGCTGTCAACAGGTTCAACCATTAAGTGCACATCGATGGGAACCTGAATATGCGGTCGAATGGCTTCACAAACAAGGGGGCCGACGGTAAGGTTCGGAACATAGTGATTGTCCATTACATCAAAGTGAATCCAGTCGGCGCCTGCCTGAACCACGTCACGAACCTCTTCACCAAGGCGGGCAAAGTCAGCCGATAAGATTGAAGGAGCGATTCGACACTTTGATGATGGTTTTGTGCGATTGAAGAAAGACATATCAAGATTCCGAAAAAAATAAAGATGCTCCAATTGTAACCGAGAGCCTATGCAGGAAGAACGATTTTGTACAATGAGCGAGTCTAATTAAGAGAAAAGATTATGCGATTGAGCCGAATTTGTTTATGCAGTGCATTGATTGCTTTGTTGGCAGCGTGTACAACAACGCCTCCGGAAAAACCAACCAAGCCCGGAGAGACAAAGTTAACGTTAAAGCCGGTTGATTATGCTCAGCTACCTCTTATGCCGGAAGAAAACTGGGGACCGGCATTGGCAGCGTTTAAAGAGTCTTGTAAAAAAATGGCTGTGCGTGAGGAGTGGAAAGATGTTTGTTCAAAAGCTCAGAATATGACGTCTTCTGAAGCAAAAAACTTTTTCGCTGCCTATTTCACCCCCTATCAGGCAATTGCACAGGTAACCGATCAATCGGGAGAGGTGACCGAGACCGATATCGGAAAGATGACGGGTTATTACGAACCGATTCTTTACGGAAGCAGAACGAAAAAATCTCCATACGTCTATCCGCTGCACACGATGCCGGCAGATCTGATCACGGTGGACTTGTCCGAGCTTTATCCTCAGCTCAAAGGTCTTCGGCTGAGAGGTCAAATTCAGGGCAATCGCCTGGTGCCGTACGATTCACGCTCAGAATTGGCCAAGCGCAATCTTGATAAGTATGCAATCGCCTGGGTTGAGGATCCTGTCGCTGCGTTTTTCCTACAGGTTCAGGGATCTGGTCGAATTGTGCTGCCGGATGGAACTTATATGAGAGTCGGTTACGGTGACGTAAACGGTCATCCTTATCGCGGAATAGGCAATTACCTGGTTCGGCAGGGCTATTTGAAGAGTCACGAGTTATCCATGCAGAGCATTCAGGCTTGGGCTAAGAAAAATCCTAAAAAAGTTCAATCAGTGCTGAATCAGAATCCGAGCTACGTTTTCTTTATCGAGAGAAAAGATCAGAACCCGAATGAAGGTCCGATCGGAGCGCAAGGGGTGCCACTGACCGATATGGGATCAGTGGCTGTGGACAGACGCTTTTATCAGTTGGGCTGGCCCTTGGTGGTTGATGTGGAGCAGACCAATCCGGATATGAAGTTTACGAGGGCCGTTGTCGCTCAAGACACGGGTGGTGCTATTCGTGGCCCCATTCGTTTTGACTTCTACTGGGGAAGCGGAAACGACGCGGCGCTGTCTGCCGGCAGACAAAACAGCAACGTGAGAGCCTGGGTGTTATTGCCCAATGGGATGACGCCGCCTGGGCAGTAACAATATTTTTAGAAGAGCCCTCGGTAGACAAACTGCACGCCCATGATGAACATTACGCAAGACAAAAGCGTGATGAGAAGTTTTGGGCGGCTTCTTTTTGAAAGCAATGCGCCAATTTGAGCACCAACCATAGCGCCGCAACCGACGGCTATTGCCGGTATCCAGACGATATGGTTCAAAAAGGCGTGGCTAATGACGCCGACAAAAGAGCTTACCATCAGAATAAAGGTGGAAGTCGCTACGGCAATATGAGCAGGGAATCCAAGGATGAAAACCATCATCGGCACGTGAATAACACCGCCGCCGATGCCGAGAATCGAGGATAAAAAGCCGACGATAAATGAAAGTGCCACGCCGAGTAATACGTTAAATTGAGATTTCTCAACAGAAAAAGTCGCAGCAGAGACATTGGCTTTTTTTGAACTCGATTTACTGTACATCAGTATGGACAAAATACAGAAAGCTGAACCGAAAATAAGGGAAAAGCTGTTTCCGTTGAAGAAATCTGTGATGTAGCTGCCCATAAAGGCACCGGGGACGGTCGCAAGCGCAAAAGGTACTGCGGCGCGAAACATGACTTTGTGCTGTCTGATATAAGCCCAGGTGCCTGAAAGCGCATTGAGTAAAACACCGAAAAGACTGGTCCCGATGACTTGCTGAACATTTTCAAAAGTGGAGCCGTTCGGACTCATCATGGTCAGCATAAAAAGCGGCACCATGATCATTCCGCCACCAATACCAACAAGAGAGCCAAATGCTCCGACACCAACACCGACAGCAAAAAGTTCAGCAAATTCAATCATGGGAATAACGAAAAAGAGGTTCTAACGATTCGGGCTTTAAAGAAGAAGTCAGCCGATATAACCGTGAGTATAGTACGTGATTGTTTAATAAGCTTGAAAGATTTCTGCGCAGGTTGTTAAAACGGCCGCATTTGCGGCCGCTGGTTAATTATTGGGCTTTGAGGCGTTTTTCAATTTCTTCAAGGCTTACTGCGCCATCTATACGATAGCCGTCATCAAAGTACATACTGGGTAAGCCTTCAAGACCGAAACGATTAAAGAGGATAAGGTTTTTATTCCCGTTTTCAGGTTTGCAGTTTTTCGGCAAAGCAGGAGGCTCTTTTTGTTCCAGCATCCAGTCATACCACGCCTTTTCCACATCGGGAGCACAAAGGATGCGATTGACCATCGCCTCAGAATTCATTAAGGGAGTAATGAATGTGTAAATGGTCACATTATCAAGATCCTTTAAGGTGTGTTCCAGGCGCTGACAGAAGCTGCAATAGGGATCGGCGAAAAGATAAAGGTTGCGCTCGCCTTTGCCGTGAACAGTTTTAATAGCTTGATTCAACGGCAAGGCTTTGACGTCTATACGGGAAAGATCATCGAGCCGGGTCTGGGTGATATCTTTTTGATTGGCGATGTCATAAATGTGGCCGGCAAAAAGGAACTTGACATCTTTATCAACGTAAAGCAGATTACGGTCGGCCACAACTTCATAAAGTCCCATGGGTAAGCATTTTGCGCTGGTAGCCTCGATATTCATTTTTTGTTTGACAAGTGTCTTGACACGATCTGTGTCGCTCGAGGCAAAGGCACCGGAAGCCATAGCAAAAAGAATGGGAAGAATAAGAATCTTTTTATTCATAGCAGAGTAATCGATTAATTCGGACCAAGTAATGATAAAGAAGAGAATATGGCTTAGGTTGTTTGAGTTGAAAAAAATAGAAAAAGGTCTTGACAAGTAAGAAACGGGGGTTAAAATACGCAATCCGTTGCTTCGATGGCAAC
>CAJKMT010000008.1 GCA_905201055.1 uncultured Sutterella sp. | reverse complement strand
CTGGTACGGAAGTGTCCGCTTTGCTTGGTCGTATGCCTTCTGCTGTGGGTTATCAGCCGACGTTGGCTGAAGAAATGGGTAAGTTGCAAGAACGTATTGCTTCTACGAAGGTTGGTTCCATTACCTCCATTCAAGCTGTGTACGTGCCTGCTGACGACTTGACTGACCCGTCTCCGGCCACGACCTTCGGTCACTTGGACGCCACCGTTGTGTTGTCTCGTGATATCGCCGCCTTGGGTATTTACCCGGCCGTCGACCCGCTTGACTCCACCAGCCGTCAGGTTGATCCGTTGATCATCGGTGAAGAACACTACACGATTTGCCGTCGCGTCCAAGAAACGTTGCAACGTTACAAGGAATTGCGTGACATTATCGCCATTTTGGGTATGGATGAATTGGCTCCGGAAGATAAGCTTACGGTTATGCGTGCTCGTAAGATCCAACGCTTCCTGTCTCAACCGTTCCATGTGGCTGAAGTGTTCACGGGTGCCCCTGGCAAGTACGTTCCGTTGAAGGAAACGATCCGCGGCTTCCGCATGATTGTTGACGGTGAATGCGACGCTTTGCCTGAACAGGCCTTCTACATGGTTGGTACGATCGACGAAGCCTTTGAAAAGGCCAAGACGATGCACTAATCGCGTTCGGTTATTTAGGTAAGGGCAAGTCCCTTGCCTGAAAACCGAAACACGACCACGGAGCAACTTATGTCTACGATTAAAGTTGACGTCGTTAGCGCCGAAGAGCAAATCTTCTCCGGTGACGCTGAGTTTGTCGCTCTTCCGGGCGAATCCGGCGAATTGGGGATTTTGCCGCAGCATGCTCCGCTGATTTCTTTGATTAAGCCCGGCTTTGTGCGCATCACAATGCCTGGTTCTAAGGAAATTAAGCAAGTGTTTGTTGCCGGTGGTGTGATTGAAGTGCAGCCGCAGCACGTCACCGTTTTGGCTGATACCGCTATTCGTTCTGAAGAAATGGATCGCGCCAAAACTGAAAAGGCCATGGCAGCCGCCCGCGAAGCGCGCAGCAAGGCCTCGAGCGAAGCCGATTTGGCCAAACTCGATGCGGAATTGGCTTTCTTGGCAGCTCAGCTTGCTGCTATCGACAAGCTCAAACGCCATCACTAAGCGCAAAAGCGATGCAAAAGGGCAGGTGTTTTATGACATCTGTCCTTTTTTGTTTTTTGAGCGAAAATTTTTAGACTCGATACAGCACCTAAATCTCAACAGAGAAACGTTCCCACCTTTGTCTGACTGATTAGTTTTTGTTTTGCGTCATAACGCCGGTTGGTTAATAAGGGTAGGATGACAGTAGCGGGCACTTAGTTGCCGGTATTCGATACTATTATTTGGTGAGGTTGTATGAAGGTTTTAGTGTGTACGGATGGCTCTGAATTAAGCACGAAAGCCATTGATGCTGCTATTGGTGTTGCTAAGCCGTTAAAAGCCGAACTGATCGGTATGACAGCGGTTAAGGGGCCGGCGCCTGAGGATGGATTGGCCGGTGAGGGTCCGGACATTCAAAAGCGCTTGAGCGTGATCTATGAGGCCGCTAAAGAGGCAGGTATACCTTGCCGGGTGTTGGCGATTCATGGTGAGGCACCGTGGCAGTGCATCATTCAACTTGCCAAAGAAGAGAATGTGGATTATGTGGTAATGGCTAGCCGTGGTATGGGAAGTATCGGCAGTCTCTTCATTGGCAGTGAAACACAAAAAACACTCGCGCAAATCGACCGACCGGTTCTTGTTGTTCGTTAAATTAACACCGCGTTCTGTCAAAAACCGCCCCGGCTGAATCCATGCCGGGGCGGGCGTTAACTCTGTGTTAAGTCGAGCTCTCTATAGTTTCCTCAAAATCTTTTCTAAGCATGCTTGCTCGGTTATCTGACGAATAAGGAATCTCTTTTGTCTTGAGGTTTCACCGTTAATCAGCAAGACCGAGGATTTGGCTACACCCAATGTTTTTGCCAAAAAGACGGCCAGTGCCGCGTTAGCTTTCCCGTCGACAGGGGGACAGGCAATGGCAATTTTCAGACGTTCACCGTACTCGCCGACAACGGCTGAGCGTTTGGCTCCGGGTTGAGCATGGACACTTATAATGATGTCCTGATTTTTAACTGTTAACCATGAAGGCGGGGCCATATCGGGGTCCTGTGAGCTATGAGACCAATTAATGATACTTTTTTAAAAGCCCTTTTGCGTGAGAAATGCGATTACACCCCGGTTTGGTTGATGCGGCAGGCGGGACGTTACCTGGCTGAATACAATGAAACCCGTTCTCGAGCCGGCAGCTTTATGAAGCTTGCGCAATCACCCGATTTGGCCTGCGAGGTTACCTTACAACCCATAGATCGCTTTCATTTGGACGCCGCCATTCTGTTTTCTGATATTTTGACGGTGCCGGATGCGATGGGATTGGGACTGTCGTTTGTGGCCGGAGAAGGTCCTAAGTTTGAGCGGCCTGTCCGAACTGAAGCCGATGTTGAAGCGCTTCGCGTGCCGGATGTTGAAAAGAAACTGAAATATGTGACCGATGCGGTAAGCACAATTCGCAAGGCATTGAATAACCGTGTTCCGCTGATCGGTTTTTCCGGCAGTCCTTTTACCCTGGCTTGTTACATGGTTGAGGGAGGATCCAGCAAGGATTTCCGGACCATTAAGACCATGATGTACACGCGGCCTGATCTTCTGCACCGAATACTTGATATTAATGCTCAGAGCGTGATTGCCTACCTTAACGCCCAGATTGAGTCGGGGGCACAGGCGATTCAACTGTTTGACACTTGGGGCGGAGCTTTATCGGAATCAGCCTTTAAGGAGTTTTCACTGGCATATATGGAGCAGATTATCTGTGGTCTTCATAAAAATTATGACGGTGAAAGAATTCCGGTGATCGTGTTTACCAAAGGGGGTGGTCAGTGGCTTAAAGCCATGGCCGACTCAGGCGCAGATGCGATCGGCTTAGACTGGACAACAAGTCTGGCTCAAGCCCGTCAAACTGTTGGCGATAGAGTTGCGCTGCAAGGTAACTTAGATCCGATGGTGCTTTTCGGATCAGAGGAAAAAATCCGGCAGGAAGTCAGACGGGTTATCGATGACTTTGGTACGGTGGGACCTGAAGCGGGGCATGTTTTCAATCTTGGTCACGGAATCAATCAGTTCACGGATCCTCGAGCCGTTGAAATTTTAGTTGATGAAGTGCATCGTTACAGTGCTTCAAAACACTAAAAGAGAATTTGTCCCCAAAGTTATCCACAAAAAACGTGTATAACTAAAAACCCTTGAAAATTAAAAGGTTACAGAAATATGAACAGCGTAACCATTTGATTTTTAAGGATAAAATTAAAAACCCTCTGATTTCAGCCAGTTAGAACGTAATCAGAGGGTTTTGCTTAAAAAGTAGTCAACGGATTAATTATCCACAAAGTTATCCACAGTTATTCACTTTTTCGGGCTAATCGCTTGAAAAATAGAGAAATTCGCCAAGGAAAGTTATTAACTGGATCAAATCGAGAGATTAGGTCAAAATTTAGCTTTGTGTTTATGAAGATCGGACTTGTTTGAAAGTTCATTTTTGACTGAAATGGTATGCAAAATGCTCGCTTTGTGAGTGTGGCACTGGACGTTCCCTGTTTGCCCCCGTTAACGTATCGAGTTCTTGAAGGAACCTCTCCCAGATTGGGGGATCGGTGTGTAGTGCCGCTTGGGAAAAGGCAGCTTGTCGGTTTTATTGTGGCGCTGAGTGACGAAACGGATATTCCGGAAAAGAAACAGAAAACCTATATTCGTCTGCTCAATGAAACAGAGCCGCTTAGTGACTTTTGGCTAAAACTGACCAAATTCGCAGCGGATTATTATCAGCACTCTTGGGGTGAAGTCGGTATATCGAGTTTGCCCAGTTTTTTTCGCTCAAAACCGGGACCACGCTACCTGCAATCACTTGACAGATTAAGAAAACCCGGCAAAGCAGGAAAAACGACTCTCCCGCCTCGTTTAAAGCTCAACGATGAGCAGGAAGCCGCTGTTGAGGCGGTTGAGGCTTGCCAAGGATTTTGTCCGTTTCTCCTGCATGGTGTCACCGGAAGCGGCAAAACGGAAGTGTATTTGCGAATGATGGAGGGCGTTTTTGCCCGAAAGCCGGATGCGCAGATTCTTTTTCTGGTGCCGGAAATCAATCTCACTCCCCAGCTCGAGGAACGGGTAAGGAATCATTTTCCGGACAAATCAATGGCAACACTGCACTCCGGTCTGGCAAACGGGGAAAGGGCAAAAGCTTGGCTGGCAGCTCGGGAAAACCGCATCCAAATTTTAATCGGGACACGCATGTCCATTTTTTCTGATATGCCGCAGCTATCCCTCATTATTGTTGATGAAGAGCACGATTTATCTTATAAGGCGGGAGACGGCATACGTTATTCAGCCAGAGATTTAGCGGTTAAATTGGCTCAGTTGCGTGGGATTCCGGTTGTATTGGGATCGGCAACACCTTCTCTTGAAACCTGGTGCAGAGCAAGAGACGGACACTATCGGCTTTTAACTCTGACTAAACGCGCGGTAAGCGGGGCGAGTTTGCCGACTTTAACAGTTGTTAACCCCAAAGATAAAAAACTGATCAAAGGGCTCAGTCCTGAGATTGTTGATGCCATCAGTGAGACACTGCAGAAAAAAGAACAGGTCATCATTTTCCTCAATCGAAGGGGGTACGCTCCGGTGCTCACATGTCCGAGCTGCGGATGGCTGTCAAAATGTCCACACTGTTCAACGTATGCGGTCTATCACAAAACTCATGCCAGACTCATCTGCCATCACTGCGGTTGGTCTGCACCGGTTTATACACGCTGTCCGGACTGCGGCAATGTGGATCTTTTGCCGATGGGGGCGGGTACTCAGCGCATAGAGGAAACGCTTTCGGAATTGTGGCCTCAAGCGCGAATTCTTCGAATTGACCGCGATACCACTCAAAGAAAAAATGCGGCTAAAGAGGCTTTTGAAGCGGTCCATGCCGGCAAGGTAGACATTCTTGTCGGCACACAAATGGTCGCCAAGGGACACGATTTTCAAAAGGTATCCCTGGTGGTTGTGCTTAACGTCGATGCTCAGTTAGTGAGCGCCAATCCGAGAAGTGAAGAGAGGGCTTTTGCCAATCTCATGCAGGTAGCAGGACGGGCCGGGCGTTTCGGTTTGCCGGCACGTCTGATTGTCCAAAGTCGTTTTGGAGACAGAGAAATTTTTGCGGCTTTGGCTCAGCAGAACTACAACATGTACGCAGATTATCTGCTCAAAACAAGGCAGGCTGAAAACAGTGTTCCATTTGTGTGTCAAGCTTTGTTGATGGCAGACGACGCCAGTATTGCAAAAGCATTGGAATTTTTGTCCCAAGCGCGAGATCTCGGGGAAGCTATTCTTCATCAAATGAACACACAAGAGGTGATTATTTATGATCCCATCCCGATGGCGGTGATGCGCATTGCTGATAAAGAACGGGGACAGCTTCTTATTGAGGCTTCATCAAAAGTGATGATGGGGCGCTTTTTGCGGCGCTGGTACTCGGCAATGTGTGAAATGCCGACTTCTGTACATTGGACGATGGATGTTGATCCGATGGATGTTTGAATGATCGGGACCGCAAAGTTCTGAAAAAGTCCTTTATAATCATCAGTCCTGCCTCCGTGGTGAAGTGGATATCATGCGACCCTCCGAAGGTCGCGTCACAGGTTCGATTCCTGTCGGAGGTACCACCTAATAAATTTTCGTAAAGGCCATGTTGGTCCCTATTGATATCGCCTATCACAGCCGCTTCAAAGAGCTGGAACTCACCTATGAAGATGCTCAAAGTTTTAGGCTTTCGGCCGAATACCTGAGGGTTTTGAGTCCCTCGGCAGAGGTTCAGGGGCATACACCGGAGCAGGCACGCATTCCTGTGGGCAAGCGCGATGTCTCAATTGTGGGAATTGAGCCGGTTGGTCTTTATGCGCTCAAGATTATTTTTTCCGACGGTCATGATTCCGGCTACTACGATTGGGATTACCTCAGGAAGCTGGCAGTAGAAAAAGATTTGCTTTGGCAGAACTATTTGACCCGATTGAGTGAGTTGGGTGCCAGCCGAGATCCCAATGATCCGAGAAATGAACCGTTTAAACCGCAATTAAAAAAGAACGCTTGTCATCACTGATATGCCGCAGCAGAAAAACAGTCACGAAACCGATTTCGGTTTTAAGCGTATTGCCGAAGAAGATAAGGCAAGACAGGTCAGGGAAGTATTTGATTCCGTTGCGCCGAAGTACGATTTAATGAACGATGTGCTTTCCTTCGGTATGCATCGTTTATGGAAACGGTATGCCATTCATAAAGCGGATATTGCCCGTGGAATGAAGGTGTTGGATTTGGCGGCGGGTACTGCTGATTTGTCTTTGAAGTTTGCAGAACTCGTGGGACGCGACGGAGAGGTTTGGCCGACCGATATCAATCGTTCGATGTTGTCTATCGGCGCTAAACGTATGCGCCAAGCCGGTTTTGATATGCCGGTTGTGCAGTGCGATTGTGAGAAACTGCCTTTCCCCGATAATACGTTTCACGTGGTCATGGTCAGTTTCGGTTTGCGCAACATGACTCACAAAGACCGCGCATTAAGTGAAATGCAGCGGGTCTGCAAGCCTGGCGGTAAAGTGATGGTGCTGGAATTTTCCAAGATCAATAAACTCCTGGCACCGTTTTACGATTTTTATTCCTTCCATCTAATGCCCTGGTTAGGCGGAAAGATTTCCGGAGACAGCGAAAGCTACCGTTACTTGCCGGAATCTATCCGTATGCACCCGAGCCAACCCGTGTTGGCGGAGATGATGCGCTCGGCAGGTCTCGAGGATGTCCGTTGGCATAACCTGACGTTCGGTGTTTGCGCTTTGCATATCGGACGCAAGCCAGAGGAATAGAATAAAGCTACTGTTTTCCCAATTAACCTGAAAAGTTTTTAACTTGACTCATTTGGAGTTTTCCGCATGAAAAAATGGATTGCGATTTTAGCGATTGGTCTGACAATGATGTCGCTGTCGGTTTCTGCTGACGCGGCTCGCCGCTTCGGAGGCGGAATGAGCTTTGGCCGTTCTGCACCGACCTTACAAAGATCGGCACCTGCACCGACAACGCCTGGGATTCATCAGCAACGCGCCAACCCCGCTCAGGCTCAGCAGCCTCAGCGTCAGCAACAGGCCGCTTCAACTCAACAGCCGCGTCCTCAGCAAGCCGCTCCCAGTCCGATGCGCGGTATGTTGATGGGTTTGGCCGCCGCATTGGGTATTACGGCTTTGGCTCATGCGTTAGGGTTCGGTGAGGGCTTTGCTCAATTTCTGATGATTGCCTTAATGGCCCTGGCAGCTTTTTATATCATTCGTTTGCTTTTGGGATTGTTCCTCGTGAAACGTATGCCGGCGGGAATGCCCGGTCGGGATCAGTCCTCTCAAGAGTCGCAGGACAACATGCGCGCTCGCTATGACTACTCGGCTCCTGAGTCAAACCAACAGGTTTCGCAATCTCAGTCGGCTTTTGCCGCTTCTCCGATGGCCGGCAGCGTTTTGGATGAATTCAATAACGCTTCATCGGCTAAAAAGGTGGATTTGCCTGCAGGTTTTGACGTGGAAGGTTTCCTCAAAGTGGCCGAAGAAAACTTCGTCAAGATGCAAAAAGCCTGGGATACCGGCAATGTCACCTCTCTGTCGGATTTCACTACTGATGAAGTGTTCCGCACGGTTACGCATCAGCTGCGCGAACGCGGCGCTCAGGATTATCAAACGGAGATTGTGACTTTGAAGTCCGATTTCCGCGGCATTGTGCAAGACGGGGAGGAATATCTCGCCGGGGTGCATTTTGACGGAACGCTCAACGTGAGCGGCGAAGCCGAACGCGTGGATGAGACCTGGATTTTGTCCAAACCCGTTCAAGGCAACGGCGGTTGGCTTTTGGCAGGGATTCATCAGGAATCTGCCCAGTAATAAGGCGATAACTTAAATTATCGGAACGGGGTCATGTGTTAAAGCATGGCCCTTTTTGTTCCAAGTCTTAACAAAGTGTTTGCCGGTCCAAAGGCAGACTATCGAATCGAGTACAATACGAATAACTGACGTATTTACATTCAAAAGTCATTTTTATGAATATTGTTATTCTTGCCGCCGGCATGGGTAAGCGTATGCGTTCGCGCTTGCCGAAAGTGCTCCAACCTCTTGCCGGCAAGCCCATGCTTGCCCATGTTCTTGAAAAAGCCCGTCTTCTGGGAAAAAACAATCGCATTATCGTTGTGGTCGGCCACGGAGCCGAGGCAGTGAAAAACTATTTTTCACAGGCTGAAGACATCACGTTTGCCCTGCAGAGTGAGCAACTTGGCACAGGGCATGCGCTGCTGCAGGCACTGCCATATTGCGAAAAAGGTGAACCCACATTGGTGCTTTTGGGTGACGTTCCGTTGATTCGCTCTGAAACGCTGACTAAATTAGTTCAAGCGGCGGGTGACGGTGTCGGATTATTGACAGTCAAATTGAGTAATCCCAAAGGATACGGACGCATTGTGCGCGAAAACGGTGCCGTGCGGGCGATTGTGGAGGAAAAAGATGCTACGGAGCAGCAGCGCGCCATTGACGAGGTCAATACGGGCATTATGGTGCTGCCGACTCAATATCTGCATCGCTGGCTCAATGAATTGGGTAATCAAAATGCTCAGGGTGAGTACTACCTCACTGATGTGATAGCTCGAGCGGTTGCCGAAGGCGTTGAAGTGAATGCAGCCTTGGCCGACAGCGCTACGGAAGTCGAGGGTGTCAATAACAAGGTGCAGCTCGCTGCTCTTGAGAGAGCTTATCAAATGGATAGAGCGCACGAGTTGATGAACGAAGGGGTTACGCTGATTGATCCCCAAAGAATTGATATACGAGGCGAATTGACCTGCGGTAAAGATGTGACGATTGATGTCGGCTGTGTCTTTAGCGGAAAGGTGATTCTGGGCGACGGCGTAAAAGTGGGCGCCTATTGTGTGTTAAAAGACGTGGAAATCGGCGCAGAAACGGAAGTGCTGCCGTTTTGTCATTTTGACGGAGCCAAGGTTGGTCAGGAGGCACGTTTGGGACCGTACAGCCGCTTGCGTCCGGGTACGACGTTGGCCGATCAGACTCATATCGGTAATTTTGTCGAAATTAAAAAGTCTGCTATCGGTTTTGGCAGTAAAGTCAACCATCTCTCCTATATCGGTGATACCGATATGGGGGCTCGTGTAAATATTGGCGCGGGTACGATTACCTGTAATTATGACGGTGTCAACAAATTCCGAACCACCATCATGGATGATGCGTTTATCGGTTCGGATACTCAGCTTGTGGCGCCGGTGACGGTCGGTAAGGGAGCCACGCTCGGCGCCGGCACCACGCTCACGAAGGATGCTCCGGAAGGGGAATTGACCATTGCCCGAGCTCGCCAGGTAACGCTTAAGGGCTGGAAGCGCCCGACGAAAAAACAATAGATTGAAAAGGATTGAATTATGTGCGGTATTGTTGCAGCCACATCCCGACATCGGAATATTGTGCCGCTTTTGGTACAGGGCTTAAAGCGGCTTGAATATCGCGGCTATGACAGCTGCGGTGTGGCCGTTTGGAACGAAGGGCTCAAGCGTGTCAGAAGCGTTTCCCGGGTTTCTGAATTGTCTGAACAAATTGACAAGAGCAATCTTCAGGGATTCTTAGGAATTGCTCACACCCGTTGGGCGACTCACGGGGCTCCTTTGGTTTGCAATGCCCACCCTCATTTCGCGGGCGATCAAATTGCATTGATTCATAACGGCATTATCGAAAACTACGAAGAAATCCGTGCCGAACTTTTAGCCAAGGGTGTGCAGTTCTCAAGTCAGACAGACTCCGAAGTGCTGGCCCACTTGGTGAACGACTGCTATCAGGGTGATTTGCTCGCTGCGGTTGAAGGCGCTCTTAATCGTGTGCGCGGTGCCTATGCCATCGCTGTTTTTTCTAAGGATGATCCGCATCGCGTTGTTGTGGCTCGCCAAGGGTCACCTTTGGTACTGGGTATCGGCGAAGGAGAAATGTTTGCGGCATCCGATACCATGGCATTGGCCGGAGAGACCGAGCGCTTCATCTACATGGAAGACGGTGATGTGGCTGATCTGACGCCGGATTCTTATGCGATTTACTCGCATCAGGGACAACAATTTATCCCTGTTGAGCGCGAAGTCTGCCATGTTCAGGCTTTCAGTAACGCCGTTGAACTCGGACCGTACCGTCATTACATGCAAAAAGAAATCTTTGAGCAGCCTCGCGCGATTGCCGATACGCTCGAAGCGGTCGGCGATGTTACGCCCGGTCTTTTCGGAGAAAAGGCCGAAGAGGTGTTTAAAGACGTGGAACGTATTTTGATGATTGCCTGCGGTACGAGTTACTACGCGGCACTGACATCGAAGTATTGGCTTGAAGCCATCGCAGGAATCCCGTGCGACGTGGAAATTGCAAGCGAGTACCGTTATCGCAAGAGCGTTCCTAATCCCAAGACACTGGTGGTGACCATTTCTCAGTCCGGTGAAACGGCCGATACGTTGGCTGCCTTAAAGCACGCCAGAGATTTGGGTATGACAAAGACGCTTACGATCTGCAATGTGCCGACAAGTGCCATGGTTCGTGAAAGTCTGCTGCGCTACATCACCCGTGCGGGGGTGGAAATCGGCGTGGCTTCCACCAAGGCCTTTACAACGCAGCTCACGGCGCTGTTCCTTCTGACGATTTGTTTAGCTAAGGTTAAGGGCCGAATTGATTCTGAGACTGAAGCAGAATACATGCGCGTGCTGCGGCACGTGCCCAAGGCTGTCAGCGCGGTGTTGGCTCTTGAGCCTCAGGTTATTGCTTGGGCAGAACGTTTTGCGAGTAAACAAAATGCGCTTTTCTTGGGGCGCGGCATTCACTACCCGATTGCTTTGGAAGGGGCGCTGAAGTTAAAGGAAATTTCGTATATTCACGCTGAAGCTTATCCTGCCGGTGAATTAAAGCATGGTCCTTTGGCTTTGGTCGATGAGTCTATTCCGGTCGTAACGGTGGCGCCTAACGACGAGCTTTTGGAAAAGCTCAAGAGCAATATGAAGGAAGTTGAGGCCCGTAAGGGTGAGCTCTACGTTTTCGCTGATGCGGATACCGGTCTTGAATCGAGCGAACACATTCATGTGATTCGTATGCCGGAAAATTACGGATCGCTTTCACCTATCCTTCATGTTGTGCCGCTTCAGTTGCTTGCTTATCACACGGCCTGTATCCGAGGCAATGATGTGGATAAGCCGAGGAACTTGGCTAAGAGCGTCACAACTGAGTAAGACGATTGAATCGTCCGGTGCCGGCAAAAGCCGGCACGCTCAACAAAAAATCCCCAACTCTTCAGGAATTGGGGATTTTGATTTGGGGATTGACTAACCGCCGATGGCAAAGGCTCGGATACCAGAGCCGATAAACTGCACCCCGATACACACCAGCAGGAACCCCATCAATTTACTGATAATGATGGTGCCGGAAGGACCGAGTTTACGACCGCAGAAATCAGCCGACCGCATCACAGCCCAACAGACCAGGCAGCAAAAGATAATGGCAAGCGTCATCATAAAGAAAGTGCCGACCTGATCCTCCCAATGGGGATATTCTGCAATTTCGGTCGAAAAGCCGATGATGACAGCCATGGTGCCGGGACCGGCGATCATGGGCATCGCAATGGGGAAAAACGCATAGTCTTCACGGTCGCGTCGAACAAGCGGTGCTTTGTTGGGCGATGGGGTTTGTTGGCTAAAAAGCATCTGATAGCCGACAACAGCAACCATGAAGCCGCCTGCAATACGCAGCGCACCATAAGAGATACCGAAAAAAGCCAGCAGAAGATTACCTGCCAGTAAACTCACGAACATGATGATGCCTGCGTAAATCGCTGCCCATCTGGCTTGAGATTTGCGCTGAGCTTCATCCATGCCTTGCGTAAGGCTGATAAAAAGCGGAATTTTGGACGGCGGGTTGGTAATAACCAAAAGGCTGACCAGTCCGCCTAAAAAGTACTGTAAGTGAAAGATCTCAAGAGACATGATGATCAGTACAAAAATCGAAACAGAAAATTGCCGACATTTTACGTTTCCAAGTTAAAACTTCACTAGGTAGAAACCCTAACAAATGTTACATTTCGAAATATTTTTTGCCTTAAAGATCAAGTAATAAAAACTATTTTTGAGGCAATTCTGTCATAATGAACGAGCTTTCACTTTTTTTACTGAATGAACGTTCAGTCATATTTGGTTATTTCATGCCGATACTGTTCGGCATAGATGTTTGGAGAAAGGTAAAACATGTTTTCAAAGTTTGCCCCGAAGTACGCGGCCGTGGCCTTGTCCGTAGTGGCGGCGTTGTCGCTTGCCGGTTGTAAAGAACAAGCCTCAACCGCGCAAAGAGCTCCTCAAGAAGTCGGAATCGTCACGGCGGAAATTTCCGCGCCTGTTATGACAACAGAGTTGACGGGTCGTACAAGCGCTTATCAAATTGCAGAGGTTCGTCCTCAGATCAGCGGCATCATTCAAAAGCGCATTTTCACTGAAGGTCAAATGGTCAAGGCGGGTGATCAGCTCTATCAGATTGACCCGGCTCTATATGAAGCTGCCTATGAAGAAGCCGTTGCCAACTACGAACTGGCTTTGGCCAACGCCAAGCGTTCGGCTCGATTGGTTAAGGTCAATGCGGTCAGTAAACAGGACAATGACGCGGCGCAGGCTCAAATGAAAACCGCTCGTGCGGCCATGAAGACAGCCAAGACAAATTTGGATTACACCCGTGTACAAAGCCCGATTTCAGGACGCGTGGGTCGCTCTGAAGTCACGCCGGGTGCGCTGGCTAATGCTTACCAGACTTTTATGACGACGGTTCAACAGCTCGACCCGATCTATGTTGACGTGCGTCAGACAAGCTCTGAGATGCTCCGATTAAAGCACGAGATTGCTTCCGGAAAGATTAAAGCGAAGGACGGAGCAGTGGAAGTTACCCTTTTGATGGAAGACGGATCCGTTTATCCGCAAAAGGGCAAACTGACCTTTACCGGTGAAGAGGTCGATGAAGGAACAGGCATGATTAACCTTCGTGCGATTTTCCCGAATCCGAACGGCGATCTTTTGCCCGGTATGTTTGTCCGAGCCCGTTTGGAAGAAGGTGCCCGACCTGACTCGATCGTTTTGTCTCAACGCTGCGTGATGCGTGACCCGAAGGGACAGGCTTATGTGTTTGTGGTGACACCTGACAATAAGATCGAACAGCGCAACGTTGTGGCCAATCGAGTGATTGGTACGAATTGGTTGATTGAGTCCGGATTGCAGGCAGGTGAAAAGGTGGTGATCGACGGAGTCGGTAAGGTCAGAGCCGGTGCGACTGTGAAAATTGCCCAACCTGCGGCCAATGCTCAACAACCCGAAGCGAAAAAATAATTCGAGTAGGCAAAGGAAATAGCATATGTCTCGATTTTTTCTAGGTCGTCCGATTTTTGCATGGGTGATCGCTATTGTGATTATGCTCGCCGGTATTTTGTCCATTACAAGATTGCCGGTGTCTCAGTATCCGCAAATTGCGCCTCCTCAGGTCACCATTACTGCGACTTATCCGGGTGCTTCTGCTGAGACGATTGAAAACACCATTACCCAGCAGATCGAACAGGCGATGACCGGTTTGGATGGCTACCTCTATATGGCCTCCAATTCCGATTCGTCCGGTCGTGTTTCCATTGATATTACGTTTGAAGCCGGCACGAACCCCGATATTGCCCAGGTGCAGGTTCAAAACCGATTGAAGACGGTGGAAAACAGCCTTCCGCAGGTTGTTCAGGAATTGGGTGTGGACGTTGATAAGTCGGCCGCTAACTTCCTGATGGTGGTTGGCTTTGTTGACCGAAACGGCAAGATGACGAGTGCCGACCTCTCGGACTACTTGGTCAACAATGTGCAGGAACCGCTTTCACGTATTACGGGTGTAGGTGAAGTCGAAGTGTTCGGTAGCTCCTACTCAATGCGTATTTGGCTGGATCCGGAAAAGCTCTATAAGTATTCGCTCTCGACCGATGAAGTGGTGGCGGCGATTCAGGAGCAAAACGTTCAGGTGTCTTCGGGCGCTATCGGTAACCTGCCTTCAAACACCCGCTACGAATTAAACGCCACGATTAACTCCATGTCCTTGCTGGAAACGGTAAGTGACTTTGAAAATATCATGGTGAAGACCGCCACTGACGGTTCCCGCGTTTTGATGAAGGATGTGGCCCGCGTGGAAATGGGCGAAGAAAGCTACAACGTGATCGCCCTTTATAACGGCAGACAGTCAACCGGTATGGCCATCAGTTTGGCTTCCGGTGCTAACGCCATGGCAACGAGCGATCGCGTGAAGGCCCGCTTGAACGAAATGCAGGTGAACTTCCCCGAAGGCATGGAATGGGTTGTCCCGTACGATACGACACCTTTCGTGCGTATTTCTATTCAGGAAGTGGTGCGTACCCTTTTTGAAGCCATTGTGCTTGTGGTGTGCGTGATGTTCCTTTTCCTGCAGAATTGGCGCGCTACGCTTATTCCGACAATTGCCGTTCCGGTGGTGCTGTTGGGTACGTTCGGCGTGCTTCAGGCGATGGGTTACTCCATTAACGTGCTTACCATGTTTGCTATGGTGCTCGCCATTGGGTTGCTGGTGGACGACGCCATTGTGGTGGTGGAAAACGTTGAGCGTGTGATGCGAACAGAAGGCCTGTCACCGCGAGAGGCAACGGAAAAATCAATGGGTCAAATCCAAGGCGCCTTGGTGGGTATTGCTATGGTTTTGGCTGCAGTGTTCGTGCCGATGGCGTTTTTCGGCGGCTCAACCGGTATTATTTACCGCCAGTTCTCCGTGACGATTGTTTCGGCCATGGTGCTGTCCGTGTTGGTGGCCTTGATTCTGACGCCGGTGCTTTGTGCCACGTTATTAAAGCCGATCGATAAAGAACACCATGAAAATAAGCAGGGTTTCTTCGGGCGCTTCAACCGCGGTTTTGAAAAGTTTTCGCTCTGGATTCGCACGCAAGTCGGCGTGGCTATCCCGCATACGGTTCGTACACTTTTGGTTTACGCGGCTATTTTGGCCGGCGTTGCCTTCGGTTTTGTGAAGATTCCCTCAGGCTTTATGCCGGGAGAAGACCAGGGTATTTTGCTTGCTCAAGTGATTACTCCGGCGGGCACCTCCCAACAAAGAACTCAGGAAGTGTTGGGTCGCATGAGTAAATACTTCCAGGAAAAGGAAACGGCGAACATAGAATCTGTCTTTACTGTCTCGGGTTTCTCTTTCGGCGGTACCGGTCAGAATACGGGTTTGATGTTCGTTCGTCTCAAGGACTGGGGCGAGAGAACGGATGACGGACAGGATGTGAACTCCATCACGGCTCGCGCAATGGCTGAATTCTCGCAATATAAGGATGCCAATGCCTACGCATTCCCGCCTCCTGCTGTGCCTGAATTGGGTATTGCCGAAGGTTTTGATATTTTCCTTCAGGCCAGTGCCGGTCAAACGCACGAGGAATTGATGGCTGTTCGCAATCAGTTCTTGGGAATGGGTAATGCGCATCCGAGCCTCACGGCAGTACGTCCGAACGGTATGGAAGATACGCCGCAGCTGCACTTGGAAATCGATACCGAAAAAGCTCGCGCTTTGGGTGTGTCCATCAATTCAATTAACTCGACCTTGGCAACGGCCTGGGGTAGTTCTTACGTGAATGACTTCCTCGACCGCGGTCGTGTGAAGAAGGTTTACGTGCAGGGCGACAGCCAATTCAGACAAAAGCCTGAGGATTTGGGTCGTTGGTACGTGAAGAACAATGAAGGGGAAATGGTGCCGTTCTCGGCATTCTCAACCACTTCGTGGACTTACGGTTCACCCCGCTTGGAACGTTTTAACGGTTTGTCAGCTGTGAACATCCAAGGCAATCCCCGCTCGGGCTTCAGTTCCGGTGATGCGTTGGCTGCTGTTGAAGAACTTGCTCAGCAACTGCCTTTAGGCTACAGCATTGCCTACACCGGTGTGTCCTATCAGGAACGTGAAGCCGGCGGTCAAGCGGCACCTTTGTACGCTTTGTCTATCTTGGTGGTGTTCCTGTGCTTGGCTGCTTTGTATGAAAGCTGGTCCATTCCTATTGCCGTTATCTTGGTTATTCCGATGGGCGTGATCGGTGCTTTGGGACTGACATGGCTCAGAGGTTTGAATAACGACATTTACTTCCAGGTCGGTTTGATTACCACGATCGGTTTGGTGAGTAAAAACGCGATTTTGATTGTGGAATTCGCTAAAGACCTGCATGATAACGGTGAAGATATTGTTCATGCGGCAATTGACGCGGTGCGCCTGCGCTTGCGTCCGATTGTGATGACGTCTCTGGCTTTCGGTTTGGGTGTGCTGCCGCTTGCTTTGGCTCATGGGGCAGGTTCCGGTGCTCAGAACGCCATCGGTTGGGGCGTCTTGGGGGGCATGATTACCGGTACGCTTTTGTGCGTACTCTTTGTGCCGCTCTTTTATGTCATGATCATGCGCTTGTCGGGCAGTGCCAACGAGCGTAATGTGGATTTGCAAGCCGCAGCGCGTGAAACGGCCTTTGAGGCAAAGTCCTTGAAGGAAGGCGAACTGACGTTCTATGATCGTGATGGTGGCAAAAACGATGAACAAACGAGTCCCTCGGCTTCTGTGCAAACGACAACGGAAGTGAAGGAAAAGTCTGATGCGGAAAAGAAGGGAGAATAAGCATGCGAAAGGCTTTTAAGTTATTACCGTTGGTGGCAGCCTTGGCTCTGACAGGGTGCATGTCGATGGCCCCGAGTTACGAGCGGCCTGAGGCACCGATCGTGACTGCGTGGCCTAGCGGAGAAGCTTATGCCGACGCTAAGCTTAACCAACAGGCTCTTCCCGATTGGCATGAGTTTTTCACCGATGAGCGTTTGCGCAAGGTCATTCAGATGACGCTTGACAATAACCGGGATTATCGTGTGGCAATGCTCAATGTTCAGAGAATGCGTTATGCCTACAACATTCAGCGCTCTGAATTTTTGCCGACTATCTCCGGCAACGGAGCCGGCGAACACAGCGGCACGCCCAGAACACTGAGTGCCACGGGACAAGATACGGTGAACCACGTTTATTCGGCTAATCTTGCCATGGCCTCTTATGAGTTGGATCTCTTCGGTCGTATCCGCAGCTTAAGCGATGAGGCGTTAAACCAATATTTCGCTACCGAAGAAGCCCGCAAGAGTTCCCGCGTGACGCTGATTGCCGAAACCGCCAATATGTGGCTGCAGCTCGGTGCCGATCGCTCCCTTTTGGCTTTTGCCAAAGAAACTCTCGACAGCCAAGAGCAGTCCTATAAGCTTTCTGAAGACAGCTACAGGGCCGGTGCCATCAATTTGCTGGAACTCAATCAAGCCAAGCAAATGTACGCGAGCGCTCAAGCCTCTTACGCTTCCGCGCAGCGCGCGGTGGCGCAGGATATGAATGCCTTGGTTTTGTTGGTGGGTACAGACGTTCCTGAGGAGCTGTTGCCCAATAAGGTGGAAGTTGTCACGCTTGCAGGTGTGTTGCCTCAAGGCGTTCCTTCCGAAGTGCTCTTAAACCGTCCGGATATTGCCCAGGCTGAATATACCCTGATGGCAGCCAACGCCGATATCGGAGCGGCTCGCGCCAATTTCTTCCCGAGAATCACTTTGGTGGCTTCCGGCGGCACCGGTGCGACGGAATTGGATGACCTCTTCTCGGGCGGCACCCGTATGTGGAGCTTTACACCGTCCATTTCTTTGCCGATTTTCACGGGCGGGGCCAATTGGGCAACGTTGCGTGTGTCTGAAACGGAACGCGATATCGCTGTGGCGGATTACGAAAAGGCGATTCAAACGGCTTTCCGCGAAGTGGCTGACGCCTTGGCTACGGAGGGTACGATTGAGCGCGAACTCAAAGCCACGCAAGATTATGCCGAAGCAACCAAAACCGCCTATGAACTGGCTCAGGCTCGCTATCGTCACGGTTCTGAAAGCTTCCTGACGGTGCTTGACTCTCAGCGTCAGTACGTGAGTGCACAAACGCAATTGGCCGTTGCTCAGCAAGCTCGCGCGATGAGTTTAGTGACACTCTATAAGACGTTGGGAGGCGGCGCTGTCGATCTGAATCAAAAGGATCAGGAGCAAACCAAGAGCGCAACAGAGACTAAAAATGAGGCTTAAACGATGGCGAAAAATTTAGCGCAGCAGCGCCGAGAAGAAATTATCAGTGCGGCGCATAAGTGTTTTATCGCCAAGGGGTTTCATGCTACAGGCATGGCCGATATTGCTCGGGAATTCGGCATGAGTGTCGGTCATATCTATAACTACTTTCCGAGCAAAACGGCGATTATTGAAGAGGTTATTTCCCGAGGGATGGAGGTTTTTTACAAAAATTCCTGCGCCCTTCAGGAAAACCTAGGCAGTTATGAAGAAACACTTGCTCAGGTTAAACGCATTTTCGGTGAGTGTTTTCGAAAAGAACGAATTGTTTTGTCGCTTGAGTTGTTGGCTGAAGCAAGCCATGATCCAGAGCTGGAAAAGGTGTTACAAAGAGCTGATGTGAAAGCTCGGACCCACCTTTTGGATATTAGTTATCCGAACAGCCAGGATCCAATGGATCGAATTCGGGTGGAATTGGGAATGGCCACGATCGAAGGATTAGGGATGCGCTTTTTGCGAAATCCTAATCTAGATTTTGAAGCGGTTTGCCAGTTACTTGCCGAAAGGATCCATACGCCTCGAGAAAAATTGAAAGAGAAAATTAAATCGCTCGAATCGAAAATAGTGCAATAAAAAAACAGCCAGCTTCGATCACCGAAACTGGCTGTTTTAACAGATCAATTATTTCAAATCAACCGCAATGAAAATGCGAGATTGTTGGCGTTGAACCAAGAGCGCCACTTTTTCTGCGCCGGAGACAGCTCGGCGAAGATCGCCCACAGTTTTCACACTTTTACCGTTGGCACTCAAAATAATGTCCCGCGGCATTAGACCGGCTCGTGCCGCTGCGGCGCGAACCTCTGTCACCAGAAGACCGTTGGAGAGTTCTAATTCCTGCAGTTCCTGTTCATTTAATGCGCGCACGGACACTCCGAGTTTGCCTTGAGCCTGCTTGGCTTCATTTGGCGCGACGCTGTCCTCAGGGTTCTCTGCCACCGTGACGGTGACTTCTCTTTCTTTGCCGTCACGCAGGACAGTCAGCTTAACTTTAGTTCCCGGTTTCATGGCGGAAATTTTGACGGGTAATTCGTTAGCGCTATTGATCTCTTGACCATTTAATGCCACGACAATATCGCCGACTTTTAAGCCCGCCTTTTCACCCGGTTGGCCTTTTTCCAGCTGAGTGATAACGGCGCCGCGTGGCGTCTTCATGCCAAAAGCTTCAGCGAGGTCTTGTGTGACCGCCTGAATGCCAACACCAATTCTGCCGCGGATGACTCGGCCGTTTTCAATCAATTGATCTTTGATTTGAATGGCTAAATCAATCGGAATGGAGAAGGACAGGCCCATGAAGCCGCCCGAAGTTGAAAAGATTTGCGAGTTGATGCCCACCACTTCGCCGTTCATATTAAAGAGTGGACCGCCGGAGTTTCCGGGATTGACTGCGACGTCAGTTTGAATGAAGGGGACATATTCTTCCGAGGGCAGGGCGCGGCTTTTCGCTGAGACGATGCCGGCTGTGACCGTATTATCTAAGCCGAAAGGTGAGCCGATAGCGGCAACCCATTCGCCGACTTTGAGCTTTTCAGAAGAACCGATCTTCAATACGGGAAGATTCTTGGCATCAATTTTGACGACAGCAATATCGGTTTTTTTGTCCAAGCCCAAAACTTTGCCGGAGAATTCTCGGTTATCGGTGAGGCGAATGCGGATCTCATCAGCACCTTCCACCACATGGGCATTGGTCAGAATGACACCATCGGATGAGATGATAAAGCCGGATCCCGTGCCACGCTGCTCGGGGACTCGTTGTTCTTGAGGACCAAACGGGATCATCGGAAAGCCGAATCGACGGAAAAGCTCAGCCGTACGGTCATCGAGCCCGGGGAAGGGGGATTGCACCGTCTGAGTGCGGGCGTTGCGAATCGTCGAGATATTGACCACGCCCTTGCCGTTTTCTTCCACGAGTTTCGTAAAGTCAGGAAGCATTGCCTGAGAAGAGGAAGAGTCTGAGGAGAAGAAAGGTACCTCAGCTTGGGCAGCCGGAATAAAGGCAAAGGCTGCCGTCAAAGCAACCGCCAGGGCGGTGGATTTCAAAATATTCTTATTCACCATGTCAAAGTACTCCGAATTGAATTCTTTTTTCAATTTAACAAACGTTATACAAACAATGAAACGATAATAAAAAAGTCAGCACTTATGTTTGTCGGGTTGTTTCGATCAAAGCTTATTTGTAACAAAGCGCGCCATTTTAAGAAAGTAACGGCAGGGTAATACGCATCGTCGTGCCTTTGCCATCGAGTCCGTCTTCCACACAAATGGTGCCGTGATGAATTTCTACAATGCGTTTGACGATGGCAAGCCCTAAGCCATGCCCTTGAGCTTTTGTGCCCAATGCCCGATAGAAGCGGTCAAAAACGCGTTCACGCTCTTCTTGCGCAATACCGGGACCGTTGTCGCTGACCTTGATAACAGCGACTTTGTCCTGTTGCTTAACCGATAAGAGAATTCTTCCTTCATTTTGGGTGTATCGGATAGCATTGTCAGTCAGATTGGTGATAAGCAGTTTGAGAGCATCTTCCATACCGGCCACTGAAATAGAATCAGCGTCGGTTTCAATGGAGATGTTTTTTTGTTGGGCTAAAACCGCCAATTCATCGGCAACGCTTTTGACAACAGCTGCAAGGTTTACAGTGACAAAAGGTTTTTTATGGGCATCCGGGGCAAGGCGGGCAATAACAAGAAGCTGCTGGACAAGACCGGTTGCGCGATCAATTCCGGCATGAAGTCGGGTGAAGGCCTTTTGTCGCGCCTCGTCGGTTTTTGCGCGTTCAGCCAGCTGCACCTGAAGTTTGAGGGCGGTAAGCGGAGTGCGCAGCTCATGAGCGGCGTCAGAGGCAAAGCGTTTTTGAGATTCAAGGCTTTGCTCCAGTCGGGCAAGCAGCTCATTTAACGCCAACACCAATTGTTTGACTTCTACCGGCAGCCCATTGACGGGAAGCGGCTCCAATGAAGTTGAAGAGCGGGTGGAGACAATTTTGGCTGTTCGATTAAGACTGGCAAGCCCTTGACCTACCAAAAGCCACACAGCTACGATCAGAAACGGCAAAAGCAACACAAGCGGCTGCAAGATGTGAAGGGCGGAATTGAAGGCGAGCTTCACACGAATATCCGTAGGCTGCGCCGTAATGATGCTGACACTGTCGGTTTTCAAAATAAAAATGCGCCAGGTCTGACCCTCGTGCCGGATATTGGTAAACCCCTCCATGCTCGGTATAGGGAAAGGAGTGGGCAGGGCGCTCGAAAGATGAGTTTTGCCGGAAGCAGTATTTTGAATTTGGATCACAATGTGCTCTTCGTCGGTGTCAACGGAAAGCATTTGAGGAATGGTGCCGTCCGTGTTGACACTCAATGACAAAGCGATCTGCTGAAGTTCGGTGTCGAGAAAGCGGTCTGCCTCACTTCTGGCAGAAATAAATGTCATGTACGTCGCCGCTACTCCGGCAAGAAGCAGCGCAATACAAAAGGTCCACAGCAGTCTGTCTCGAATCGAATACATGAGCGGTTAGGTTTCCAGAATATAGCCCACGCCTCGGACAGTTTTGATGGCGTCTTCGCTTAACTTTTTGCGCAGGTGGTGAATGTGTACTTCAATGGCGTTGCTGCCGATGGAGGAGTCCCAGTTATAGAGCTTTTCTTCAAGCTGAGCGCGAGACAGTACCAGACCCGGGCGCTCAGCCAAAGCTAAAAGAAGGGCGAATTCTTTGCTTGAAAGCAAAATAGACTCACCGTCAAAAATCACCTCGTGCGTGGCTGGTTTAATCTGCAGTCGGCCCCGTTCAATCATGGGTTCGGCGCGGCCTGCGGAGCGGCGAAGCAGCGCCCGAACTCGGGCAAAGAGCTCGTCGAGGTCAAAGGGTTTGATGAGATAGTCGTCGGCCCCGGCATCCAACCCCTTGATTCGGTCTTCCACCGTATCGCGGGCGGTGGTGACCAACACCGGTGTAAGGTTGCGTTCAGCCCGCATTTCTTCGAGCACTTTGATACCGTCTTTACCCGGTAAGCCTAAATCCAAAATGACGAGAGAAAACTCGGTTGTATGCAGGACAAGGAGTGCGGAGTGACCGTCCTGAACCCAGTCAACCGCGTAGCCTTCGTCGGTGAGGCCGTCTACAACGCTTTCGCCGATCATCGGGTCGTCTTCAACCAATAAAAGTCTCACGATCTATCTCCTCGCTCTTTTTGTATGTGGGCGTTTGAAAATGTACGAAAAATTAAAAACTTCCGCAAGAAGCTCTGGAAGTGTGCTAACTTTGATGCAAGGAAAATTATAAATAGATGGGAAAAGAAAAATGCCGGATTTGACGCCCTATCCTGACCAAGGTCCCAAGAAAAGTCTGTTGTTTGTGACGCAGTTGGTCTACATCCTTCATGGTTTGAGCATTGTTATCGGGTTGATGACTGGGGCGACCATTATTTCTGCGTTTTTGTTCGGTTGGCCTTCTATCGCGGCGGTCATTCTCAATTACATTATGGCGCCGGACGCTCGCGGCACATTTCTTCAATCACATTTTTCCTGGCAGATCAGAACTTTTTGGTACGGCATGGTTTGGACAATTTTGGTGGCCGTTGTCGGCGTTGTGTTAACGCCTTTGGTCATCGGTCCTTTTATCTGGTTGGGCGGCTTTGTGATTCTTGGAATTTGGGTGGCTTACCGAATCATTATCGGTTGGCTGCGGCTAAGGCAATATCGCCCGATTTTCTCTGAGTAATACGTTTGACGGAGTCTTTTCAGAATAGAGATTAAACCATTTAGGGTAATATTAGGGTTTTCACTAATAATAAGCCATCGTTTTAGATATAAAAAATCCGCAAAATTCAGTCGTTTCACAAGCGCAAAGGTTCTGTTCTTGCTTGTTCTAAAACCTTTGCGCTTTTAATTTGCAACTTTTCCCATTCTGGAGAGAAAGAAATGTCTTTCATGAATAAGAGTGCTGCTGCGTTAGTGTTAACTGGTGTGGCCGCCGCTGTGTCGACAGCTTATGCCGCCGGTTTCCAATTAACGGAACAATCCTCTTTGGGGCTGGGCCGTGCTTACGCCGGTGCCGGTATCGTTGGTGATGACTTGTCTGCCGTGCACTACAACCCCGCAGGCATGACCTTGTTGGAAGGCACGCGCTTCCAAGCGGGCGGCACCTGGATCGCTTTGAACGCCGATTACAACGGCAAAGGTGACTCTGAAAACGGTCGTTTGAAGGGTCAAATGATTCCCGCCGGCTACGTGACGCATCAAGTCAACGACAAGATTTGGTTGGGTTTTGCCATGACGGTCCCCTTCGGAATGGGTACGGAATATGACCGCACCTGGTCTCAAAGCCAACGCGGTACCAATGCTAAGATTTACACGTTTGACATGAACCCGAACATTGCCTGGAAAGTCAACGATTTCTTGAGCGTGGGTGCCGGTGTCTCTGTCCAATACGCCAAAGCTGAATTAGGCATGGGGTTAAAAGAACAAGGAATGTATTTAGGGCATGGTAAGGTAGAAGCCGACAGCTGGGATTGGGGCTTTAACTTGGGTATCATGATCAGCCCGACAGATAAATTACGTTTCGGTTTAGCTTACCGTTCTTCCATAGAACACAATGCTGACGGCACCACCAAGCTTAGCGGCATGAATAGTTCCTTAGGTTCCGGAACCCAGTTGGCAGCATTGGGTCAGGCACTTGGTCAGCTAGAAGGGCAGACTTTTGGGATGTCCACCACTCTTGAAACCCCTGACACTGTCATGTTAACGGGTACCTGGGAAGCAACCGATCAATTGCGTCTGTCCGGTTTAATCCGTTGGGCCAACTGGTCGAACTTTAAAGAACTTAATATTGAAAACGATGTTCCTGGATCTGTACTCGCCGGTTTCGATAAATTAGCTGGCTTGGGATTGCCATTAGATAGCAAGATGTTGACAAATGTGGACGTTGTTAATGATTGGCAAGACACCTGGCTCTTCTCTGTGGGCGCTGACTACAAGATTAACAGCGCTTTCACCATTCGCGGTGGTATCGCTTATGAAACAAGCCCGATCGATGATCAATCCACCCGCATGGCGGTGATTCCGGATACCGATCGCGTTTGGTTGTCCTTGGGTGCCTCTTGGCACGCCACGAAGGATCTGCAATTTGACGTGGGCGCTACCTACCTGATGGGTGTTGGTGACACGGATTTGTATAGCGCTACCAAGGAAGACGGTGGTACAAAGGTCGGCAAGTACGACTCTTTGGATGCCTACTTGATCGGTGCTCAAATGCAGTATCGCTTCTAATCTAGGCTAGATTAAAACGCTTAGAAGGCCGGTTTCTCTGTAGCAGAGAAGCTGGCTTTTCTTTTCTGAGCGGAATAACATAATGCGCGAATGTTTGAGAGGTAAGGATATGGCGCTTGGTGCAACGATTTATAAAGCCAGTATTGATATTTCCGATGTGGACCGCGGTTATTACGGCTCTCACCTTTGCACCCTTGCGCGTCATCCTTCCGAAACTGAAGAACGTTTGGCGATCCGTTTGCTTGCTTTTTGTCTCTATGTGGGCGAAACCGATATGCGGCTTGAGTTCGGTCGGGGCTTATCCACTGAAGGCGAGCCCGCCCTTTGGGAAATTGATGACACCGGCGCTATTGCCCGTTGGATCGATGTGGGTGTTCCGGATGTGAAACAGGTGAGAAAGGCCGCGGGCCGCAGCAATGAAGAAATTATCATTGCCTATGGTGAAGATCGAATTGAGCCCTGGTGGAAGCAAAACGGTTCTGATTTGAGAAAAGTCGACAAGCTCTCTGTTGCGATGCTCAAAGACAACGAAGTAGCCCAAATGGTGCCTCTGATGGCCCGCACAATGCACTTAACCGTGACGGTTCAGGACGGTGTGGTATGGCTCTCAGACAGCCGCAATACCGCTCAAGTGCAAATGCATTGGCTTTTACGCAGAGACTGAAATCAAAGCAAAATCATGGCAGCGCCCAATGCCATCAAAGGCCAGGCGAAAAGCGGAGAAAAAAGCGTTTTGAGGGTTTTATTCTCAGGAACGAATCCGAAGCCGTGCACGTAAGCAAAACTCATTCCCAACAGCAAACAGACAAGCCAGCCGTGGGGGACATTGTGCATGTCCACGGCAATAATTCTCGGAAAACAAACCACTCCCACCGTGACAGCGGCCGCTGCCACGATGGAAATGGTACGCATCAAAAGTGAAAGTCCCTTAGACATTATTCGTCTGTGCGGTTATCGCCACTTTTGATTTCATACATGGCCGCCATCAAGACCGCGAAGATGATCGCCAGCAGCAACCCGACAAACCAGTAAATGTAGAACATGTTGAGTAACTCCTAGTAAAGCGACTTGTCGTTTTCTTTGATGTATTGAGCCGTCAGTTTGCCGCTCATCACTTTATAAGCCCAGCCCGTGTAGATCAAAACGATCGGCAGGAAAATGAGTGTGACGATGAACATCACCTGAAGCGTAAGCTGCGAGCTCGTGCAGTCCCACATTGTCAGTGAAGACACGGGGTGGCTCGAGGACGGCAAAATGAACGGGAACATCGCAATCAGGGGCGTGAGCACAATGCAAAGAATACTCACCGCGCTTGCCAATACGGCTGACAACGGCCGCCAGACATATTCACAAAGTACGCCCAGAAGCGCAGCTGCGATGCCCAATACCGGCACAACAAAAAGCACAGGGTAATTGAAGAAGTTGGTAAACCAGGCGCCTTCGCTCACCTGTACGCTCTTTAACAGCGGATTGGCAACGCCAGCGGGATCAATGCCCGTGGCAACATAGCCCTGAATGCCGAAGTAAACCCAAATGCCGCCTAATGCGAATAACACTGCGGTAAAGGTACCCGCAATCAGACCAACCTTGCGGGCGCGAGCCTGAAGCTCGCCTGTTGTGCGAAGCAGCAGGTAGTTGGCACCATGGAAGATGATCATCGCAATGGAGACCACGCCGCACAAAAGGGCAAAGGGATTTAAAAGTGCCCAGAAGCTGCCTGTGTAGGTGGAGCGAAGCGTTTCATCAAAGTGAAACGGAACACCCTGGAGCATATTGCCAAAGGCAACGCCGAAGATAATCGGCGGCACAAAGCTGCCGATAAATAAGGCCCAATCCCAGGAAGTGCGCCACTTCTCAGCCGGAACGCGGCTTCGATAGTCAAAGGCGACCGGGCGCAGGATAAGTGCGGCAAGCACAATGAAAAGTGCCCAGTAAAGACCGGAGAAGGCCGTGGCATAAACCAAGGGCCAGGCGGCGAAAATCGCACCGCCTCCGGTGAGCAGCCACACCTGGTTGCCGTCCCAGTGAGGGGCAACCGTGTTGATCATCACGCGGCGCTCTGTGTCGTTTTTGCCTAAAAACGGCAAAAGCGAACCGACTCCCATGTCCTGACCGTCCATCACGGCAAAGCCAACAAGAAGCACGCCGACGAAAAGCCACCAGACGAGTTTCAGAATTTCGTAATCGATCATGATGAATTACTCCTTATCGCTCGTACGGTTGCGTTCGAAGAAATAGCGGCCGGTGCCAAGGAAACTCGGACCCGTCTTCACAAGTTTGATCATGAGCCACATTTCAACAATTAAAAGGGCGGTGTAGAGGATGACAAAGCCCGCAAGTGACCCCATGACGCTGCCCACTGACAGAGTGGAGGTGGAAAGGTGCACAGGGAGAATTTCGTAAATACTCCAGGGCTGACGACCGTATTCGGCAACCATCCAGCCTAATTCACAGGCAATCCAAGGCAGGGGCAAGGCAAAGAAGCTTGCCTTCAAAAGCCAGCGGCGGGACGTGATAAGGTCTTTGGCTGAATAGTAAAGACTCATTGCGAAAATCAGTAAAAGAGCGATACCGCAGCCCACCATTGCACGGAAGCTCCAGAACATGATGTTGACGCCGGGAATCGTGTCTTGTGCAGCCTGAGCGATCATTTCAGGGGTGGCACGAGAGGGATCGTCGGTGTACTTTCTCAGAAGCATGCCGTAGCCCAAGTCATCTTTTACGGAATTGAATTGTTCACGAAGCGAAGCATTAGTCGGATCTTTTCTGAGCGCGGTCAGCGTTTGCATGGCGACAATGCCGTTTTGGATTCGTTTCGTATTTTCTTCGATCAAATCCTTGATGCCGGGAATCGGCGTGTCAAGCGAACGAGTCGCGATAATGCCAAATAACCATGGAATTTCCACGTTGGCGCGCGTAACTTGATTTTCTTCATCAGGAAAGCCGAAAACAGTCATCGGGGCGGGAGCCGGAGCGGTTTCCCAAGCAGCTTCCATCGCAGCCATCTTTGCCGGTTGATCTTTAGCCACCAGGTAACCGGATTCGTCGCCCAAGTGGATCGTGAAAATGGAGACGACAAGACCGAAAGCCGCTGCAACACGGAAAGAACGCTTGGCAAATTCCAGGTCACGGCCTTTTAACATGTACCAAGCGGAAATGGCCAGCACGAACAGGGCGCCCGTGACGTAACCCGCGGCAATCGTATGACCGAACTTTGCCTGAGCCCAGGGGCTGAGGATTACGTCAAAGAAATTGGTCATTTCCATTCGCATGGTTTCAAAATTGAAATCAGATCCAACCGGGTACTGCATCCAGGCGTTAGCGATCAAAATCCACAGTGCAGAGAGATTGGAGCCCAGCGCCATGCAGATGGTGACAATCAGGTGAGTGGACTTCTTAAGCCGCTTCCAGCCGAAGAAAAACAGACCGATAAAGGTGGATTCCAGGAAGAAGGCCATGAGCCCTTCAATGGCTAGCGGCGCGCCGAAAATGTCACCCACATAGTGAGAATAGTAGGCCCAGTTCGTTCCGAACTGAAATTCCATGGTAATGCCGGTGGCAACCCCAAGGGCGAAGTTCACGCCAAAGAGCTTGCCCCAGAATTTGGTCATGTCTTTATAGACTTCTTTTCCTGTGACGACGTAGCAGGCTTCCATCACAACGAGCATGAAGGACAGCCCAAGCGTTAACGGCACAAAAATGAAGTGATACATCGATGTCAGTGCAAACTGCCATCGGGAAAGATCAACTAATTCGGTCGAAATCATAAAAAACCTTTCGAAGAGAGTGAGCAAGGCACTATGGTGTTGAAGGGGAGGCTACTGCCGTCGAGTCGGACTCTGAGGCAGTATCGGCCAAAATTGCCTGGCTTACGATTTGCGGATCGGTTTCAATCCGGTTGTCAGAGCCGAAAAAAAGAAAGCCCAAGCAAACGATAACCGCGATTTTACACGCCAAAGTCAGAGCGACTTTGGTGACTAATTGACGGTCATTTGAGAGGGTGCTTTTTTTGAGTTCCGACATGATCAGTGTATAAGGATAACCACTGACGACATATTTTGACAGAGTCTAAAGGATAAAACTATCACGGCTATTGAAAAGAAAAAGCGAGCCGTGCAGGCTCGCTCAGTCAAGGTGACTAAAGAGCTGGGAAGTTATTTCTTGCCCTTGGTCTTTTTGGAATCGTCAACAATCTCGATCATTTCTTCGTCGCGACTCTTCATCGAGATGCGCACAACAGGCGGGGGAGCCTTGGCATCTTCTTCTGTGACGCCCCAAATGGCAAGCATTTGAGCCTGCGTGGGTACTTCGCCGCCGGCAACGCGGTTGCGGCGGGCGGTCACGGAATCACGGACGATTTTTTCAATATTGTCGAGAGGGATGCGGTTCAAATCGTTAAATAAAATGCTGCGATGCTCCATGTCCACCTGCAGCTTATCTTTGAAAGCTTCAAGAACGGACTCTTCGGCGACGTACAGGGTCATGGATTTGTCACCGGATTCGAGAGCGAAAAGCGGACCTTGGAGCTCATAAAAAGCCAGGGCGTGACGCATGCTTTCTCTCACACCACGGGCAGAACGACGGATAAGACTACAGATTTTCGCCATGGCTACACGGCGATCCGGAGGCAGATTTTGCAGGTAATCACCAACAGTCGACATTAAAAAATCCCCTAAAAATCTGGGAAAAACAGGAGGTTAATTTTACACGGAAATTCCCTGTTCCTCCAGTTTGGAGGGATTTTTCTGAGTATTTTTCAGTACTTGCGCTATCGCCAGAAAATAAACTCCGCATCAAAGGGGACTTTGTAGAGTTTATTTTCTCGAGCCGGAGTGCACTTGATTTGAGGAATACCCCCTTTGGCGTTCAGTCGCTGAATGTAGCGTACGCCAAGGAAAGTTCCGCTGTTGGCAGGCGATGTGACGGTAAAGAGTGCATCAGGTAAATTTTTCCCGTCGCCTTCCCGGATACTCGTAATTCGGGAAGAGGCAATGCGGGAGCCGTCATTGTGCACAAAAGAGAAACGATAACCGTGTTTGGCAACCGCCTGACCGGTTATCGGGTTAAAAAGATAAGCGTTCGGAGCCTCAAAGTGCCAGAACCATCCCTTCATGTCGTGTATACAGCGAAAAACTTGCTCACCCGATGCATCAAGCTGCAGTACCGGTCGGGTATTTTCCGGAGGCGTAACAGTTTTTTCCTGAAAAGTTGAACAGGCACTTAAAAGCAGCGGCAGCAGACAAATCGATAAACGAACGGGAACACGCATGGGAAGGTACCACAAAGTCATTTCACACTATCGAAAGTGTACAGAAAATCTTGGGCCCGGAAGTAAGAAAAATATTCATCCGAATCAATCGGTGGCATAAGTAAAAAGCCTGATTGTTGTCAGAAATTTTCTTTAATAAATGAGATCGGTACCGAGAAAAAATGTTATGGTAGGCATTCGTTCTCAAATGGAGAAAAACCGATATGGCTCGTCATTCGTTAAAACGTATCGCCATGCCCTTTCTTCAGGCCTCATTGGTTAAACAAATTTTGATCGGTCTGATTCTGGGTATCGCTTTGGCCTATTTGGCTCCTGAGGCGGCGAAGTCCTGTGCCTTTTTGGGTTCTTTGTTTATTTCGGCATTGAAAGCTGTTGCTCCCCTTTTGGTTTTTGTGTTGGTGATGGCGGCTATCGCCAATCAAGACATTGAGACTAAGGCTCATATCAAACCGGTGCTGCTTCTTTATGTTCTCGGGACATTCGGAGCTGCCTTAACCGCTGTTACCGCCTGCTTTATTTTCCCGACCAGTATTCATCTGACGGGAACAGAAGCCAACAGCGCAACGCCCGGCGGATTGCTTGATGTCTTCAATAACATTCTTTTGAGTGTGGTTGATAATCCGGTGCACGCTCTGTCTGTCGGCAATTACATGGCTATCTTGGCCTGGGCTTCCGGTTTGGGTGTGGCCATGCGACACGCGTCGGACGCTTCTCGAGAATTTATGGCTGATCTCTCCAAGGGTGTTGAGTTCGTTGTTCGTGTGGTTATTCGGTGTGCGCCGATCGGCATTTTCGGTTTGGTGGCTAATACTGTGGCGAGCACCGGTATTGAAACTTTAGCGGGTTATGTCCAGGTACTCGTTGTTTTGATCGGCTGCATGTTGTTTGTCGCTTTGGTGCTCAACCCGTTTTTGGTATGGCTGTACATTCGGCGCAATCCCTATCCGCTGACTTTGGCGACATTAAGAGAAAGCGGTGTGACGGCATTTTTTACGCGTTCTTCTGCTGCCAATATTCCGGTCAACATGGGTATGTGCAGACGTCTGAATCTCGACAGCGGCACTTACTCCATTACGATTCCACTGGGAGCGACTATCAATATGGCCGGTGCCGCCATTACGATTACAGTGCTCACGTTGGCAGCAGCGAACAGTTTGGGCATTGAAACGAGTTTCGGTACGGCGATTCTTTTAAGTGCCGTAGCCTCGGTTTGCGCCTGCGGCGCCTCGGGTGTTCCGGGAGGCTCGCTCATGCTGATCCCGTTGGCATGCGGTCTTTTCGGCATCGATAATGCACTTGCCATGCAGGTGGTGGCAGTGGGGTTCATTATTGGTGTCTTGCAGGATTCGGCTGAAACCGCATTGAATTCTTCTTCCGATGTGCTCTTTACTGCGGCGGCGTGCCTTCGCGCTGAGCGCATTGAGCAGGACAGAAACCGGCGTGAACAGAAAATCAATGAACAGATCAGAAGGTCTTGATTTCTAATCGTCGGAATCAAAAAAACGGGGATGACCGATTGCGGAACATCCCCGTTAAGCTTTACAGAGTCAAGTCGTCTTAAGCTTCGAAGTTAGCGAACTTCACACTCTTGCCGCCGCTCACCCAAGTGGTGCCGCGAGCGATCACGGTGTCAATGTCCAGCGTCTTCGTCAAGACACACAAATTAGCCTTCATCCCGACAGCCAAGCGTCCTTCCTTCACTCCCAAAGAGTCGGCGACGTTGGAAGTCGTCATCATCAAAGCGGTTTCAAAATCAATGCCTGCCTGCACCATTTCCTTGAGCATTTGATGGTTGGCGTTAACCGGAGCAGCAACAATAGCCACCATGATGCCGTTTTCGAACTTCGGCATTGAGCCGTTGCCGTCAGAGCTCATTGTGATGCGGTTGCGATCAACGCCGGCCTTTAAGGCGCGTTCTACGCATTCGACAAACGGGTAATAGTTTCCGCCGCCGGAAGTGATGTCAATGACGCCGCCCTTCTTGGCAAACTCGATGGCTTGTTCGAAGAGTTTCGGTTCACGGCCCGTATGCGTCGGAGAGAAGTGATGGCGGGGCAAACCGCGGGCGATGATGCGTTCAAATTGTTCGTAAGCACCGCCGAAGTCACCCAAGTGCACGTGCAGCACGCCTTTCTTGCCGGAGAGCATGCCGCCCATGCGAACATCGGCAACAAGCTTCAGCATTTCATCATCATTGGGGAAAGAGCAGCGATGGTCAGCCAAGGCCAACTTCACGCCCAAAACCGGTTCAATGCAGATAATGTCTTTTCTCGGGTTACCGGTGATCGTGGGGGAGGGGAATTGGTAAGAGCCCGTGTGCATGTAGGCTGTCAAACCCTCTTGGCGCAGACCCATCACCTTGGCGTAGAGTTCTTCGGGGAATTTCGTTGTGCCTTCAGTGCCCATCACACCGCAAACAGTCGTGATGCCGCCTAAAAGCAGCTGAGAGGGCATAACCGGAGGCACGCGGGTGGCAAAACCGCCTTCTCCGCCGCCGCCCGTGAGGTGAACGTGTTGGTCAAAAAAGCCCGGTGTGACAGTGGCACCTTCTACATCAATGACTTGGACTTCGCCGGGCAGGCGCAAGTCATCAAGACTGTCTTCAATGGCGGCGATCATTTCGCCGCAAATCAAAATGTCTTTTTTGCCGACAGGGGCCGGGGTAAAGACGTTGGCGTTTTTGATAATCGTGAACATGATGATTTCCCTTTCGAAAAATTCAGATGCATCTCTTGCGATGGCTACGGTCAAGAGACGTATCCAACGCAGTCAGTATATCAATTCAAAGGGTGACTTCGCCTGTATACTGTCGCCTGTTTAGAAAAAGTGATGTTTATGACAGCGCAGGAGCTTTTGAAAAAATATTTCGGCTATGAGACATTCCGTGGATTCCAAAAAGAGGTGATCGATACCGTTTTGGAAGGTCGTGATGCGCTTGTACTGATGCCGACAGGCGGCGGCAAAAGCGTCTGCTACCAAATCCCTGCGCTCATGAAAGAGGGGGTGGCCGTTGTCATCTCGCCTTTGATTGCGCTGATGAAAGATCAGGTGGATATGCTTCGCGATGTCGGCATCGCAGCGGCCGCACTGAATTCAACCCTGACAGCTGACGAAGCAAAGACTGTCTATCGTGATCTTGAAAACGGTCGCCTAAAACTTCTTTATGTGGCTCCCGAGCGGCTCGTAAAACCTGCCACGTTGAATTTACTTTCAAAGCTTCCTGTGAGTCTTTTTGCCGTTGATGAGGCTCATTGCATTTCCGTATGGGGACATGACTTCAGGCCGGAATATCAGGCTCTGGACTGTCTCAAGGATCTCTTTCCCAATGTTCCCCGCATGGCGCTGACGGCAACCGCTGATGAACAGACCCGAACAGAGATTATTGCGCGCCTTCTTTGCAATCCGCGCTCTTTTATTGCCAGTTTTGATCGCCCCAATATCCGTTACCGCATGTATGAAAAAGGCAAAGGGTACCTGGACAGCATCGTTCAGTTTATTCTGGGTGAGCATATGCATGAGTCGGGCATTGTCTATTGTGCCACTCGCAACAAAACGGAGGCCGTGGCCAATTACCTCAGGAAAAGCGGTATAGATGCGCTTGCGTACCATGCTGGTATGGAAAATGAAGAAAGACAAGCCAGTCAATCAGCGTTTTTCGACAGACCGTGTGTAATGGTGGCAACCATTGCGTTTGGTATGGGAATTGATAAGCCGGACGTGCGCTTCATTATCCATGCGGATATGCCTAAGTCGATAGAAAGCTTTTTCCAGGAAACGGGCCGCGCCGGGCGTGACGGCAAACCCGCCGAAGCCGTTTTGTACTACGGTTTAGAAGATCTGGTTCAGCAGCGCTTTTTTATCGATCAAAGCGATGCAGACCCCATGTATAAACAGGTGTCGCTGCATAAACTCGACAGCATGCTGGGTTTGGCCGAGTCCGCTAACTGCAGGCGGGTGCAGCTTTTGGCTTATTTCGGTGAAAAGCTCGATCACGCCTGCGGTAATTGCGATAACTGTGAAAATCCGCCTGTTACGCGTGATGCCACAGAAGACGCTCGGAAATTACTCTCATGCATTTACCGTTGTTCAAAAACAAACGGTTTGGGGTTCGGTGCCTCGCACATCATCAAAGTGCTCCGTGGTGAAGTCAGTGACAAAATCTTCGAAAAGCGCCATGACGAATTGAGTACATTTGGGATTGGGCGAGACCACACCATGAAATATTGGCGCCGAATTCTTCGCCAATTAATTGCGAAACATTATGTCAATGTCAATTACAAGGTCTGTAACGTGCTGACGGTTAATCGCAATGCGAAGGCTTTGTTATTGGGAGAAGAAAAATTCTTGGTGCGGGTGGAAGGCGACAAACGTCTTTCCTCCAGAAAAGTCATTGATCATGACGATTTGGATGATGCAGAGCAGCGCCTTTTTGCCATGCTCAGACAATGGCGAAAGACATGTGCCAGCGAAAACGCCGTCGCTGCCTACAATGTTTTTCCGGACGCTACTTTGATTCAGATTGCACGCCGCAAGCCCAGACAACCTCATCAATTGGAAGGAATCAGCGGTATCGGAGAAAAGCGAATAGAGCGTTACGGTCGGGCGGTCTGTGAGATTGTGACTCAATGGCACGCCCAAGAGCGTCAGAAGGATTCTAAGCTGACTTAAAAAGCATTTGCCCGAGTGTTGAACTCGGGCAAAATGTTATGCGCGGTGAATTTCAGAATTTCGCGGTTTTTGTTTGCGGTTGCCGAAAATCTTGTCAAAAATCGGATTGGGGATGATACGCAAAAGCTTTGCCACCACGCCCATTTGCCAAGGAATCGTAGCATAACTTCTGCCTGCCAAAATCGCATTGACAGCGCGATGCGCAAATTCATCCGGTGTGAGGATGAAGGGCATCGGATAAGGATTGACATCGGTAAGCGGAGTTTTCACAAATCCGGGGCTGATCGTCGTGACCTGAATGCCGTATTTTTTCATTTCAACACGCAGACTTTCACAGTATGTAATGACTGCGGATTTGCTCGAACAATAGGCTTCGGTACCCGGCATTCCGCGAATGCCGCCGACGCTGCCGATACCCACCAGGGTGCCGTGTTTTCTTTGCATCATGGGCTCAATGAATGCATGGAAGGTACTGGCCATCCCGAAGACATTGGTCGCATAGACTTTTTCCATGACTTCCAAGTCTTCGAAATACTGTGTTTTGACGCCGACGCTGATACCGGCGTTGGCGATAACAATGTCAGCCCCGCCGACAGTTGCATCAAACTGTCTGGCTAATTCAATGAGTTTCAGACGATCGGTGACGTCACAGGCGTAGCTGTGGTGGCGATCACTGTTGGGCAACGTTTTGATCAGATCGTCGAGTGCTTCCTGGCGTCTGGCCATCAAACCCAGTGTTGCTCCGCGTGAAGCAAACTCACGAGCCAAGGCGGCACCGATGCCGCTCGAAGCGCCTGTAATAAAGACATTCATTGACATGATCGCGCCTTATTAAAAGGGTAAAACAACGTTGGGATCAACGGATTTAATGGCTTCACCGAAACGCTTTTTAATGCGTTCGAGCGCTTCTTCCGTATCGCCTTCCAAGCGTAAAACAACTACCGGCGTGGTGTTTGAGGAGCGAGCAAGCGCAAAGCCGTCTTCCCATTCCACTCGGATGCCGTCAATGGTAATGACATCACTGGCGTCATCAAAACGCAGTTCTTTCTGAAGCTTTTCAACGAAGCGTTTATTTTCCCCTTCGGGCATTTCAATGTGAAGTTCAGGCGTATTGACTGCTGTCGGCAGCGCTTCCAAAACCGCCGAGGGGTTATCTGAGCGAGACAAAATCTCGAGCATTCGCGCTCCGGCGTACAGACCGTCGTCAAAGCCCGGCCAGCGCTTATCGTTAAAGAACAAGTGACCGCTCATTTCACCGGCAAAAGGCGCCTGAGTTTCTTTTAACTTCGCCTTAACCAGGGAGTGTCCCGTACGACAGATAGTGGGAATGCCGCCGCGCTCTTTGATCCACGGAACAAGGCGTCGGGTGCACTTGACATCATAGATGATGGGGGCATGAGGGATATGCTCGAGAATATCCGCAGCAAAAAGCATCATCTGGCGATCCGGGAAAATAATTTGCCCCGATTTCGTGACGACACCGAGTCTGTCACCGTCGCCGTCAAAGGCCAACCCAACCTCCACATCCGTTGTTTTGACTGTCTCGATCAATTGAGCCAAATTGGCGGGTTTGGAAGGATCGGGATGATGATTGGGGAAGTGACCGTCAATTTCAGTAAATAACGGTGTTACCTCGCAGCCCAGACGTTTAAAGAGCTCCATTGCCACGGGACCGGTCACACCGTTGCCGCAGTCAATGGCGACTTTCATGGGACGGGAAAGCTTAACATCAGCGGTGATTTTGGCCAGATAGGGAGTGATAACGTCAATTTCTTCGACTTTTCCCTTATTGGCGGTCGGGGTAATGCCCGCTTCAATTCTTGCGCGAAGCGCTTGAATTCCTTCGCCGAATAGCGTGTCTTTGGCCATCATCATTTTCAGGCCGTTGTATTCCGGCGGATTATGGCTGCCCGTGACGGCGACACCGGAGCCGGTTTGAGTCATAAAGGTCGCAAAGTAAAGCACCGGGGTAGGCGTCATACCGATTGATTTGACATTAATGCCCATGTCGGTGATGCCGCTAATCAGTGCTTCGGAAAGTTTCGGGCCGGACAGGCGGCCGTCACGACCGACACAAAGAGTATCAACGTGTTTTTCCTGGGCCAGAGCGCCGAGCGCTTGACCGATAGCACGGGCGGCTTCAACCGTTAAGGTTTTATCGACAATGCCGCGAATGTCGTAAGCTTTGAAAATAGAAGAATCAATTTGCATGATGAGGTGCCTACGTTAGTGTTTTTTGCGTTGCTGGCGTTCCCGCTCAATCAGTTCATCGAGCACTTCGATGGTTTTTTGCCTCGATCCTGCCAGATGAGGAGCCGTCAAATACTTGCCGCCGACAGCCACATAGGGCGTGGCATCCAGGCGGTAATTTTGCCAAGATTGAAACGCTTGCTGAGTTTTCATTGTCACGGAAAAGGACTGATACGTTTTATTCCATTCCGTGAGATTGACTTTGTGAGATTGAAGCCACTGCTGCAGATCCGCTTCACTGGTGATATTGCCCTGCATGATGTCTTGCCAGAAGGCAGGATGCAGGTCTTCAAGCCGACCTAAAGCCTCAAAGGTGTAAAAGATTCGGGAAAGAAATTGAGTGGCGGGTTCCCAGGCAACGGGAACTCGTCGGAAAGAGACATCCTGTGGTAATTTTTTTTGCCACTCATCAAGTAACGGGGCAAGCCTAAGGCAGTGTCCGCAAGTGTAGGTAAAAAAGTCTATGACTTCGATCGTATCTTCAGTGGTCTCAACCGCAGGATTAAGCGTTCGGAAATCCTTTCCGTCTACGATCTGAGCGGCAATGGTCTGTGCGCTCATTAATGTCAGCGCACAGACAATCGTTGCACGAATAAAAGCTCTCATTTGTTTTTAATCACCATGGCATCAAAACCGTTTGATGTCAGGCGCTGCTGCAGTTCGTTGGCTTCCCTGGCTGTATCGAAAGGACCAAGGAAAACACGGTAAAGGGTAATGCCGGCATCGGTGGATTTCACCACATCGGCTTCCAATGCGATAAAAGCCAATTCCGTGCGGATTTTTTCGGCATCTTTAGCGTTACGGAAAGCCCCGGCCTGGATACTGTAGCTTTCTCCGGTCGCTTGATCGGCCGCATTAACAGGCTCTTCAGCTTGTTCATGGGCTGTGGGAGCCTGAACGGTCTTAATGGCAGAGAGCGCATCATCGGCCGGTGTTCCGCGCGTGCCGGAGTCGTACAGCGCAGCATTGGGGTCTTTGCCGTCGAGAGCTGCAGCATCAACCGGCGTGGACTGTTTCTGCACCTTTTCGACAAAAGGAATCGGAGCATTGGTAATAAACAGAGCCAAGGCGGCGCAGGCAACGCACCCGATGAGAAATCCCACCATCGTGCCTAGGAAAAAAGAGCCTTTTTTCTGGGTAACTGGCATAGCTTATCCTTACATTTTTTCCGGAGCGCTTACGCCGAGCAGATCCAGCCCATTGCGCAGCACTTGACGGGCTGCAAGCAACAGGAGCAGGCGTGCATTGCGCGTTTTTTCATCGTCAACGAGCACACGTTCGGCGTTATAGAAAGCGTGGAAATCACCCGCCAAATCTTTGAGATAGAAGCACAGGGTGTGCGGAGCACATTCTTTTGCTGCAACCGAGAGCGTTTCCGGGAACTCACTGATGCGGGCAATCAACGCTTGAGCATATTTATCCGACAATGCCGAGAGGTCTGCGTCGGCAGCATTGGCAGCATCGGGAACAATAAATCCTTTTTCTGCAGCCTGAGCCAGCACAGAGCAAATGCGGGCATGCGCATATTGCAGGTAGTACACAGGGTTCTCGTCCGATTGAGACAGGGCCAGATCAACGTCAAATACAAATTCACTGTCGGCCTTGCGGCTTACCAGGAAGAAGCGAGCGGCATCACGGCCGACCCAGCTGACAAGGTCACGCAGTGTGACGTAAGTGCCGGAGCGTTTGCTCATCTTCACTTCTACCCCGTTTTTAATGACCTTGAGCATCTTGTGGAGCACGTAAACGGGGAAAACCTTGGGAACATCAAGACCGAGCTGTTTGCCGGCAACCTGCACACCGATTCTGACGCGGGCAGTGGTGCCGTGGTGGTCGGAACCCTGAATGTCCACAGCCTTGATGAAGCCGCGTTCGAATTTACTTAAGTGGTAGGCAACATCGGGAACAAAATAGGTGTAGTGACCGTCTTTTTTGCGCATAACCCGATCTTTGTCATCGCCGAATTCCTTGAAGTCAGTCGTGCGAAGCCAAAGAGCACCGTCCTGTTCGTATGTGTGGCCCGAAGCAATCAGGGCGTCAACCGCACGTTCTACCAAGCCGTCGGTGTAAAGGGAGCTCTCCAGATAGAAATTATCAAAAGAAACGCCCAAAGCGTTCAGGTCGCTGTCCTGCTCATTTTTGAGATAACCGACGGAGAAGGCACGAATGCTGGCTGTGTCTTCGACATCGCCGCTAGCGGTAATTTCCTGACCGTCGCGAGTACGGATTGTTTTCTTATCAAGAAAATCTCGGGCGATATCTTTGATGTAGAGACCTTGATAAGCATTTTCAGGGAAAGAAATTGTTTCACCCTGAAGCTCTTTAATGCGCAAGCGTACGGACTCCGTCAATGTTTGGATCTGAACGCCGGCATCGTTGTAGTAAAACTCACGGCACACATTCCAGCCCTGGGTTCTCATCAGGTTGGAGAGAACGTCGCCTAAGGCGCCTTGACGGGCATGGCCCAAGTGCAGAGGACCGGTCGGGTTGGCTGAAACATATTCGATCAAAATGCTCTCGCCGTTATGATCATTATTTTTGCCGAATTCGGAGCCCAATCGCAGAACTTCACGGACGGCAAAGGTTTTCGCCTGTTGGCTCAAACGCATGTTGATGAAGCCAGGACCTGCAATTTTAAAAGATTCGATAAGTTCGGCGGCTTTAGGCAGCGATTGAATTTTTTCGATTAATTCCGTAGCAATTGCTCTGGGATTTTTCTTCAGTTGACGAGCCAGCTGCATTGCAACATTGCAGGCCAGATCGCCGTGAGCGGCCACTTTGGGACGTTCAAGCAAAACAGTGGTATCGGTAACGCCCATGGATTTGAGCGCTTCGTTAAAAAGCGACAGGATCGCGTTTTTTTGATCGTTTAGCATGATGCTTTTTCAGTCAATAGCAAAATCATTCAACACACAATACACCTTGCCCATGTCCTTCATGAGCACAGGCCTTGGAATCCGTCAGTTCATATTGCCGCGCGAAATTTGCGCATAGGCCGAGTGGTTATGAATGGATTCAAAATTTTCCGCTTGCACGCAGTAAGCCTCAACATTGCTGTCGTTATTGAGAACGCCGGCGACGTCGCGGACAAGATCTTCCACGAATTTCGGGTTCTCGTAAGCCTTTTCCGTGACAAACTTTTCATCGACGCGTTTTAATCGACTCCACAACTCGCAGGAGGCACTTTGTTCAACGTAACGGATCTGTTGCTCAAGCGACAAATCTCCCTTAAGTTTGGCAGCAATCGTGACATGAGAGCGCTGATTATGGGCGCCGTAGCGGGAAATTTCTTTACTGCAGGGGCACAGACTCGTGACAGGGACCGTAACCGTTTGCGTTACCCAGGTTTGTCCGTCTTTGCTCTCCACCCGATAGTGGACGCGGTAATTCATAAGGCTGTCCAATTTAGAAACGGGCGCTTGTTTGTTGACAAAAAATGGGAATTCAAAATCAATGCGACCGGCGTGTGACTCAAGAGCCTTGAGCATGTCATTCATTAATTCGATCAGAGTGTCTTTGCATAACGGATGATCGTGATCTTTGAGCAGTCCCAAAAAGCGCGACATATGCGTGCCTTTGTGTTCGGCCGGAAGGGCGACAAACATGGAAATCTGTGCCACAGTCGGTTGCACACCGCCGGCGCTTTTAACCGTTACAGGCAATTCAACTCCTCGCACACCGACGTATTCGATGGCGATGTTGCGGGGATCGGTACTCGACTGAACGTCGGGCAAGTTATTGTTTGATAGAGTGTTCGTATTCATGATTGGCGTAATTTTCGCTAAAAACGGGAAATTTTGCGAACCTTTTGGCTTGAAAATTGAAAAAAATGAAAAGCAGGTCTTGAAAATTGTTTCTAAGTGTTTTAAACAATGGGAGTCAAAAAGGGGAAAAGGGCGGATATCAGGGCAAAAAATAAGAAGATTTTCCCAACTGTCGTCTTACGTTCAATAAAAAATAGACACTTTTCATTCGCAAAGTTTTTCCTTTCCCGTTAAATTGTGAAGTGAAACAGACAGACTTGAATAAGGAAGCAAATAAATAATGCCCATCTATATCTATCGGGGCGGTTCCCGTAATCCGCAACCGCAGAATCCGTTACTGCGTTTTCTTATCAGCATCGGTGTGCTGGCCGCTGTTATTGGGTTAGGCGTATTGCTTTTGCCGGTTATCGGGGCTATCACTTTGATAATTCTGGGACTGATTGCGGTTTTGGTGATCGGCGGATTGATTTATCGCTGGATTAACGGCAATCCATTGGATAATCTTTATCAAAGGCAGCAGGGCGTTCGTATCAATCCCGAAGCTCGTCCTGACAGTGAGCCCTCACGACACCAGGGGCAGGCAGAAGGGATGCGGGCGCGCCACATGAGATTTCGCTCGCAGCGCCAGTCCGTTGAGGATGCGGTGATCGTCGAAGAGCGAAAAAGAGAAGATTCTTAAATTCGTTGTTTTTAGAGCAGGGGTGAGAGCAAGTAACTCGCCCCTTCTTTCATGCGCTCCCAGACCGAGCGTTTGTACCAAAGATAGAGATTGATTTCTGAGCAAAATTCAGCATAAGTTGAATTCAGTGCTGAGACCTTGTGACTGAATTCTCTGTCAAACACCAACAGCATTAATTCGTAATTCAGGTGCATGCTGCGCATATCCATATTGACGGTGCCGAAAAGGGAGAGCTCACCGTCCACTGTGATGCTTTTAGTGTGAAGCATGCCTTTTTTGTAGAACAGAATTCGAACGCCCGATTTGAGCAAATCATCAAAGTAGCGGCGTGAAGCATAATTGACCATTGGGGCGTCGCTCTTTTCGGACAAAATCAACGTCACTCGCACTCCCTTGATGGCGGCATTTTGCAGAGCCAGTGCAAGGGCCTCTCCGGGAATGAAATAGGGAGTGACAATTTCAATATTTTGCTTGGCACGATGAATTGATTCCAGAATCAGACGTTGATTGGCATCGTTTGTTGTTCCCGGTCCCGAGGGAACAATCATGACGGTTGCCTGATCGGGAACGTCAAAATTTTCAATAGCATGATCTTTAAATTCTGGGAACGGAAAGTCGGATTCTGTCAGTACCTTCCAGTCAAAGTGGATCAGGTGGTAGAGGCTTGCAACAATTTCGCCCTTTGCTCTTACCATGGCGTCAACCCATTGGCCGACATTGGAATTTTTCTTGAAGTAGTGAGGGTCGACCATGTTGAGGCTGCCGCTGTAGGCAACTCGATAATCAATCACAGCGATTTTTCGATGCAGTCGAATGTCAGCTCGAGATAGGAGCGCACTGAAAATGGAGACGGGCAATGCGCTTTCAAGGTGAATGCCCTCATAGCGAAACATTCGGGCCCATTCACTTGACAAAAAACGGGACGAGCCGATTGCATCGACCAAGATATAGCATTGCACACCGCGTCTTGCGGCACGAATAAGGGCGGCGGAAACATCATCAGCTTTTCCGCCGACATCCCAAATATAAAACTCCATGGCAATGAGTTCTTTGGCGTTATTGATGTCGCGAATGAGTAGGGTTAATGTTTCGTCGGAATCATCAAGAAGCCGCAGAGAAGAGCGCTTGGTGAGAGGAAATTTGCCAAGTCGTGTAGCCAGCTTGGATATGTCGCGGTAGTCTTCCGGAGCCATGGCTTCCGTATGCATGATGTGCCGAAAGATTTGACGGCGTTTTCGCATCTCTTTGCGCAGTTTTCTAGCATGCCATCGACCTAACGTTCTTTCACCGAAAAGCAGGTAGAGAATAAATCCGGCGTAGGGGAGGATGGCAGTCAGTAAAATCCATGCAAAGGAGCTTCCCGGAGGGTGACGGGTAAGCATGACGCGAAGAATAACGCCGACGGTCAATGTGATTTGCAGAATAACTGCACAAAGACCGACAATTGTGGAAGGCTCGGAAAATGAAATGAACATAACAACATCCAGGTCTGCCACAGTGTAGCGCGTAGAAGTGGGAAAAATCTATGAAAAAATCAACTTTTGAAATGTTATTGATTGCTCTGTCAGCACCGATGGCAGGTATTGGGTTGGCTCTGTTTGAGGAAGGATCGGTAGGTGCTGCGTTTATTTTGTTCGGCGCATCGTTGAAAATGATAGTGGCTTATTTCAGAACGCCGAAAGAGATGTTTGATTGGAATAACTTCAACGGGAGCTTTGAAGAGTTCAGAGATAGGATGTTAAAAATTGAAGATGAGCTTGAAAACGAAAAACCGCTATTAAGACAGTTGTCGGACCTGTCAACCTACATGATGTTGGGGGGTCTTCTGGCTTTGATCGTTACTCAGTTTTAAGAAAATAAAAGTTTTTTTATAAAAGTGCTTGACATTTAATTTAAAACCCTACATAATGCCACTCTCGCTACGGAGGGGTGCCCGAGTGGCTAAAGGGGGCAGACTGTAAATCTGTTG
>CAJKMT010000007.1 GCA_905201055.1 uncultured Sutterella sp. | reverse complement strand
ATCTCTGGTCTTTTCATGGAAACGCATCCGGATCCTGATTGCGCCAAGAGTGACGGCCCCAACATGGTGCCGCTGTCTCGCATGCGTGAGCTTCTCACGGGGCTTAAGGCGATTGACCGCACGGTGAAGTCGCTGCCCCTGCTTGAAAACTCTTTTTAATTTATTGAATCGAAGCGGCCATTGTGCCGCTTCGGTACAATAGCGACCATAAACGGCGAGAGCCGAACAAACGATTTTTGTATGAGTACGGCCGCAGGGTTGCGGCTGTTCAAACATTCTTTTGAGGAACTTCCGATATGTCTACGATCAATGCCATCGTCGCTCGTGAAATTTTGGATAGCCGCGGCAACCCCACGGTTGAATGCGACGTCTACCTTGACAGCGGTGTGATGGGCCGCGCTGCTGTGCCCTCCGGTGCCTCCACCGGTATCCGTGAAGCGCTGGAGCTGCGCGACAAGGACTCCCGCTACGGCGGCAAGGGCGTGATGAAAGCCGTGGAAAACATCCACGCCAAGATTCAGCCGGCTTTGATCGGTTTTGACGTGACGCAGCAGGCTTCAATCGATACGCAAATGATCGAAGACGACGGCACGGAAAATAAGAGCAACTTCGGCGCCAACGCCATTTTGGGTGTCTCCATGGCCTGCGCCCGCGCTGCTGCCAACTACAGCGGTCTGCCCCTTTACCGCTACTTGGGCGGAATGGGTGCCGTGCAAATGCCTGTGCCGATGATGAATGTGATCAACGGCGGCGCTCACGCCAACAACAACCTCGACTTGCAGGAATTCATGATTATTCCGCTCGGCGCTCCGAGCTTCCACGAAGCCTTGCGCTACGGCGCTGAAACGTTCCACGCCTTAAAGCAGATCATCAACGGCCGCGGCATGAGCACGGCTGTGGGTGATGAAGGCGGTTTCGCCCCGAATATCGACAGCCACGAAGAAGCCATTGAACTCATCATCGAAGCCATCAAGGCTGCCGGCTACGAACCGGGCAAGGACATCGCTATCGGTCTTGACTGTGCCGCCAGCGAATTCTATGAAGACGGCAAGTACGTTCAAAAGGGTCAGGGCAAGACCTACACGGCTGACGAATGGATCAAGGTTCTCGAAGGGTGGGTTGCCAAGTACCCGATCATCTCCATCGAAGACGGTATGGCTGAAGTGGACTGGGAAGGCTGGAAGAAGCTCACCGACGCTTTGGGCCGCCGCGTTCAGTTAGTGGGTGACGATCTTTTTGTGACCAATCCGAAGATTTTGGCCGAAGGTATCCAAAAGGGTGTGGCCAATTCCATTCTGATTAAGGTCAACCAAATCGGTTCTCTCACCGAAACGCTCGCTGCCATTGAAATGGCCAAGCGCGCCGGTTACTCCGTGGTGGTTTCTCACCGCTCCGGCGAAACCGAAGACAGCTTCATCGCTGACTTGGCCGTGGGCGTGAACGCCGGCCAAATCAAGACCGGTTCCATGAGCCGCAGCGACCGTATGGCCAAGTACAACCAACTGCTTCGCATTGAAGAAGAATTGGATGACCAAGCCGTTTATCCGGGCCGTGATGCTTTCTACTGCATCAAGGAATGGTCGTTCTAATTGAACTGAAGTAAGGCCAAGGCTGATGATTACGCCCGATAAGATCATCAAGATCTTGTTGTTTATGCTGCTGTTGCTGCTTTGGCCTTTAATCGGCGTTCAAGGGGGGTATGTTCGGGTGGTGTCTCTGAGTGAGGAGCTCGCTGACATCAAAGAGCAAAATGCGCTCACCTTCGAAGAAAACCAACGGTTGGCCGCTGAAGTCCGGTCGCTCTCCCGAGGGGCTGATGCCATTGAAGAGCGCGCCCGGCACGACCTCAATATGGTCAGACCCGGCGAAGTGCTCTTTCGTATTCAACGGCCTCAAAAAGTGCTGCCGGGCAATGCCATTCCGGCTGACATTATCAATGATCCGCTTTACCGTCCGGCACCCGTGACGCCGCCTGCAGGCGAAACCGTCCGTTAGGTCAAACGCCGTAGCTCGGACGAATTTTTCCCAAAGATTTTTTTAATTATTCGCTATAAATAACGAATCAACCGCCATTTTTGCAAAGGATTCGTTATGAGTGAACATCTTATCGTGAAGCCGCAGGAGATGGCCGAATGCGCCGAAGCGGCCGCGAAAATCCGACACGTTATTCATCAATACCCCGAAATCGGTCTTAATCTCACGCAAACTGAAAAAACAATTCTCGAAGCCTTAAAGAGTTTCGGGTGCGAAGACATTACTACGCGCGTGGGCGGAGCCGATGTGGCAGGCATCGTTTGTGTGATCAAGGGTGATGAGCCCGGGCGCACAATCGGTCTCAGAGCCGATAGTGATGCGCTGCCTTTAAATGAAAATACCGGTGCTCCATACGCAAGCTGCCGCGCCAAACACATGCACGCCTGCGGTCATGACGGACATGTGGCAACGCTCTTAGCAGTGGTGAAGTACTTCATGCAGCACCGTCATTTCGCAGGTACCCTCGTGGCTATTTTTCAGCCCGGTGAAGAAGGTTTCGCCGGCGCGCGCCATATGATCGAAGATGGGCTTGTGGAGCGCTTTGGGATTGACGAGTTTTACGCCCTGCACGCAGAGCCCGGCATTGAAGTGGGTAAGTTGGGTTTCGTTTCGGGGTACGCCACAGCCAATGCCGATATTTTTGAAATTACCTTTGACGGCAAGGGCGGACACGGCTCGCGTCCTCACTTTGTGAAAGACCCCGTGATTGCCATGGCAGAAGCGATTCTTGCACTGCAGACCGTGGTTTCGCGAAACACCGATCCCAATCTTTGCGCTGTGGTTTCTGTTTGCTGCGCGCAGTCGGGTGATCCCGACGGAACGAGCGTGGTGCCTCAAAAGTCATTGATCCGCGGCACGGCCCGCTCCTATGAACCTGAAGTGCGGGATTTGATTGACCGCCGCATTCATGAAATCGCCGACGGCATTGCTCAGACGTATGGTATGAAGGCTGAGGCGAAATATATTCGGCTGTACCCGGCAATGTACAACACACCGAACGAAGTGGCTGAGGCTAAGCGCATCGCAGAAGAGGTCTTGGGAGCTGAAAATGTCGGCGAATTCCCGCGCACGATGGGCGGTGAAGATTTCTCCTTCATGCTTTTAGAGCGCCCGGGCTGCCTTTTCAGGCTCGGGATGAAAGACGCCGAACACAATGCGCCGGTACACAATGAGCGATTCGATTTCAACGACAAAGCGATTGCTACCGGTGCGGCGGTGATGGCGTCCATTGCCCTCAATCGCATGAAAGGTTAAGTTTCCGTTTTTCCAAATGAAAGGCCCGCTTAGGCGGGCCGCTTTCATCAGTTGATCCACTTTTGCGTTCGCAACACCTCGTCGGCTTGGGATTGCCCCCAAACCATTCGACGCGCCAGATCCACAATTTGCTCCGGTGTAATTTGCTCGAGCGTCATCATGGGCGGTTTACTGCCATCCTCTGACGGAGTGACCGTATAGAGTAAGAAATGCTGACCGTCGTGGTAAATCGTCAGATGCTCGCTTGTCTTTTCGTCGTCTTTGATTGCACGGAAACCGAAAAGATGTGAGAGCTTCAGGGTGACGGGCGGCTGTCCCGTGAGTTCAAGCGTCACTTCACGTTTGGGCATACGCATCTCGGGGTTTTCCAAAAGCGAGACGAGTTCCTCGAAAAGCTTTTCCGGATCGGTATTTTTTGCCTGATTCATGGGACTGAGCTGCGGATAGCGCTCGGAGATTTTCGGCAGAACCTTATTCATGAAAAATTCAAGCAATTCATGATGGTCATGCTCAATTAATTCGGCCACAGTCGAATCGGCCTGATAGACACGCACGTTTATCGAAGAGTACTGTTCATCAGGGACCAAACAGAGAAGGAAGTGTTCCACCGGTTGAAATGCCCAGACTTTCTTTCCGTCAGACTTGATGAAAAAGCCGTCCACTTCTTCTCCGCCTTTGACCTGTTGGGGTAAGAACGAATCCAGCACATCCTTTAAGTTTTGATGCGTCACCGCCACTTCACGGGTGGCCGCATTGATATTGACAGAGTAAATAATGCACTCGCCCTCGAGGATGAGTTTGTATACCCAGGTGATGAGTCCCTCTTTTGTGCCTGTCACTTCCAAAAAGTCATCGGTGATTGCCCGAACCTTTTCTAACGCCTCTTTTTCAGAGAGGTTACGGATCGGGTATGGACCATTTAAAGTGGCGAGAATCGGGGAGCCTGTCAAATAAAAGCCGCCTTTGAGTCCCTCATGGTCAAAGCCCATTACATTATTGTTTACACAGGTTTTAAATACGGTTTTCATTTCTCAGTTTTTAGTCACGCTGCCGTTATCAAAAAGTTTCACAATATCTTCAGCGCTGAAGCTTTCGGTGCGGCCGCAAAAGTCGCATGTTACTTCAAGTTTTCCTTCATCTTTAACAATCTGAAGCGCTTCGACTTCACCCAGGTTTCTGATCATCGCCTCGATTTTTTCTCTTGAGCACGTGCAGGCAAATTTGGGTTCGAGCGGCTCAAAATACTCAGGCGCTTCTTCCCAGAATAGCCGATGGGTGACTTCCTGCGGGGTAAGGGTCAGAAGCTCCTCGTCGGTGATGGTGGCTGCCAGTGTTTCGATACGATTCACGCTGTCATCATCATTTTTGAGTTCTTCATCTTTGCCGCCAAAGTCGGGCATCTGCTGAAGCATGAGTCCGGCGGCGCTTTCTTCGTCGGCCGCAAGCCACAGTTTCGTGTGAATTTGCTCAGACTGCTGCATATAACCCATGAGCGCGTCAGCTACTGTTTCACCGGTCAAAGGCACCACGCCTTGGTAGAGTGGCTCACCGTCGCGGCGGTCTTTCGGATCGAGCATGATGGCGCAGCGTCCTTTTCCATGAGCGTTAACAAGAGCTTTTAATCCCATGGCGTCATCAACAGCTTCCGTCTCATTCATTTTGACCGTGGCGCGCACCAAAAGACCGTTTCTGACTTCAACAATTGCAAGCCGCACGGGGCCGTCGCCCTGAACCTGCATGATGAGCGATCCTTCAAATTTCAGAGAGCTTGCCAGCAGAATGGATCCCGCAGTCATCTCGCCGACAAGGCGTGTGACGCTCAAAGGCCACTGCTGATAGTGTCTCATCGCTTTCCAGGCGGTGGTGAGTTTCACCGCACCGCCCTTCATGGGTGTGTGTTTGAAAATGAATTTGCTCAGAGTGTCTTGTCCAGTCATATTCTTCCTGCTTTAACCGATTCGCTTTTTCTCGGTTTGATAACGAATTTTTTGTTCAACGTACTCGCGGGCATTGTCGCGAATTTTTATTTTTTCTTCGGCTGTTAATTCTCGCACAATGCGGCCGGGTCGGCCGAGAATCAAAACGCCGTCAGGGAAAGTTTTGTTTTCGGCAATGAGAGTGCCCGCGCCCACAAGCGTCTGTTTGCCGATCACCGTGCCGTTAAGAATCACCGCGCCCATACCGATGAGGCTTTCGTCACCGATTGTGCAGCCGTGCAAAATGGCTCCGTGTCCCACTGTGACATTGCGTCCGACGCGGCAGGGCTTGCCGGGATCGGTGTGAATCACGGCGTTATCCTGAATGTTGCTGCCTTCCTGTACTTCGATAGCCGCTTCATCGCCTCTTATCGAGGCACCCGGCCACACACTGACGTTGTTCCCAAGGGTGACGTCGGCGGTAACGGTTGCCACTTCGTCGACATAGGCCGTGGCAGCAATGCGCGGAATTCTGTCAGAAATTGAAAAAATAGCCATCTATTACGCGTCAAATCATTTAAAGTTAAAGGTTGAATTGTAACGGGTTTAGATTTTGAAATGAGAATGGATTTACATGTTCACTCGAGCGCGAGTGACGGGGTGTTTTCTCCTGCGGAGGTGGTCCGAAAGGCTCACGCCAACGGAGTCGAAGTGATGGCTCTGACCGATCACGATACGGTGGCGGGCCTCAAAGAGGCGCGATGCGAAGCGGAAAAACTCGGCATGCGCTTTATCGACGGAGTGGAGCTTTCCGTTGCCTGGGGCGGCAAAACTATTCATGTGGTAAGCCTCGGTCCCAGGGACTTTGAACCTTACCGGGAATTGTCGGAAAAACTGAGCCGCCAGCGTGACGCGCGGGCTCGGGCGATCACGGCGAAATTTGACGCGATGGGAATTTATAACACCTATGAGCAGGCTCTTGAATTAGCGGGCAATAAGCTCAACCTTTCACGCAGGCACTTTGCGCTGGCCCTTGTGCAAAGAGGAACCGTCGGCACGGAAGACGAGGCTTTTGATAAATACCTCAAAGATAACGGCCCGGCCTGCGTGAAAACCGAGTGGATGAGTTTGCCTGAAGCCATGCACTTTATCCGTGAAACGGGGGGTGTTGCCGTGATGGCGCACCCGGGGCGCTACTCATTTGAGCCGCCATTGAGCACGATTGATTTGTTGGAAGAATTTAAAGCGTTGGGGGGCGACGCCATCGAAGTCACCACGGGCAGCCACTTTGAGGCAGAAAATGAGCGCTACACCCGCGTGGCTTTGAATATGGGCTTTTTGGCAAGTACCGGGAGCGATTTTCATGGCTTTAAACCGGGCAGACCCGAGCCCGGAATGCAGGAGCCGCTGCCTGATTACTTACCCACAGTTTTGCAATTATTGAAAGATCGCTGATCATGCATCATCTTTACGATATCGCGGTGTACGCGATTCCTTTGATTTTCGCCATCACCATGCACGAATCTGCCCACGGGTGGATGGCCCGCCGCTATGGTGACATGACGGCTTCAATGCTCGGGCGTGTGACCTTAAATCCCATTCCGCATATTGATTTGGTCGGCACCATTATTGTGCCGGGCATATTGTTGCTGGGCTCGGCCATGACGGGTTTGGGCGGCGTGCTTTTGGGGTGGGCTAAGCCAGTGCCGGTCAATACCCGTAACCTCACGCCCTTTCGTCAGGGGATGTTTATGGTGGCGCTCGCGGGGCCCGCAAGCAATCTCCTGCAGGCCTTTATTTGGCTTTTGCTCTTAAAGGTGTTTATCTGGACGGGGTTTTTGACGCAGTCGCTTCTTGATCTGACAGTGGCAGGCGTCATGGTGAACTTTTACCTCATGGCGTTTAATCTTTTGCCCCTGCCGCCACTGGATGGGGGCCGCATTGTGACGATGCTGCTGCCTTATGAGGCGGCGGTGAAATTTTCCGAAATCGAGCGCTACGGCATGGTGATTTTGGTGGTACTGATTCTGTCGGGATTTTTGACTTATTTCATGCATCCCTTTGTCTGGACAGCAAGACGCCTTTTAACCTGGGCACTGCTTTGATGATTTGTTTCAATTTGCAAACATGTCTTATCTCCCACAGATAGGCTGAAATCGGTACAATAACCGAGTTAATTTGATGTAACGGCGCGCCTAATCAATCGGCGTGCGAGTGAGTGAACACAAAATGATGAAAAAAATAGTCCGTACGGGTTTGGTGGTCGCGTTGCCGATGGCTTTGGCCGCTTGCTCGAGCTTTGACTTTGGCCAAGACCGCATTCAATACGAAACGAGTGATTCTCGTGCCCCGTTGGAAATCCCGCCGGATTTGTCCTCAGTTCCGGGATCTGACCGCTACGCTGTGCCGAGCCGCCAACAGGTGATTTACGCAAGCCAACAGGCTCAGGGTAATGCTCAGGGCGCCAATCAAAACGCTCAGCTGGTGCTGCCTCAGGGTGAAGTCGCAAAAATTATCCGTGACGGCAACGATCGCTGGATTCACGTGGACCTCGCTCCCGAAATCGTTTGGCCTGTGATGCAGGACTTCTGGACCACGGTCGGTTTGTCCCTTTCCCGTCAGGATGCGGCAACCGGTGTGATGGAAACCAACTGGGCTGAAAACCGCGCCAAACTTCCGCAGGATATTATTCGCGGCACCTTGGGCCGTATCGTCGACTTGGTTTATTCAACGGGTGAGCGCGATCAGTACCGTGCCCGTATCGAACGCTCTGCCACAGGCGGCTCCGACATCTTTGTGACGCACCGCGCGATGGTTGAAGTGGTTAAGAGCATGGGCGGCGATAACGAAACTACCGTTTGGCAGCCCGGTCCGAGTGATCCGGAAATGGAAGCCGAAATGCTCACCCGCCTGGCTCAGCGCATCAACCAGGAATTTAATCCTGAAGCGGTGAAAAAGAGCGCCGCTGAACATGAAGCTGAAGTTCAAAAGTTGACGAGCTATCAGGCCGAAGAGGCAATCAGCCAGCTTGAACAGGATGCCGAAGGCGTAGCCACCAGCATCTTCATCAAGGAAGACTTTGAACGCGCCTGGCGCCGTGTGGCTTTGGCCATCGACCGCATGGGCTTTACGGTTGAAGACCGTGACCGCTCACGCGGCTTCTTCCTCGTGCGCTACCTTGACCAGGAATACGAAGAGCAAAAGCGCTCCGAACAAGGTTTCTGGAGTAATGCTTTCGGCAACACCAAACCGGTGGAAGCCCCGCAGTACGTGATTTATCTGCAGCGCTTGTCTGACACCGAATGCCGTGTGCATGTGTTGGGTCCGGACGGCAAGGCCGACCAAACCGGTGTGGCGCCCAGAATTCTCACGTTGCTGAGCGAACAGACGAAGTAACAGCACCGTACGGATCGGTGTAAAACAGGGGAGCGTGGAGAAAAGTTTTCCGCACTCCCTTTTCTCTTTTAAAGAGCGAAATAATGTTTAAACTCTTTTTCTCATTTTCCGGCCGCATGAATCGAGGCCGTTTTTGGGCGGTCATTGCGTTTTGGATTTTGGTGCGCCTGGGTGTGCCTTATCTTTTGTATACGTTTGCCATGCTGCCCGGTCAGTCGCTCGATATTCAGGATGCTACCGCCAGCCCCGAGATTTTCGAAGCAGGCAAGATCTATGCTGTACTCACAGTGATTTCCTTAATCAGCACTATTTCGGCTGCGGTTCGCCGCCTGCATGACTTTGACGCAAGCGGCCTTTGGGCCATACTTCTTTTTATTCCCGGTGTGGAATTCATCGCCTATTTGGTGATCGGTCTTATCGGTTCCCAGCGCGGCGCGAACCGCTATGGTTTAAATCCCCTGGGCGAAGAGAATGTGTATTATCCGGGCAACGAAGAGATGCGCGTGAAGGAATTGAAAGATTTGGCCGATCTGTACGAAAAGGGACTGTTGTCTCAGCAAGAATACGAAAAAGCCAAACAAAGTATTTTGAAATAAAGGAAAACTATGCAGGTTGCTAAAGATACTCTGGTGACGATTTCAGCCAAAATGTACAACCTTCAGGGTGACTTGATGGAATCGGCCGATGACTTGGTTTATTTGCACGGTCACAGCGATATTTTCCCTGTGATTGAAAAAGCACTCGAAGGCAAAAAGCCGGGCGATACGGTGACGGTGCAGCTTGAACCTGAAGAGGCATTCGGTGACTACGATGAAACGGCGCTTATCATTCGTCCGGAAACGGACTTTGACGGCGGTGTGGAGGTGGGCTTAAGCTACACGGAAATTCGCGGTGAAACCCTTGACCGTGTTTATCGCGTGACGGATATTGCCGACGGTGTAGTTGTGCTTGACGGCAACCATCCGCTCGCAGGCATCGGCTTAAAGTTTGAAATCACCGTGCGCAATGTCGAAGCGGTGAAAAAAGGCACTGATGCAATCGGCAATGACGAAGTGGTGGTGCCGTCCTTCCTGCAGGTTTCCGATAAGCCGATGGGCGCCAACATCGTCGATGATGCGGGCGACGACGACGCTCAGAAAACTGTTCATTAATCGTTCAGAATGCCCCGAGCCTTGTCCTTGAGTTCGTAGAGAAGTTCCAAGGCTTGGCGGGGCGTGAGCTGATCAACGTCAAGAGCGTCAATCTCTTCACAAAGCGCTTGAGTCCGGTCGGGCTCGGGCGCTTTTTCATCGGGCATTTCAATGTTGTTGTCAGCAAACAAATCGAGCTGTTCGTTGATCTGGCTGCGCTCCTGAAGCTCGTTGAGCATCTTGCGGGCACGGCGGATCACGGAATTGGGCACGCCTGCAAGCTGCGCCACGGCAATCCCGTAGCTTTGGTTGGCAGGTCCTTCCTGCACTTCGTGCAAAAAGACGATATGGTTTTTGCTTTCTGCGGCAGCCACGTGAACGTTGGCCACTTCAGGGGCCGTTTGCTCAAGTTTGGTGAGTTCAAAATAGTGAGTGGCAAAAAGCGTGAAGCTCTTTTTCACAAGTGCGAGTTCGTGCGCAATGGCGGCTGCCAGACTTAAGCCGTCAAAAGTGGATGTGCCGCGGCCGATTTCGTCCATGAGCACAAGACTTTGGTCGGTGGCCTGGTGAAGAATCGAAGCGGCCTCCGTCATCTCCACCATGAATGTGGATCGTCCGCGGGCCAAATCGTCGCTGGCACCGATGCGGGTGAGGATTCTGTCAACTGGACCGATTTTGGCACTTGTGGCCGGGACAAAACTGCCGATGTAAGTCAGAAGCACAATGAGCGCAATGGAACGCATATACGTGGATTTACCGCCCATGTTGGGACCGGTAATCACGAGAAGTCTGCGCCCGGGAATCAATCGGCAGTCATTAGGCGTGTAGCTTTCAATGGCATCTTCCACGACCGGGTGGCGGGCGCCGATAATTTCAATGCCGGGCGCCTTTTCAAGTTCCGGACGCACCCAGTTGGCACGGGCCGCATGAAAGGCAAAAGCGCAGAGCACGTCAATGGCGGCAACAGCGGCTGAGGCCTTCTGAAGCACTGGCACAAAAGGATCGGCAAATTCAAGAAGCTCGTTATAAAGAGACTTCTGAAGCGTTTGGGAGCGCTCCTGAGCCGAAAGCGCCTTGTCTTCATAGTCCTTCAGTTCCGGCGTGATATAGCGCTCGGTATTCTTAAGCGTTTGCTTTCTGTGGTAGTGCAGTGGCACCCGGTCGGCTTGACCGCGGGAGATTTCAATGAAAAATCCCTGTACTTTGTTGTACTGCACTCTGAGCGTGGAAATCCCCGTGGCTTCGCGCTCGCGAATTTCCATTTGATTGAGGAATTCACCCACGTTGTCACGAAGTTCTCTGAGCGTGGCAAGCTCTTCATTGTAAGAGCTTGCAATCACGTCACCGTCGCGAAGCTGCACAGCCGGATCATCCAGAAGCGCCGCATGAAGCTTTTCGTAAAGCGCGGGATCAATGACCAGATCGGCAGCGTTTTGCTCAATAAGGGGATCGTCTGCGGTGATGAGTTCGCGCGCAATGTCAGCCAAGTGTGGCAGAGAGTCGCGCAGTGCGGCCAGCTCTTTCGGACGGATCGTGCGCATGGCAATGCGCGTAGCCAGACGCTCAAAGTCGGGAACGGTTTTGAGTTTGTCGCGGACGGACTGTCTTAAATGCTCGGCAATTAAAAAACTTTCAACGGCCTGATGACGAGCGCCCACGGCCTGTGTATCCCTTAAGGGATTGTGAATCCATTGACGCAGAAGGCGAGAACCCATGCTGGTTTTGCACTGATCAAGCAGAGAAAAAAGCGTGGGACCGTCGTCGCCTCTTAAGGTTTGCGTGAGTTCCAGATTTCTGCGGCTGGCGCTGTCCATGCCGACAAATTGGCTCTGCACCTCGAGCACCGGCGGCAAGAGGTGAGGGATTGCTTCACACTGGGTGTTTTCCGCATAGGTTAAGAGGGCGCCGGCAGCACTCACAGCATCGGGGACATCGTCAAGTCCCCAGGCAGTGAGTTCCTGCACATGAAACTGATGCTTTAATTTGACCGTGCCGTGATCGACCGAAAAGTGCCACTTGGGCAGCGCGGTAATGGCGGCTGGCAGCCGCAATTCTTCAATAGTTTCTTTGAAATCCTCGGGAACGAGAATTTCAGTAGGCGCAATGCGGGTAACCTCGGTGGCGAGCTCCTCAAGACTGGTGTTGGCCACATGAAAGCGGCCGTTACTGAGCACAAGCCACGCCATTCCCAAGCGCGAACCGTGCCGCCCGGCAGGGGAAATAGCCAAAAGGGCGGCATCTTGCTTTTGAGGCAAAAGCTCGTTTTCTGTGAGCGTACCCGGGGTGACGATGCGCGCGAGCTCACGCTCAAGCGGCCCCTTGCTCGGGTCACCGATTTGCTCACAAATGGCAACGGAAACACCTTGTTTGACTAGGCGCGCGAGGTATTGTTCCAACGTCTTTTCAGGAACCCCCGCCATCGGAATGGGATTGCCGCTGCCGTCGGTTCCGCGGGAAGTAAGCGTAATGCCTAAAAGCTTATTGGCACGAACAGCATCGTCAAAAAACGTTTCATAAAAGTCACCCATCCGATACAGCAAAAGTGTGTCCGGATGCTGTGCCTTGATTTCAAGAAAGCGCCGAATGGCAGGCGTGTGACCTGCCAACGGATCATTTTCCGTTTGAATCGTTTTTGCTTTTGCCATTCTTGACTGCCCGTTTAGATCACGCGGAAAGTGTCTTAGCGGATATCGCCGTAATTTTTGTTAATGACGGGAAGGAGCTGTCCGAATACTTTCGGCGTGCCCGCAACGATTTGACCGGTGGTGAGATAGTCAGACTCACCCTTGAAGTCCGTGACAAGGCCGCCTGCTTCAAGCACAAGGAGCGACCCCGCGGCAATGTCCCAGGCCTTGAGGTTGGGTTCCCAGAAAGCATCAAGGCGCCCCGCAGCCACATATGCGAGATCCAATGAGGCGGCACCGGCGCGGCGCAAACCGCTCGTTGTCTTTGCCAATTGAGAGAAGACTCTCATGTAAGCATCAACATCGTCAGACTTGCGGAAGGGGAATCCCACGCCCACCAGGGAGTCAGCCAGAGCGGTGCGCTTACTCACGCGGATGCGGCGGCCGTTTAAAAAGGCACCGACGCCGCGCGTGGCGGTGAAGATTTCATTTTTAACGGGATCGGCAACAACGGCTTCAATGATTTCGCCCTCACGCTTTAAGGCAATGGAAACCGCGTATTGAGGGAAGCCGTGCAGGAAGTTGGTGGTGCCGTCCACCGGATCAATGATCCATTGGAATTCACTTTTTTCAGGACCGGTGAGGCCGTTTTCTTCGCCCAAAATTTGGTGGCGGGGATAGGCTTCACGCAAAATTTCCACGATTGTGCGTTCGCAGGCGACATCGACTTCGCTCACGAAGTCAGAGTGCCCCTTTTTGTGCACTTCCAAAGCCGAGAGGTTATCAACGGCACGGTTGAGAATGGTGCAGGCAGCGCGGGCTGCTTTCATTGCCGTGTTGAGCATCGGAGAACTCATCGTCGCAAATCCTTCTTAAATTTAAATCGGTTGATTCGATAACTACGTGTAGAATCTACATATTTTAATGATTTTTCTGTATTTAGTTTCTGAAAATGTCCACTAGTCCTTTGGCTCAGCACGTCAGTTTCATTTTGGTGGAGCCGGCTCATCCGGGCAATATCGGTTCTGCTGCGCGCGCCATTAAAACCATGGGTTTCCGCGACTTGCGGGTGGTGAGTCCCTGGGAAGAAAATTACCGCACGCATCCTGAAGCGATTGCTTATTCGACAAGCAGCGTTGATGTGCTGGAAGCGAGCCGCTCCTACGGCAGCCTCATTGAAGCGCTCGATGGCGTAAATTTTGCCTGGGCGATGTCAGGGTACGACCGTGAATTTGGCCCCGTCATTGAGCCGGTTCGCACCGTCGCGAAAAAGGCAACGGATTTTGTGCAGGAGCAGCAGGGTAATATCGCCTTTGTGTTTGGCTGTGAGAGAACCGGGTTGTCTAATGAACAGATGGCTTTGTGCCAAGGCTGCGCAGCCATTCCGGCGGATCCCGATTGCACGAGTCTGAATTTATCGCAGGCGGTTCAGATCATGGCCTATGAAATGCACATGGCGATGATGGATCAGACAAAAACGCACGACGGACTTTATCAGTGGCAGGAGCGTTTTTCGGGTGAAAAACTTGCCGGTCCTCAGGCTGTCGAAGGCTTTCTGCAGCATTTTGAAAAAGCCATGATTCACTGCGGAGTGTTGGATCCCGAAGAGCCGAAGCTTTTCATGCCCAGAGTAAGGAGACTTTTTTCCAGAACGCTTCTGACGCAGCCCGAAGTGGATCTGCTTCGCGGCATTTGTTCACAGATTATTTCCCCGAAAAATGAAAGAGCGGGGAAAAAATGTCCGATTCGAAAGTAGGACTATTGAAAAAAATAAACAAATCTTATAGAATGCCCATTCTTACTGAGCGATGCTCAGAATGTGCGGAGAAGTGGCCGAGAGGCTGAAGGCACACCCCTGCTAAGGGTGCAAGCTCGCAAAACGGGCTTCGGGGGTTCGAATCCCCCCTTCTCCGCCACTTAATGCTATTGGCCTTCCACAGAGAGGGCCTTTATTTTGTCTGCAATTAACTCCTTATTAATTGTGACAATTCAACGAGATGCACAGAAGAATCCCTGGCAGCCGTTTCAAGTAAAGATTCATCAAAACCCATTCGGGAAAAAATCCAATAATCAAATATCGCATTGTCTGCGACAGGCAGCTGGCTGCATTTAGCTTGAAGAGATCTCAAGACTTTTATTCCGACTTTTTCATTCCGGTATTTGCACTCTCCAACCAGACAATGACGGCGATCAAAGTCAGCACCAACAATGTCAATTTCTGTACTGTCTTTCCACCAACGACCTAAGGTTGTCGGACGAAATGGCAGTTGTCCTGAAAAACGCAGACGGGTGAGATATTGTCGGCAAATTTCTTCAAAAGAATCTGAAGCAAAATTGGCAAACCATGGTTCAACACTTGCGTTCCATTCTGACAGGGCTTCCTGTCGTGTCATGATGAGCGTTGGATTGTTGGCTAAAAAGCGAAACCAAAATTTTAAGTACGGATCTGCTATGCGATAAAGTCCGCGAGAAACATTTCCCAACTCTCCGCGGCCGCTGAAAACGGGAAATTCCTTCACTATGAGATCCATATCCTCCAAAACCGACAGGTATTTGGTAAGTGTGCGGGGATCCACCAAACTTTTTTGAGCAATTTCATTGCGTGAAGTCGCTCCGAACGCGATTGTTTGCAGAATGGCGTTATATGTAGCGGGGTCTCGAAATTCCTGTCTTAGAACTGATTGGGCCTCGTCGTTGAGAAAACCGTTTGAACGCAAAATATTCGCAGACAAATTTTCTGTCATTGAATGATTCGGGTTGATTCCTTGCCAAAAATAAGGAATTCCACCCAAGGAGGCATAACCTCGAAAGATATCATCTGCGCTGTAAGAAGGTACAAACTGCGCAACGGTTTCAAAGGGCAGAGGGCGCACCTTCATAATGGTTCTTGCTCGGCCGAAAAGCGGATTTTTTTCTCCAAGAACTTCTTTGGCAATAAAAGAAACAGCACTGCCGCAGAGAATGAGCAAAATATTTTGTCCGGTCAGCTCTTCGTCCCAAAGTACTTGCAGTTCCGAAAGGATGCTTGGACGTTCTTTTGCAATATATTGAAATTCGTCAATGACAAGCACCTTACGTGTACCAGTGGGATAGGTTGCCAGAGCTTTTAGGGCAGATGACCAATTAAGGAAGCGTTGTTGGGCGTTGTTGCAGAATTCGCCGACAGCCAGTGAAAATTGTTCCAACTGGTAAGAGTCTTTCCAGGCTTTGGCAGTGTAGAAGAAGGTTTTTTTAGCTTCACAGAATTTCTGAATTAATGCTGTTTTACCGACACGTCGCCGCCCGTAAATAATAGCTATTTCGGCGTGATTACTCTCGTAAGCATCTTGTAATATTTCTAATTCGCCGTTGCGACCATAAAACTCAGTATCACCCATTGCTATACCTTTGTGTTTGTTTTATAAGGAAGATTATATTCTGCCAGATTGTAATCTGCCAGAATATAATCTTCATTTTAGATATTTAAAGCATATTGAATCAAAAAAACTTTCAGCTCTTTCAATTTGAAATGGTACTGTTAGAGCTAAGAAAATTTAATTGGTGGAGTCAGGATGAAAACCTCTGAAAAACTGAATGCGTTACGCGTTTTATTGCGTGAAGCCGGTGCTAAGGCAGTATATGTCGGCACGACTGATCCGCATCAAACGGAATCCGTTTCGGCTCACTGGAAGGCAATGCAGTGGTTAACGGGGTTCACAGGAAGCATGGGCTATGCCGTCGTGACTGAAGATCATGCGGAATTCTGGACCGACGGCCGCTACACGACTCAGGCGGGTCGTGAAATTGAAGCCGGCACATTTCACATTAATTGCGTGTCTGAACCGGGAACGCCCGATTGGAACGATTGGCTGATGACTCAAATGCACGATGGTGATGCATTGGCTGTGGATGGTGAAGTACTTAGCGAAGCCATGCTGCAGGCTTTTAAGGAAAAATTGCCGATTAAGAATTTACGTGTTCTTTATGATCGCAATCTCGTCGGAGAGATTTGGGCGGATCGTCCTGCAGTACCTCAAGATCCGATTTGGGAACTGGAAGCTCAATACGCCGTAGAAAGTCGTGTGGAAAAACTGACCGCCTTGCGTCATCGTTTGAAAAAGTACGGTGAAAATACTTCCACGTTGATTTGCGGTCTTGACGATATTGCATGGCTGACCAATCTGCGCGGCAACGATAATCCTTTGTATCCGTTCTTCCATGCGTACGCTTATATTTCACAAAATGAAGCTCATCTCTGTACAGATCTTTTCAAGGTGTCTGAAGAAATTCGTGAAAAACTTCAGGCCGATGGCTGGACATTACACGAGTACAAAGAAATCCTTGCTATCGTTAAATCGATCAAAGCGCCTGCCGTTATTTATGTAGACCCAACCAAAACACCGTTCAAACTTTACGAGTCTATTCCGAAGGACGTTACCATCAAGACCGGTTTAGATGAAGTGACAGCTCAGAAGGCTCAAAAGAGCCCCGGCGAACAGGAGAACATCCGTGAAGCTAATAGACTTGAAGCTGTAGCAGTGATTCGCCTGATGCGCTGGATTGAAGCCAATGTGGCTTCGGGTGAACTGGACGAATACTCGGTTGGTCAAAAACTGAACGAATTCCGGAAGATGAATCCGCTTTATCTGCAACCGGCCAATTTGCCGATTGTCGGCTATGGCGAAAATGCCGCTTTGCCCCACTATCGTCCTTCTAAGACGATGACGACAAAGGTTCAGCCAAAAGGCTTTTTGCTCTTTGACGTTTGCGCTCAATACCTGTGCGGCACCACAGACTTAACTCGCACAGTCGCTGTCGGAGAATTAAGCGAAGAAATGAAGTATGACTATACGGTCACGCTTAAGACGCATATTGCCTTGGCTCGTCAAAAGTTCCCATATGGTGTGACTGGAAATTTAATTGATGCGGTTGTTAAGTCCAATCACTGGAATCGCCTAATGAATTTCGGGCACGGCACAGGACATGGTATCGGCTATGTCCTCAATGTGCATGAGGGACCGGGCAAGATCATTATGGAATACGCCCCGCTTTTCCCATACGCGCGCAATGTTGTGCTTGAAGAGGGGATGCTCTTTTCTGATGAACCAGGTGTCTACAAACCCGGTCGTCACGGCATTCGCATCGAAAACGCGATCCTGGTTCAAAAGGCGGAAAAGAATGAATTCGGTCAATTTATGGAATTTGAAACGATCACTTTCTTGCCTTATGAACAGAAAGCTATTCTTGTTGCTGAGTTGACCGAGGGTGAAATTGATTGGATCAATCAATATCACGCCAAGGTTTATGAAGTCCTTTCACCATGTCTTACTGAAGAAGAAAAGGCTTGGTTGAAAGAGAAAACGCGTCCTTTGCAATAACAAGAATACGTTCGTGCCGGCCGAGACAATTGTCCGGTGCGAACACTCTCTCTAAATCTAACTTTTGAAAAGAGGTTTCAATGACTACCCCTAATCAAACTGAAAAAGTTGGCATTGTCGGCTACTTGGCTTTGATTTTTGCCTGTGTATTTTTCTCCGGAGCGCTTACGGGTTGGCTTGGCCCCTTATTTTTCCGGTTTTTTAGTTGAACCTGTCGGATACGCCGGAATTTTTGGCATTAACGCCGCAGTTGTTGCCTTGACGATTCCGCTTTATTGGATAGTTTGGAAAAAACGGCCTCAAAAACAAGGTGTTGGCGCAGAACAAGCCGTTGAGCTAAAAGAGGACGATAACTGACAAATATTAGAGAAGCCGACCATATCATTTGGGTCGGCTTCAGTATCAAAAAGGATTTTTCAGTTTAACTTCAGGTGTTTTTCCAACATCGTCATTACTTCATCCAAAGGTAGAGCTTTAACTATTTTCCCGTCATGCGTTGGCGTGTCGTGAGCGGCGAATAAAGAATTGATAATGGCTTCCTCGGTTGCTTCAATCGCGGCCATGAACAGAGGCGTCATATCATCATTCCTTAAGACAGAGGTGCAGTGCAAAGAAAAATCAGGCGCTCGGTGCCGAACTCGTATTGTTTCATTGGTGGAAAAGGCGATTACAAAGTCACCTGAACCGTTGGACGCAACGCCTCCCGTTTTGGCCATTCCCATAAAGGCTCGCTTGGCAAGCCGCTCAAGGTTTCGGGAATCAAGAGGCGCGTCAGTGGCGACAACCATCATAATGGAACCGTCAGCGCTTTCGATCTCTTTTTGGTAGGGGAATCCTCCCAGCGCTTTGCCGACATCAACGCCGTTGATATTGAGCAGTCCGCCAAAATTGCTTTGAACAATTACGCCCACCGTGTAGCCTCCCATATTTTCAGGCAGCTTTCTGGAGGCGGTGCCGATGCCGGCTTTGAAATTAAAAGCTTTTGTACCTGTGCCTGCCCCAACGCAACCTTCCTCAACAGGACCATCTTTGGCCTCAACAATGGCTTTGAGCACATCCTCGCGTTTAACGAATCGGGCGCGGATATCATTGACGGCGCCGTCATTGGTTTCGCCGACAACACAGTTGACCGATTCAACCTCTCGGTTGTCTTTAAAACTAAAAACGTAATCAATAATGCCGTCGATAGCGGCCGCCAAATTTAAAGTGTTTGTTAAAACAATCGGTGTTTCGATATTGCCGAGTTCCTTGACTTGTGGGTAACCGGTCATTTTTCCGAATGCGTTGCCAAGAAAGATACCGGCGGGCACCTTGTTTTGGAAGATGTTGTCGGTGTGAGGCAGGATCGCGGTGACACCTGTTCGCATTCCTTTGCTGTCGTCGATCAATGTCACCTGTCCTACTTTAACGCCCTTGACATCGGTGATGGCATTGTTTTTACCGGTTTGAAAAATTCCGAAAGAAATGCCCAGTTCGCGCGGACGTTTACCTTGATAATTTACACTCATGAAATTTTTCCTTTCTTTGTAATGCGTTCGCTAAGTTAGCATTTTGCCACCAATTTTCTCCAGATCCTTCACTTTCGGTGCGACACTTTATTGCTTGCACGGAATAAAAAGCCGATCCCTTTTTTTAAGGAATCGGCAAAAGAAGCAAGAGGAGCTTACTTTAGAAAACGAAGTTAATCATCACAAAGCCGATGGCAATTGAAGAAATCGTCATCACCAGTCCCGGTCGTTGGGCGCTGTGGTCGAAAATCCATTTTCCTAGCGTGGTTGTACCGGTGACGTCAATAGCGACGGCAGTCATCAGACTCGGTTGCGCGGGCAAAATCCAACCGGTGCAAACGCCCGGAGCCATGGCGACCAGGTAGGGCGCCGGAATGCCCAAGGCAACGCCGATCGGCATCAAGGCAACCGTCGCGGCTCCTTGACTCATCAGGATCGCTCCCATAATCATCAGACCAACTGCGAAGAGCCAGGGATATTGTTGAACGATGTCACCAAAGAGCGTGATCAACTCTGCTTTGTGAGCGGTAAAGAAGGAGTCGGTTAGGAACGCTATGCCGAAACACATCATGACGGCATACACGCCACCTTGGAATACAACTGTCTGAGCGATTTTCTTGGGGTTGATGCCGCATGTATAGATCATGATGGCGCCTGCGGTCAGACAGATGATTTCAATAGCGTAGGCAATGGACAAGGAGGATGTTTTTCCATTGACGGTATAGGTGGGCATTAATTCGTTAAAACTGCCGAAAATCAAAATCATCAAAATGGAGATGACAAAAATGAAAACCGAGAGCTTGGCTTTTGGAGTCGGAACATAATCGGCTTTCTTTTCGGTCAAACCGGCGATTTCTCCTTCACGCACGCGACGTTGGAATTCCGGGTCGTCGGCTAATTCAGCTCCGCGCTTATAAACACTTAATGAACCGATGATCACAGCGAGCAAGATGGAAGGAATCAAGACCATCATCATCTGACCAAAATTGACACCGTGATTGGCGAGCACACCGATGAGAGCGGCAGTGGAAGCGGAAAGCGGGGAGGCAGAAATCCCGTGAGCGGCTGCGACGCAAGACGCTGACAGAGGTCTTTCCGGACGAACGCCGGCATTACGCGCCACTTCGGAAATCACAGGTAACAAAGCCATGCAAACTTGAGCGGTTCCCGTGCAGACAACGAATGCGAAAACAATGATCGGAGCGATGAGCGTTACGCGATTGGGATTGCGGCGCAAAATTTTGCCGGCAATGTCAATCAGGTAGTCGAGACCGCCGGCACATTGCAAACAGCCGCCCAAACTGGTAACAGCAAAAATAATCATCATCACGGTGTATGGCGGTGAGGATGGCTTCACTCCGCAGAAAAAGGCCAAAATGGCCAAGCCGGCAAAACCTGTCAAGGGTAATGCCATGCCGCCTTTTCTGACACCAATCACAATGGCGGCCAATACGATGATTGCATCTAGTAATAACATCAGAAAACTCCTATCAAGATTTCCATGCGGTCAGTATCGAAGGTTTTGTTATCCTCGCCAAATGAAGAAAAAGTCGCCGTATAGAAAGTATTTGAAATTTGAATATTGCCCTTGGCTGACAGAGACTCGACCGTACACTGCAAACAGATGTTTTACTGATAGGCAGAGAAATGAAAAAGTCACTTCAGTCCTCATTGGTGGGGCCTTTGTGTGTGCTCTTTGGCTATTTAACCTTTTCCACAAACGGCATGTGGCTTTTGCTGTCTCCCGAAGGGGCGACGCCATACACTGTTTCGGCTTTCCGTATGACAATCGGCGCGTCGGTATTGTTTTTGTTGCTTAAATGGCAGGGAAAACGGATCTGTTTAAAAGATTGGAATTTGAAATATTTGCTTATTTACGGTGTAGGGACTTGGGCTTATCAACTGACTTTCTATAACGCCGTTTTAGCGGTAGGAATCGCTGTTGGCACAGTGGTCAGTGTAGGCACCACACCAATTTTTGCCGCTGTTCTTGAATGGGTTATTCGCAAAAAAACGCCTCAAAAAATGTGGTACGTCGCAACACTATTGGCAATTGCTGGAGTTGTCCTTTTAAACCGAGTCGACTCACACTTCGAATGGATCGATTTGTCGATTCCGCTTTTGGCCGGATTTTTTTCTGGAGCAACCTTACTGGCGGGGCCGGAGCTAACGAGAGGACACGATCCGCAGATCGGCGGTACGCTTTCTGCAATGTTAATAGCATTTTTGATGCTTCCTTTTTTTATTTTCTTTCCTACCGATTGGGTGTTGAGTCTTCGCGGAGCAATCTGCGTTTTGATGTTAGGTATCGTTAATACTGCCATCGGTTACTTATTGGTGTTTCGCGGTTTTCAAACCACCCAGGCAACCGTGGCGGCGTCGCTTACATTGGCTGAGCCAATGGGGGCGACGCTCATCGGTATGATCTTTTTAGGGGAAGATTCAACCTTATTTTCAATAGCGGGCATTGTTTGTATTCTTGTATCCGTCATTGTTTTGGTGATGGCGGAAGCTCACTCTCAAAAATCACTCGCCTAAGGGAAGACTCTTTCTCGTTCCTCGGAGTCACTGCCGGCAATGAAAAACTGTTCTCTTGCCCAAGGAGCAAGATGAATGAGGCTTTTTTGAACAAGCTCTCGGATTGATTGGGCGGCAACGTCTGTGATTCTATCCGCAAGCTCCGCTATGAGTGTTTCTTTTCTGGAAAGAACATAAATATCTCTGAGCACGGAAGGCTGCGGCATCGGTAAAACTTTGACTTTGTCCCATAGATGCGGAAAAAGTCCCAGCATGCTGGGATCGCAAATGCTCCACCCGAGACCTTCGGCCACGCAGGAAAACAGAGGCAATGGTTGTTCGACAATAATCTTTTCGACAAAATCCAATTCCAACTGATTGAAATACTGGTTTTCAAAATCGGCGTTTGAGGTGCCTTTCATATTGCAGATTCGGGGAAGACCGCAAAAACGCATATGCTGCCATGTAAGATTCGGGGGCAGATTCAGACTTTTAGGAACGACCAAAACAGAAGGTTCGCTGTAAAGAAAACGACGGTGAAGGTTTTTTTCTTCGAAATAAGGTCGTGAACTGATGAAGATGTCGATTTCATCATTGTCAAACTTCTTCTTAAGTGTTTCACTGGCGCCGTGATAAACAACGATTTGAGACACTTCTGTAAAGAGCACCTTAAGGATGGGGGCGTTGGTGTGAGCCGCCAATGAGCCGACGCAGCCAAACCGAAGCGCGATTCTTTGATTGGAATTTTTCGCCAATGACAGCAAAGAATCCTTGAAGTTGTAGAGTTCCTGTTCAAGCAGTTGGTAAAAAGCTCTTCCTTCTCGGGTAAATCGGATGGGCCTGATTTCTCGATCAACCAGTGATGTGCCTAAGGCGTTTTCTAAAGAGGAAATATTTCGAGAAATGGTCGGTTGGCTGATATTCAATATTTGCGCAGTCTTTGAAAAATTTTTGGTTTTATAGAGTAAATAAAAAATCTTAATCGCAGGCTGAAGCACAACGTCAAAAAGGATGTTATCTTGAGTTCGCTTGGTCGTCACGGCTGAGCTCCGACAGATATTCACAGTTTGTATTGTAAAAAGCGGACAGGCTTTGCTTTTGCACGATACCGTACGAATTTTATTCAAATCAACGATATTCTTTTTTCAAATACTATCTATACGTCTGCTTTTGTCTCGGTTGTCACACACGCCGCAACTCGACGATGATTGAACCATTCAATCGTTTTTGTTTTGAGGAGTATGTATGACAGATTTGTTGGAGACGTTTCGTCGAGTGAAAGTCAATAGCGTGATGCTTGATTACCGTTATCGCCGTGATGCCTTATACCACCTGAATTTAGCTTACGCCGCCATGCTGTTGAAGCAAGGATTTATGACTCGGGTCGAACATGACACGATCGTCGATGGGCTTAAGAAAGTGCAGGCGCGGATCTCCGAGGAAGATATCAGAAAGTGCGATGGTGACATATATTTTTTGTATGAAAGTGAGTTGTTTAAAACCATCGATAAGAATGTCGCTGCCAAATTGCATATTGGCCGCAGTCGCAACGATATGTACTTTACGATGTACCGCATGTCGTTAAGAGACGCGATTTGGCAAGTGATAGACGAGATTATCGAAACCCAAAAACTTCTTGAACAACAGGTCAAACTTCATGCTGAAACCGTGATCCCTTATTACACCTACGGACAGCCTGCCCAACCGGGGACCTGGGGTCATTATCTGCTGAGCGTGCATGAAATGTTTGCGGCGGATTTAGAGCGGTTGCAACATGCTTATAAGACTGTCAATAAAAGTGCGATGGGATCCGCCGCCGGTATTGGCACAGCCTTCAAACTCGACAAGAAAACAGTGGCTGACTTATTGGGTTTTGATGATGTGATTGAAAATACGGTGATTGGAAATTCAGCGGTTGATTATTTCTTAGAGACAATCTCGGACTTGGGCATTCTCAACACAACGTTAAGTCGTGTAAGCAGCGACATGATCTTTTTCGCCAGCGCTGAATGTAAGATTTTGGACTGCGACCGGAGAATATGCGGTGTAAGCAGCATCATGCCGCAGAAGAAAAATGCCGCGGCGGTGGAGCTTTTGCGCTCGCAAACCGAGCATTTCAACGGCTATATGGTCAACGCCTTTTCGTCGGCGTCTTCAACAACGTTATTCCCGGTTCATGAAACTTACTTTTTCTTTGAACGCTTCTGGGATAACGTGCATATCTTGATTGACAATGTCAGACTCTTAAGACTGATCCTGGAATTATCTACGGTTAATAAAGAAAGAGGTTATCGTCTGGCTCTTGATGGGTTTACCGCCGCAACCGGCATGGCGGAGGAATTGACTGTTGAGACAGGTGAGCCATTTACGCTGACGCATCATGTTGTCGGCGGAATGATTCGGACATTGATGGATCAGCATCGATTAAGCATCGAGAATATGACACCGGAAATGCTCAAAGATCAGTCGCAAAAGGTTTTGGGAAAGACGATTGAGCGGACACAACAACAAATCGGCGCAATGCTTGATCCGTTGGCAAGTTTAAATGCTAAGGTTACAGGAGGAACGCCCAAGCCCACTGACACTTTGAATATGTTGAATGAAGCTATCCGCATCAGGGCACGTAATGAAGAGTGGTTAAAGGCCAGCAAGAGCAAAGTTGGACATGCCTACTCTCATTTAGAGCGCTAAAGTTTGACTTAATAAACGCTCTCAATGTGAAAAAAGAGAAGCGACAGTCATTCATATTTGCATACAAAAAAGCCCGCCGATTAGAGTCGGCGGGCGTTCAATGTTATCTCAATTAAGCTTTAGGCAGCTTATCGAGTTGTTCTTGCACCTTCGCTAACAGTTTTGTGAAGTTAGCCAGGCGCTCGCGTTCCTGATTGACAACCGCGGCAGGCGCTCTCGCGGTGAATTTTTCATTGCTAAGCTTTGCGTTAGCCTTAGCGATTTCACCTTCAAGACGCGCAGCTTCTTTGCCGAGACGTTCACGTTCGGCCGCCACATCAATTTTCACCACAAGCATGAGCTTGTAGTCTTCAACAATAGCGACCGGAGCGATAGAGCCTTCGTTAGCCTTATTGATGTCTTCGCAGATCGTCACTTCGCTCACACGAGCCAAGTGCATGATGTACGGAGCCACGGTCTTCAATACCGTTTCATCGCCTTGAACCGCAAGCGGGATGCGCTGCGAGGGAGACAACTGCATTTCGCCGCGCAAGTTGCGGACCGCGTCAATCATCTGCTTGGTCAGCGCCATCTTATGATCTGCGCCCGTATCGGCACCGGCAAATTCAGCCTTCGGATAGTCACGGATCATGACTGAGCTTTCTTCATCTTCAGCACGGGTGCCGGCGACAACACTCACTTTCTGCCACAACTCTTCGGTAATGAAGGGGATGATCGGGTGAGCCAGACGAAGCACGGCTTCAAGCACCGTGATGAGCGTGTGGCGCGTAGCGCGCTGCTGAGCTTCATTGCCGTTAGCTAACTGAACCTTGGAGAGTTCCAGGTACCAGTCGCAGTACTGATCCCAAACGAAGGAGTAGATGGCGTTGGCGGCATTATCAAGACGCCACTCGGCAAAGGCCTTTTCCACTTCAGTGATCGTGCGGTCGAGTTCGCGCAGGATCCATTCATCCACGAAAGACAATTCACGCGGCAGATTGGCATCAAGCCCGCAGTCCTTACCCTGAACGTTCATCAGCACAAAGCGCGTGGCGTTCCAGAGCTTGTTGCAGAAATTGCGGTAGCCTTCGGCGCGGCGCAAGTCAAAGTTGATGTTGCGGCCCAAAGTGGCGTAAGCAGCCATCGTAAAGCGCAGGGCATCGGCACCGTGCGGGGCGATGCCATTGGGGTAATTCTTGCGCAGTTTCTTTTCCACTTGCGGAGCCTTTTCAGGCTGGCGCAAGCCGCGCGTGTTCTTCTTAATCAGGCTTTCAAGATCAATGCCGTCCATGATGTCCAGAGGATCGAGCGTATTGCCTTCGCTCTTAGACATCTTCTTGCCTTCGGCATCGCGCACCAGACCGTGTAGGTAAACACCCTTGAAGGGGACGCGGCCTGTGAAGTAACGCGTCATCATCACCATACGGGCAACCCAGAAGAAGATGATGTCGTAACCGGTCACAAGCATTGAGCTCGGCAGGAAAAGATCATAGCCTTCGCTTGCCATCTTTTCTTTGTCAGGCCAACCCAGCGTAGAGAAGGGGACCATGGCCGATGAGAACCACGTATCCAACACGTCTTCATCACGAGTGAGCTTGACGCCGTCTCCTGCCTGCTTTTGAGCTTCTTCTTCGTTATGAGCGACGTAAACATTGCCCTTTTCGTCGTACCAGGCCGGAATTTGGTGACCCCACCAGAGCTGACGCGACAGACACCAGTCCTGAATGTTTTCAAGCCATTGACGGTAAACACCGCGCCATTCTTTGGGCTGAATGTTCACTTCACCGGATTCCATCGCCTCAAGACCGATTTCACCGATCGATTTGCCGGGGAAATAGCTGCCCTCGGGAGCGGGTTTGCTCATCGCCATGTACCATTGATCCGAGAGCATCGGTTCGACCACTTCTCCGGTGCGAGACACACGCGGCACCATGTGCTTGTGATCCTTGATGCCAACCAAAAGTCCCAGAGCCTTCAAATCTTCCACAGTGGCCTTACGGGCTTCATAGCGATCCATGCCGCGATACTTTTCGGGCACGTTGTCATTCATTTTCGCCGTCTTCGTCAAAACGTTGATCGGCTTTAAGTGGTGACGTTGGCCGACGGCAAAGTCATTGAAGTCGTGTGCGGGGGTAATCTTCACGCAACCCGAACCGAATTCACGGTCAACGTATTCATCAGCGATCACGGGGATGGTGCGGTTGCAAAGCGGCAAAACCACTTCCTTGCCGATTAAAGCCTGATAGCGTTCGTCATCCGGGTGCACGGCAACGGCTTGGTCACCAAAGAGCGTTTCAGGACGAGTCGTTGCAACAACCACACCTTCGCTGCCGTCAGCGCCCGGATAGCGGATTTCCCAGAGGTGCCCGTTTTCTTCTTCGCTTTCGACTTCAAGGTCACTCACAGCACTCTGAAGCTTCGGGTCCCAGTTCACAAGGCGTGTGCCGCGGTAAATCAGGCCGTCGTTATAGAGCTTCACGAACGTGTCCACCACCACTTTCGAGAGTTTCTCGTTCATCGTGAAATACAGACGGTCCCAGTCGACCGAGTCGCCCATGCGGCGAATCTGCTGCAAGATGGTGCCGCCCGAGAACTTTTGCCATTCCCACACGCGGGCGAGGAAGTCTTCGCGCTTCATGTCGCGGCGATTGAGTCCCTCTTTTTCAAGCTGACGTTCCACCACGATTTGCGTGGCGATACCGGCATGGTCGGTACCGGGAATCCAGGTCGTGTTGTAACCCTTCATGCGGTGGTAGCGCACTAGCGTATCCATCACCGTTTGGTTAAAGGCGTGCCCCATGTGCAAAATGCCCGTGATGTTGGGCGGGGGCAGCTGGATGCTGAAAGAGGGTTTTGAAGGGTCCTGCTTGGCGGCAAAATAACCGCGCTTTTCCCAGGTTTCATACCAACGCTTTTCAATCTGCGCCGGTTCAAAGCTCTTGGCAAGTTCTTCAGTACTCATTTTGGATCTTTCACTACAAAGTTTTGGTTTTCGTTAACGATCAATTCGAACGCTTGTCGGATTGTACGATTTTTTTAATCTCTTCATGCACCGCTTCTCGGACTGCGGCTCGCAATTGATTGGTCAAGTCTGCGCGCAGGCGATGGTAGCTGTTGTTGATAGCCATGCTCAGAAGGTCATCCATCTGAGACGATACATTTTCAATGATGCGGTCGCCCGCGAGGATCAGTGCCATTTCCCGATCAGAGAGGCTTTCGGCATCCTGTTCGGCACCGGGCACCGCCACGGGTTCTACAACGCGGCTTAATTTATCCCATGAGACATTGATGCGGTCGTTTAATACCGGAATGTCATCGTAGTGGGCGATGGTCGGTTCTTTGCGCAGTAATTCATTATTCATTGGCGGCTAGCTCCCTGGTCATGGGCGATGGGGGATAAACCCTGCACCCGGTAAATCTTAAAACGCTGCCGAGCGGGCTGTCGCTCGGTTTCAGCATTACCTACGATGTCGATGACGCGTTTAAAACGGGCAAAAAGCGTCTTCCAATCATCGGGCACTTCGTCATCGAGCAGTATCAGCACATCGCGTGCGGGCAAAATTCTTTCGTCAGAGTGGTACACAATCGGCGTTTCTGCCGCAAGCTCGTCGTCCGCTGCAACGTGGGGATAAAAACCTGTCGGTTCAAAACTCCAGAGCTGTCGGGCAAAAAAATCAAGCCTGTGTGCGTCTCGTGTCCAGACTGCAACGGTCATGTTGTTGGCGCGAGCTTTTCTCACCACACGGCACGCATACGTGATGCGGTTGGCGACATTGAAATGAAAGTCAATTCGGTCGGCCATGGTGTTTTACTCGGCAAAAGCGGCCATTTGGTGCAGAAGTATCATCAAAAGCGGCACAGGGCGACCGGTCGAGTGCGGATTTTTACCGCCTCGGAAAGCAGTGGCCGCCACGTCAAGGTGAGCCCACGGTGTTTCATCATCAATGAATTGAGACAGGAAGGTTGCCGCAACGCAGGAGCCGCCCACGCCTCTGGGACCGGTGTTGACGCAGTCGGCGACATTGCTTTTAATGAGATCGTTAAAGCGGCGTCCGCCGTAAGGCAGCGTCCAGACCGCATCGTTGGCAACGTCTGCGGAAGTCTCAATCATGTCGCACAGAACCGGGTCGTTCACAAAAAGACCGCTGATGTCTGGGCCCAGAGCCACTTCCACGGCGCCCGTGAGTGTGGCGACATCAATAATGGCTTGGGGCTTAAAGCGCGCACCGTAAGTGAGGGCGTCGGCAAGAATGAGTCTTCCCTCGGCATCGGTATTGGTGATTTCAACAGTTTTGCCCGAGAGCGTCTTGATGACGTCTGACGGTTTGTAGGCTGCGCCGTCTGGAAGATTCTCGCAGGCGGGAATCAGCGCGACGAGGTTAATGGGCCATTGTTCTTTTGCGGCCGCTTCAAAAACTGCGAGCACAGCGGCGCCGCCCGCCATATCGTATTTCATCTCCGAGATGTGCGCAGCAGGCTTCAGGCACAAGCCACCCGCATCCAGCGTGATGGCTTTGCCCACAAGACAGATCGGTGCATCATTTTTCGCGCGCCCCGTGTAATGCAATTCAATGAAGCGGGGAGCTTCGCGCGAACCTTGGGCAACCGCAAGGAACGCATTCATACCGATTTTTCGAATGGCCTTTTCATCATGAATCTTCACACTGACGCCTTTTATCTCATTGAGCTTTCGGGCTTCATCGGCCAAATAACTCGGTGTGCAGACGTTGGCGGGGAGATTGCCGAGGATTTTTGCGGTGTTAACCGCGTTGGCAATTGCTTCGCCGATCTTGGCGGCTTCGGTAAGCGCCAAGCCTTTTTGCGGCACGATAATGCTGACGCGGCGCTTGTTAAATAAGCGGCGATTGTCTTCCGTCAGGGGCTCAAAGGCAGCGCCCGCAGCCATCGCAATCTGCAGTACTGACCATTCATCGGTTCGGTTTTCAAGCCGCCAGTCATCAATCATGACGGCAACGGTTTCGGCACGGGTGGCGGCAAAAGCAGCTCGCGCCGCACGGGTAAGTGCCTCTTCGTCAAATTTGTCTTCAGCTCCCAAGCCCACCAGAACTAATTCACGAGCAGCCAGACCCATCGGGCGCAGCACTCGGGATACTTCTCCCAATCTGCCCTGAAAACCGTCAACAGCGACCATGTCACTGATCGATTGCATCAGATTCTCATTTTGTGATTGAGTGCGAGGCACGTCCGTCTTTTCAAATAAGCCGATGACAAGTGCCTGAGCATTGATTTTTTCAATGGATTGAATCTTAACGGTGAGCTTCAATTTTCCCGGTCCTTACAGTGAACTTTTAAACAAATCATTTTAAAGGAAATAGCCTGATTTTCCTACGGTTTTTCTAAGCGAAATCGAGTGTTTTGGGACGAAAATTTGACTGAGCCCGTCTATAATAAAAAAGTTCATATGTGAAAGCAGTCTATGAGGAGTTGCAAAGATGACCGCTGTCCCGAAATTACGTCTTTCCAGACAAACAAAAGACATTGAATTGCTGTTGCCGTTTTACCGTGACGGTTTAGGTTTTGAAGTGCTCGACCGCAGTGAAAACGTCGACGGTATGGACACGGTTTTGCTCGGTCATAAGGATTGGCCTTATCAGTTCGAATTTTCTCAGCTTCGCGGCGATGAAGCCGCCCCCCGCGCGCCGTCTTCCGAACACTATCGCGTCTTTTGCATTGAAGAAGACGAACACTGGAAGGAACGCCTGGCTGCGATGTTCCAGGCCGGTGTCCCTCAGGTGACGCCTCCTGTGCAGTATATCAACAGCAAGTGGCCGTGTGTGGCTTATGAAGATGCCGACGGCTATCGCGTGGTGCTTGTCCACGGTAAGTGGAAAAAGTAATTTTTATTTTGGCTTTTATACCGTTGGCGCCCATGGCCTTTGCGACCACGGGCGCTTCGTTTTGGAGATGAGTGATGATTCAGCTTCGTTATGCGACTGAAGATGATGCGCAAGTCTTGGCTCAAGTGGAAAGTGCTTCGTTTCCCGAAGCCGAGGCCTGCAGTTTGGAAAACTTTCAAAAACGCCTGGCCGTCTTTGCCGATTGCTTCATCCTTTTGGAAGAAGAGGGCAAAGTGTGCGGTTTGATTGACGGTATGATCACCGATCAGCAGACGATTACTGATGATCTTTATGAAGATGCGGCTTTGCATAATCCCAACGGTGCCTGGCAAAGTGTTTTCGGCTTAGCCGTGCTGCCCGAAAAGCGCCGTCGCGGTTATGCCTCCTTATTGATGATGGAGATGATTGAAAAGGCTCGCCGGGAAAATCGCCGCGGGGTAATTTTGACCTGCAAGGAAAAGCTGATTCCCTTCTACGAACAATTCGGTTTTGTTAATAAAGGGCTGTCGGCCTCTGTTCACGGCGGTGCAGCCTGGTACGACATGGAGCTTGATTTTGCCCATCAGCCCGAGTCCGGTTTTTAAGGAAAGAGTGCATGCTCAAAAGAAGCGACTTTGAAATTATGGCGCCCGTGGGTTCACGGGAATCTCTCTTTGCTGCGATTCAAGCCAAGGCCGATGCCGTTTATTTCGGTGTGGAAAATCTCAATATGCGTGCGCATTCGGCAAAAACATTCACGATTGCCGATTTAAAAGAGATCGCCGGCATTTGCCGTGAACACGGAATTAAAAGTTATTTGACGGTCAACACCATTATTTACGATGAAGAGCGATCGCTCATGCGTGAAATTTTGGATGCCGCCAAAGACGCGGGCATTGATGCCATCATCGCTAGCGACGTGGCGGTCATGAGCTACTGTAGGCAAATCGGGCTTGAAGTTCATCTGTCCACGCAGCTTAATATTTCCAATGTCGAGTCACTTCGCTTTTTCTCGCAGTTTGCCGATGTTGTTGTGTTGGCTCGCGAGCTCACGCTCAAGCAGGTGAAAGTCATTGCTGAGGCGATTGAAAAAGAAAATATTTGCGGTCCTTCCGGCAAGCCTGTTCGCATTGAAATGTTCTGTCACGGTGCGCTTTGCATGGCTGTGAGCGGTAAGTGCTATCTGAGTTTAAGCACGCGAGGCTACAGTGCCAACCGCGGCAGCTGCATTCAAACGTGCCGTCGCTCCTACATTGCCAAAGATAAGGAGCGCGATATCGAGTTTGAAATCGACAACGAGTACATCATGAGTCCGAAAGACCTCAAAACGATTGGTTTTCTGGATCGAATGGTTAAAGCGGGTGTGCGGGTTTTCAAAATTGAGGGCAGAGCCCGGGGTCCCGAGTATGTCAGAACCGTTGTCGAGTGCTATGACGAGGCACTTAAAGCGATCGCTGAAAATCGATGGACTGAAGAACTCTCCGGCTCCTGGGACGCAAAACTTGCGACTGTCTTTAACCGCGGTTTTTGGGATGGCTTCTATTTGGGGCAGCCCGTCGGTGAGTTGACCGAGCACTATGGCTCGCAGGCCACGGAAAAGAAGTTTTATACTGGCAAGTGCTTAAAGTACTTCTCAAAGTTGGGAGTGGCGGAATTCTTGGTTCAGGCGCAGGACTTTAAACTCGGAGAAAAACTCCTGATCACCGGTCCCACGACGGGAGCCGTTTATGTTACGCCGGAGGCGATTTTGGTGGATGACAATGCCGTGAGCGATATCAGGAAAGGAATGGATATCACCTTCAAAGTCCCCGAAAAAGTGCGGGAAAACGACAAACTGTATGTTGTTCGCTCGGTTTGTGAAGATCATCTTTAGATAGGTCTTGTTTTTGCAGACTTTTTTGCGATAATCTTGGCCCTAAGAAGTAGTCCTTTCTAGCGGAGTTCTGAGATGAGAAAATTGACTGTTGCCGTCAGTGCCGGTTTGGAAAAGGCCTTTGAATCCGTTCGGGAAATCGTTTCTGTTCAGAACGCCGATTGGATGGAAGTGTCGGCTGCCGTGCTTTCGTCTTCTGATATTGAAGCCGGCAGACTTGATGAAATCAAAGCGCAGCATCTGAATCTGCCTGTTTTCGTTCTTGCCGAAGGCAATCAAACGCTTTCAGGCAATTCCTCAATTGCCGTTATTGACCCGAATGGTACCGATGCAGTTGAAATCGGGAAAATGGTTGATAAGGCTGCTCAGCATTACGAAGATAACTTGCTGCCGCCATTTTTCGGCTGCCTTGAGCAATATGTCGCCCAAGGCAATATTCAGTTTGACTGTCCGGGGCATCAGGGAGGCGCCTTCTTTAAGCGTCATCCGGCAGGCCGCGCTTTTTACAATTTCTTCGGTGAATCGCTTTTTAAGGCCGACCTCTGCAACGCTGACGTGGCACTCGGCGATTTGCTGATTCACGAAGGTGCTCCGCACGCCGCTCAGGAACGCGCCGCCAAAATTTACAACGCCGATAAGACCTATTTCGTTTTAAACGGCACGTCAGCTTCCAATAAAGTGGTTCTCAATGCCGTGCTGACACCGGGCGATCTCGTTCTTTTTGACCGCAATAACCACAAGTCAAACCATCATGGCGCTTTGATTCAGGCGGGAGCAACCCCTGTGTATCTCGAAACCGCGCGCAATCCTTACGGATTTATCGGCGGCGTTGATGCGCACTGCTTCGATGAAAGTTACTTAAGAGATCTTGTGCGTGAAGTGGCTCCTGAAAAAGCCGATCAAAAGCGCCCCTTCCGACTGGCTGTGATTCAGCTGGGCACCTATGACGGTACGATTTATAACGCCCGTCAGGTGGTCGATACCATCGGCAAACTCTGCGACTACATTCTTTTTGACTCGGCCTGGGTGGGCTACGAACAGTTCATCCCGATGATGAAGGACTGTTCGCCCCTGCTGCTTAACCTCGGCCCTGAAGATCCCGGTATTTTTGTCACACAGTCTGTGCACAAACAACAGGCCGGCTTCTCACAAACTTCTCAGATTCATAAGAAGGACAGCCACATCAAAGGTCAGACGCGCTATGTGCCGCATAAGCGTCTCAATAACGCCTTTATGCTGCACGCCTCAACGAGTCCCTTCTATCCGCTTTTTGCCGCTTTGGATATCAATGCCAAGATGCATGAAGGGGAGTTGGGCAAGGCGCTTTGGATGGACTGTGTGAAGGTCGGCATTGAAGCCAGAAAGCTTCTCCTGAAGACCTGCCGCTACATTCGTCCCTTTGTGCCGCCCGTTGTTGACGGTCGTCCCTGGGAAAGTTTTGATACCGATGAGATTGCGCAGAATCTGAAATTCTTCGAGTTTAAGCCTGAGGAGAAATGGCACGGATTTGACGGTTACGGTGAGCACCAATACTTTGTGGATCCGTGTAAGTTCCTGCTCACAACCCCGGGCATTAATGCGCAAACCGGTGAGTATGAAGATTTTGGCGTTCCGGCAACGCTTCTTGCTAATTATCTTCGTGAAAATCACATCATCCCGGAAAAGGCGGACTTAAATTCCATTCTTTTCCTGATGACGCCAGCCGAAGACATGGCAAAGATGACAAAACTCGTTGAGCAAATCAAGCGCTTTGAAGATCTGCTCGAAGCCGATGCACCGATGTCGGAGGTCCTGCCGAGTATTTACGCTGCCAATGAAGAGCGCTATCGCGGCTACACGATGCGCAGACTCTGTCAGGAAATGCACGACATCTGCAGAGATCACAATGTCAAGCAGCAGCTCAAAGACATGTTCCGCAAAGTCCATTTCCCGAAGGTCGCGATGCTGCCGCAGCAGGCCCACTACGAATATATTCGCGGTCATGTGGAATTGGTGCCTTTGTCTGAAGCCGAAGGCCGCATTGCTGCTGAAGGCGCTCTGCCTTATCCGCCGGGTATTTTGTGCTGTGTGCCGGGCGAAGTCTGGGGCGGCGCGGTGCTGAAGTATTTCCTGGGTGTTGAAGAGACACTCAATTTGGTGCCGGGCTTTACGCCTGAGCTTCAGGGTGTGTACATCCAGACAGAAAAAGATGGTACCAAGCGAATCTACGCTTACGTCATTGAAAACTAAAAAGAAGTGGGGCCCGTTTCCGGGCCCCGCCGTTAAGGTCAGCTATTTTTCAAGCCAGCCGTTTTTCTTCAGATAGCCGAGCAGATTGGCTCTCTTTTCCCGATTGATGATTTCTTCCAACCGTTCAGACCAGCAACCGGATCTTTTCGTACCGGAGCGGCTTGCGTAGTAATCGGCCATAAGCTCATCGTACTCTTTGATCACTTGGGGATCCGGTTCGCGATAGGTATTTTCCATGAAAACAACTGACTTCGGCAGTCTGGGTTTGATTTCATGCTTTTCAGCCGGATAGCCGAAAGCCAGTCCCATCAGAGGAACGGTATTGGCGGGCATCTGCAAGAGTTCATGCACGGTTTCCACACAGTCTCGGATGCCGCCTACGTACACTCCTCCCAGAGCCAAAGACTCGAGCGCAATCATGGCTGACTGCGCCATGATGCCGGTGTCCACACAGGCCACGAGGAAATGGTCAGTCCACCCTAAAGAAGGGTTTTCGCAGAGAGTGCCGTCTCGGTGAAAGTCGCCGCAAAAGATCCACAATTCCGGAGCCTTAGCCACAAAAGGCTGCTTGCAGTCCTCAGAGATGATTTTCTTTTTTTCGGGATCGGTGACACGGATGATGGAGCTAACCTGTAAAAAACAGGAGCTCGAGGACATCCGTGCGCACTCAAAGATCTCATCGATAAGGGCAGGCTCCACCGGTCTCTGTTCAAAGGCGCGGCATGAGCTGTGCTCTTTGATTCTCTGTGTTGTTTCAGACATCGAATCGCTCCTTATTTTTTCGATGCGCTCCAATCCTTAATGGCTTGAGCCGCCTCAGAAATGAGCACGGGACCGCGGTAAATAAAGCCCGAATAAATCTGCACCAGCGACGCACCCGCCTTCATCTTTTCAACCGCTAGTTCCGCGGACATCACGCCGCCCGAGGCGATGATCGGGAGTTCTCCCTTTAAATGTTCGCTTAAAACGCGCAGCACATGAGTGGATTTTTCAAAAAGCGGGAGTCCTGACAAACCGCCCGGGTTTTTACTCTTTTCAAGATGTTCTACACCTTCGCGTGAGCGCGTGGTATTGGTGGCGGTGACCGCATCCATGCCGCATTTCACAAAAACGTCCGCAGAGGCACGCACGGCATCGTCGGTTAAATCCGGACCGATTTTGACCGTGATCGGAACATACTTGCCGTATTTATCTTCAAGAGCCTTTCTTTCATCGGCAATGCCCTGAGTCAGGGCATACAGATAATCGTCGTCCTGCAGACGAGTCAGATTCGTTGTATTGGGGCAGGAGATGTCGATGGCAAGATAGTCGGCGTCGTTATAGGACTTTTGCATCAGGATGCGGTAGTCATCGAGAGCGTTTTCAAGGGGCGTCACCGTTTGCTTACCGATATTGACACCCACAATGCCGCCTTTTTTGCGATATTTCACGGCCGATTGTCTTAAGTTTTGCAAACCTTTTTCTACGCCGACATTGTTAAAGCCCATGTAGTTGACAATGCCTTGGGCGGGGATAAGGCGCCAAAGACGCGGTTTGGGGTTGCCGGGCTGCGGTTCGGGGGTAAGAGTGCCCACTTCGATGTGACCGAACCCCAGTGCACCGATGGAGGAAACGTGAGCGGCCTGTTTATCCATGCCCGCGGCAAGGCCTACAGCGTTGGGGAATGTGAGACCCATCACTTTGACGGGATGGCTGACATCAGGGCCGGTGACAAGTTTTGTGAGACCCAGCGCCACAGCCCAGTCGATATTGCCCATAATCAGACCGTGAGCTGTTTCCGGATCCATCTTGAATAAGCAGGCTCTTGCGATTTCGTACAGCATCTTTCTTCCTCTTGGGGATTTTTAAAACGGGGAAGGCACTAGCGGACACCTTCCCCGGTTTTTAAAAGTTCCCTTCTGTTAAATGTTTATTCTTCCAGAGGGTCTTTGGCAGCAACAAAGCGTCCGATCTGCAGATCGGTGAGCTTTCTGTCGTTCATCACGATATTGCCGCGCACGACCGTGGCCATCGGGTATCCCTTCAGGTGGTAGCCGTCGAAAGCAGAGACTTTACTCACACTTTGGAACGTATTGATATCCACGGTTTCCTCATGATCAAAGTCCATTATAACGAGGTCAGCGTCTAAACCCACTTTTAGGAAACCCTTATGGTTGTCAAGTCCGAAAAGCTTGGCGGGATTTTCCGCAAGAATTCGAGCCATGTCGTTTTCGGTGAGCTTGCCCTTATTGACTGCGTCAGCGGTCAGCGGCACCATCGTTTCCAAACCGCACATGCCCGACGGAGCCTTAAAGAGGCTGCAGGCTTTTTCCTTGGCGGTGTGCGGCGCATGGTCTGAACAGATGTGAGAAAGCACTCCGGAGCGCAGACCTTCCCAAAGACGGTCTTGATCGGCTTGATCGCGCACGGGCGGATAGCCCTTCATCATCGTGCCCACGCGTTTGAAATCATCCTTTGTGAGGAAGAGATAATGCGGGCAAGTTTCAGCCGTGATCTTCAGGCCTTTCTTTTGAGCGTCTTCAACCAAGTCAACCGTTTCCTTGGCGCTTGTGTGAAGTACGTGCAGGCGGCAATCGGTCCACTTGGAGAATGAAATGGCGGTCTGAACAACCGTTTCTTCACACACGCTCGGGCGGCAGGCCACCAACGCTTCGTATTCGGTGGGGTACTCTTCGGGTTTGATCCGCGCGGTGAGACGACGAATCAGCGGCGCGTTTTCCGCGTGAATAGCCAAGAGTTTTCCGGTCTTGGCGACGGTCTTGAAGATATCGAAAACCTCTCCGTCATCCAAAGGCGGAATCACGTTGGTGTCATTGGGGTCAAAGTTATAGACGAGGCTGTAGTTGGATTTGTTCAACGCATAGCCCCAGAAGAACTTAAAGCCCGCAACCCCCATCTTCGAGAGGTCCATCAAATCCTTATTGTTCAAGTCGCCCAAGCAAAGCGCCCACATGGCAAAGTCAACGTGCGCTTTGGATTCGAGGTTAGCCTTTTGCGCTTTGAAGTTTTCAACATTGCACACAGCAGGCACTGCGTTAGGCATTTCGATGATCGTCGTAATGCCGCCCATGGCTGCAGCGCGCGTCGAGTGCCAGAACGTTTCTTTGTGTAGCGCGCCGCCGTCACGGGAGTGAACGTGTGTATCGATAAAGCCCGCGAAAACCTTCCTGCCGGCGGCATCGAGCGTTTGCTTGGCTTCGCCCAAGTCTTCGGTGGTAATGGCGGCAATCTTTCCGTCTTTGACGTAGATATCCGCCTTGTAAGAGTCGTGACTGTTGACCAGCACACCGTTTTTAACTACTAAATCCCACATGATTCAATGTCCTTATTCCTTGTCGTAGGTGCTGATGGCCGTAAAGAGCACTTCGGTACCCAACATGAAGTCTTCAAGCTTCATGGCTTCTTTCCAGTTGTGAGAACCGTTTTGGTTGGCAACGAAAATCATCGTGACGGGTACGCCCATGTCAGCCATCACAGCGGCGTCATGGCCGGCTCCGCTCGGCACATCCATCACGTCAATTTGAGCTTGACGGGCTGCGCAGTGCAGGTGGGCAAACAGATCCTTGTTAACCTTGGCGGCTTTGCAGACCAGCGTGCGGTCAAATTCAAACTGTACACCGCGGTCAGCGCCGACGGCGGCGCATTCGGTTTCCAACAGTTTGTGGAAGCGATCCAATGTATCCATCGAGAGGCTTCTCATATCCACGCTGAAACTCACTTCGCCCGTAATAATGGCGATAGCGGCAGAAGGTGCCGTGTTAAAGACGCCCACCGTAAAGACCAGATCTTCGCCGCGCACAAGCCATTCAGCCCAGTGTTTTTCCATGCGGTGCAACACTTCTGCCATCGCCATCACGGCATCGTGACGGTATTGTTTGTCGACGGCGCCTGAGTGCGCGGTTTGACCGATGCAGCGGCAGATCTTGTGACGAAGGTTGCCGCGGATGCCGGTGACAATACCCACGCGCGCTTTTTCCTGAGAGTCAAGGGTCGGGCCCTGTTCAATGTGAAGTTCAGTGAAGGCGGCAATCTTAGAGAAATCAATGCTGGGCTCGGTCTTGACCATATTTTCCGGATCAAAACCGGCTTCCTTGATGGCTTCGGCAAGCGTTTGATCCTTAGAGCGGTGCTTCAAAGCCAGGTCTTCGCGTGTCAATTGACCGGCCATCGCTAAAGAGCCCACATAGGCTTTGCCGAACCAGGAGCTTTCTTCCATGCGGAAAACCACCATGGTGACGTCACGCTTGGGCTGGAAGCCGATTTTACGCATCCACCAAAGCGTGGTGATGGCGGCAACCACGCCGGCCAGACCGTCATAGTGTCCGCCTTGGGGAACGCTGTCGCCGTGAGAGCCGGTCATATAGCAGGGCAGTGTGCGATCTTTTCCGGGTAACGTCAGGAAAAGATTGCCGCAACGATCCACCTTGACTTCCAGGTCAAGCTCCTTGGCAATATTTTTCATGTATTCATGCACACGGTTTTCCAAAGGACCATAGCCTTGGCGGGAGATTCCGCGCACTGGATCCTTAGAAAAATCGCGAATATCGTCAAACACCTTCTTAGCAAATTCATAAGCTCCGTTTCTGAGCAGTTCTGCCATGATAAATACTCCTTTCTACGTTTTAGTTTTCTTTTTCAACCGGGCTGATTTGGTGACGTTGAGCCCATTGTTCGGGGGATTTAAGCCAGTCACGAACCAATTCAGCGACATTGACATCAATGAGTTTGAGCGCTTGAGCCTCTTCAATCAATTTGGCAAAAGAGACTACTCTGTGAAGAGTAATTCTGGACTCTTCAAACAAGAATTTTGTGTCATTGATGCCGAAATCCGTGATGGTGATCAGATCTCTGACTGTGGCGCCGGCATTGCGCAAAACGCAGGCAGCGTCACTGGCGGAGATGCCTGTTGAGACATGGTCGGCCACCATCAGCACTCGTTTGCCTTTGACCGAGCCGCCTTCAATGCGCGTGTGGTTGCCATAAGTTTTGAGGTCCTTGCGGATCAACACGACGGGGATGTCGAGACGATCGGCCAAGGCGGCCGCTTGCATGGAAGCCGCGCCGTTGACACCGGCGATCACATCAAATTCCACTTGTTCTTCATTGATGCGGCTGATCATCAGTTCCAGCGTGTCGCTCCAAGCGGTCGGCACCGAATAAAGTTTGCGGTTGTCGACATAGATGGGCGAGATAAGACCGGATTTCAATCTGATCGGTTTCTCCGGAATGAATTCCACCGTGCCGGCCTTCAATAAACCTTCAGCCACCAAGTTTTCGGCAATTTCACTGGTGTAGCTAGCTTGAAATTTTCTTGTCATCATTCAATCCCCAAAGATTTACGGCCGTTAACGGTCGCCAAATTCACCAAGTCTTCGATGTTGTCGTAGTGGCAAGCGGTGCAGATCATATAAAGTTCTGTCCACAAATCGCCGCCCGAAAGACACATCGCATCGCTCACGTTATCTGTTCCCATGCACACATTGACGCCGAAAGGCAGCATTTCTTCCACGGGCGTTATCGCGTTATGCCACGGTGCCAATCTGTCCGTTCTGCGGGTATCCAACCACGAGGTTGCGCAGCAGCAGGCGCTGACGCCCGCTTCTTTCATCAAAGCGTAGAGTCGTTCGCGATAGCGTTTGGTGTGTGCGCCCACGGAGATGCAGTGAACGGCAGTCACCTTGCCCTGCATGCCGTACTCAATTGTCTTTCTGCAGAGCATTTCTGTTTCATATTCCCAGGAGTTATTGAACTGATCGACGTGCAGTTGTAGGTACTTTCCTTTCTCTTTGGCCGTGGTCATCATGATGTCAAACGCTTCGCGGCCCTTGCCCCAATCGTTTTCATCGCGCATCGGGACGCCCCCGATGATGTCGCCCAATTCGGCGCCGAGTTCAAACCAACGACGGCTTTCTGGTTCGATGATGCCTTTGAGGGTTTGAGTGACTAATTTCACAGTCAATTGATCTTTGTAGTGTTCGCGCGCGCGGATGCCGGCTTTCAACGCCCTGTCGCCAGAGGAGGGTTCAACGTCCACGCAGGTGGCCACCGCCGTGCATCCCTGAGCAATCATGTGTTCAAAAAAGCGGCTGAAACTAGCGTAAAAATCCTCTTCAGTGGATTCTCTGCGCATGCGGTCCAATCGGTCCCATTTTTCTTGCAGTGTGCAATTTTTGCGGATGTCAAGCATTTCTTCATTTAACGTGAACGCTTTGTCCGCATGGGTATGGACGTTAACCCAACCGCCGGCCTTTTTAATGGCCGGGACCAAGATCTCATTCAATGTCAGTGAATCTTGTCTTGTCATGTCAACTCCTTCACGGCTAAAAAGTCATAGAAACTAAAATTTTTAAACTAGGGCGTTGTCCCCGTCGCCTTCGTTTCTTCTTTGGGCTCATCCAAGTGATCACCATCTGTTCCGATCCTTGTGACCAACACCTGATCAACACGACGGTTTTCAACGCCAATCACTTCAAACCGGTATCCCTCAAATTCGACCTTATCAGTCAATTTGGGAATCTTTCTCAGCATGAACATCATGAAGCCGGACACCGTTTCATAGTTTTCTTCTTCCGGCAAGCGGTCGATGTCAAACATGCGTTCAACATCATCAACGGGCGTGGCGCCATCCACCAGCCACGTGCCGTCGCTTCTTTGAACAATCTGTTCGTCCTGATTGAGAACGGCGAATTCGCCGATCACCGTGCTCAAAATGTCTTTTAAAGTCACCAGACCCATGGTGAGGCCATACTCATTAACAACGATGGCAAAGTCCATGCGTTGAGCCTTGAATTGCTCAAGTAATTCTGACAACGTCAAAGAGTCAGGGACATTGTGCACAGGGTGAATGAGTTCACTGTCCTTTAGCGAAATCGGTTTGCCCGCCACACTCAGTTTGAGCATTTCTTTTGAATCCACATAACCGATCACGTGGTCGATGTCGCCGTCGCAGACGAGGAAGCGATCGTGAGGACTCTTGGAAATCTTTTGGCTGAAGCTTTGAGTGGTCTCATCCAAATCGAAATAGACAATGCTGTCGCGTTCAGTCATGGCGCTCGGCACATAACGGTCTTCCAAGTCCATGAAATTCTTAATGGCATCTTTTTCTGTCGGCGCGATAAGACCGGATCGAGCGCCCTCATTGACGGTGGCGACAATGTCTTCACTGGTTATGCGGTCTTCTCGGCTCGTTGGCAAATTGAAAAACTTCATGAGCGCATTGGACATTTTGGTGAGCATCCAGACAAAAGGCTTCAACAATGTGATCAGCAGCACCAAGACGCGAATTTCCGCGACAATGACCTTTTCCGGCTGGTACATCGCCAGGCGTTTCGGAATCAGATCGCCAAAGAGCACGAAAAGCATTGTGACGAGCACAAAGGAGCACACAAAGGCGAGTTTGCCGGCCATGTCAACCGGCACAAAAAGCGCCAGAAGAGGTTCAAAAAAGCCTGAAAAAGCGGAGTCACTGGCTAAACCGCCCAACAGAGCGACCGCATTGATACAGATCTGCATTCCGGAAAAATAACTCCCGGACTTTTCCTTCATTTTGAGCACTAATTGCGCGCGCTGATCGCCGGCCTTAGCCATTTGCGCCAACCGCACTTTTCTGGAACCCGCAAAAGAAATTTCCCCCATGGCAAAAACCGCAGTCAATGCCACCAAAATTAATATCGCAAATAAACCTACAAATTGATCCACGCTATTCTCCGAATAAAAATTTCACATTATGGAAAACCTTTCCACATATTACTCTGAATAGTCAGCTCTCTTCAACCATGCTCCTGATTTATTGAGGGGATTGTTTAGACTTTTGCGGCAGCTGGGCGACGACGATTGCCGCGGCCATGATGGCGCATCCGAGAAGCTCTCTGCCGGAGAGAACTTCATTTAAAACCACCCAACCGGCCAACACCGAAACCACGCTTTCCGAGGAAAGGATGATGCCGACAACGGTTTCATTCATTCCTCTCTGACCGATCAGTTGGAACGTAAAGCCTATCGCGTTACTCATGATGCCGGCCCAGAGTATCGGCCACAGCGCGGCTTGGCATCCTTCCCATGTGGGCGATTCAAACAGCAGCATTGACACGGTGGAAAAAATCGCGCCGACAACAAACTGCATCATCGACAATTCAATGCTGTCGACTTCTTTGACGAAATATCCGATCACAAGAATGTGACAGCCGAAACCGATGGCGCAAAGCAGCGTGTAGATGTCGCCGGCGCTCAGGGATAAATCGCTGCCGGGGGCAACGCATAACAGCCACAGGCCTACACAAGCAACCGCGACTGCGATCCATGTCAATAAACGGGGCTTTTTCCCTAAGAAGTAACCACACAGGGGAATAAAAACGATATACAGCGAAGCGATGAAACCGGATTTCCCAACACCGATTCCCATGGCCAGGCCGAATTGCTGAAGCGATTGGGCCACGTACAGGCAAAAGCCAGCCCAGAACCCGCCCAGCAACAGGTAACGCGCGTAGCGAGGTGAGCGGCGTCGGGCATATTCTTCAGCGTTATGTTTTTGCAGATGCTTTCGGATGCCGTAGACGGCAACGGTTAAGGCGGCGGCGCCTAAAATCATTCTTGCGGCCGTGAAGGTAAAGGGACCGACAGAATCCATTCCCATCGATTGCGCGACCACCGTGCAGCCCCAAATAACGGCGGTAGCGATTAAAAAACAAGTTTGACGTAATTCGAACAGCATACAAACCACTTTCAACTAAATACAGTAAAAAACAGACTTGAACTCAACTAGTTAATGCAAATGTGTTTTTTACTATGTTTAAATATTGTTTAGAGTTTCTTGGCGGTCGAAATGACCGCCAAGAAATCATTGGCGATTAGGCCAAAATGTATTGGACAACGATCATGCCGACCAAGTTGGTGGCGATAACAACGAGTCCAACTCTCTTAGTCAAGTCCATCGGATCAACCTTGGCGACGGAGGCGCAAATCAAGGTGACACCGGCCACCGGCGAGAGCGTGCGGCCCAAAGCGGCGCCCATGTAGGCGGCAGCGCCCAGGTAGTTCGGGTCCAACCCCATCGCGGCGGCGTGCGGCGTGATGGAGGTGTTGAAGGCGAGGCATGCGGCGTCGCCCGAACCGCTCAAGGCGGCAATCACGAACGTGCCCCAAGAAGCAGCGATCTTGGCGATGTGCTGAGAGGACTTCATCACTTCAATCAAGGCATCGATCATGCCCAAGGCGTTCATACCGGCGGTGAACACACCGGCGGCGGCGATCAACGCGGCAATCGAAGCAAAGCCTTCCCCCATGCCGGAGCAGAACTTGCGCATGGCTTCAAACGGGCTCGTCCAACTCACCAAAAGCGTGAGCATCGTGCACAAAATCATGGCTTGCGGAACTGTGAACTTCATGATCCAACCGACTTGATCGGTACCGAGAATCAGAAGCACGATGGGAAGGATCGGCATGAGGGCTTTCAGGTAATTAACCTTGAAGCTGCGGACTTCTTCGAGGAGGTTGGCGTTGGCGTTGCCAAGATCTTCAGAGGGGCCGGTGTAGCCCTTGTCTTCTTTGCGGAAGATGGAAATCACCCACAGACCCAGGCAGCTGACCACTAAGCCTGCCAATGAACCCGGAAGGACCATCAACACAATGGTGGGCACATCGGTGTGAGAAATGGAGCCAACCACAGCCATCAAACTCGAAGCGATACTGACGAATTCCCCCCAAGTGCCGAGCAAAACAGTGGCGGCGGCCATAGCGGGGTGAACACCTGCGCGAATCAATACCGGGATGATAATCGGGGCCACGGCGGCAGCCAGACCGGCAGGGGAGTTAATGGCGATAGAGAACACCCAAATGACCAAAACAGCCAACGGCACGAGGAAGGCTTTGATTTTGATCACATGGCGCAGAGCTAAGTACGAAAAGTGTTTATCGCAGCCCGTCATGTTAATGACATAGGCAAAACCCATAGCGCACGCAATAATCGGCACGAGGAAACTATTGACCAACGCTTTGGTGAAGGCGTCGATGGCCCCCAGCGGATTGCCGCTGATTAAGCACATCAGTAAACCTGCGATAAACAGACAGGCTCTTGCTTCCCATTTTTTAATAATGGCCGCAAAAGTCAACACAATGATGATCAGACCGATCCATATCATGATTTTCTCCAAATAAATCTTTTTAAAGGAAAACGGGAGTGATTCGTCTTCCAGATTGTTTCCGTATTATGGAAACGATTTCCACTAGAATAAATTAAATTTCCTTATTATGGAAACCTTTTCCATTGTATACCTTTATTTTTGAGCCGAGTGACTAATATTAGAAAGTTAGGGGAAGTACTGAGAAAAATTGAGGCATGTCATTTTTATCACATGCCTCTTAACAAAACTGGCCCAGTTTTCAGAAGCCTTAGTTAGCTCCCATCAATCGACTGATTTCATTAGCCGACTCGCAAATTGTTTTAACCAACGTCGGCACTGAAGTGTGCGCTTTGACGCATGTGACTCCGATCGAACCCAACACGCTGCCGTCGTAATTAAATATCGGCGCAGCCACAGCGATCACCCCCAGGTGGATTTCTTCATCACACAGCGCGTAGCCGACTTCCCGGCAATGTTTGTAGTCGCGCAGGACGTGCTCAATATCAGCCGTGGTCTTCTTGGTGTACTGGGGCAGGGGCGAGAGCTCTCTTAACAAACCGCGAAGAAAGGGCTCCGGTTGGTAAGCCATGATAATTTTGGCGGCTGCGCCCGCGTGAACGGGGAGCGTGTTGCCGACTTGAACGGCAAAACTCGGAATAATGTCATCGATCGGGTTTGTCGCAGATACGCAAACAATTTCTTTATTTTGCTGTTTACAAAGATAAACCACATTGCCCGATAAAACAGCTGCCCGTTGCATCGCTTCACGCGACAATTCCAATAGGCGATCGGACTTCAGCAGCCCGCTTGCCAGTGACAAAAGGCGCAGGCCTAGCTTGTAGCGTCGGGAGATCGGATCTTGGATAACCAAACCGTTGTTAATTAATGATTGAAGAAAACGGTGGGTGGTGCTCAGGGATAAGCCAATGCGGTCGCTCAGTTCTGTGATCGGCATTCCGTCCGTCGTTTTGCTGAGAACATCCAAAACTTGTACAGCTCTATCTAACGATTGCATTGGCCCTTATCCCCAAAAAAATGTTCATTTTAATATTTAAAAAAAAATAATCAAAAGTCATTCTCGTTTCCGTCCTGCGGAAAGAAAAACTCGCCAAATCAAACGATTAAATGGAAGTTATATCGTTTTCGAGAATTTTCGACTCATCTTCGCATTTGAAATTAGTTATTAGGGTAAGTTCTTGAATTTTTTACTTGATAAGTCACTTTTGCAGGACTACCCTAATATCATCAATACGTGGAATAAGTTTCCGCAATGCGGAATATTTTATACTAAATTGAGGGAGGAGCCAAGTATGTCAAATGCACCGATTACGTTGCTGACGAATAATTCTTTTGTTGTCGGCTATCGAAATAACGGTCATGTTCTTATTAAGAACGGGGAACTTGCTTATCAAGGCAACAAGATTGTCTACGTAGGCAAAAAATATCCGGGCAAGGCGGACAATGTTGTTGACACTCACAACGGTTTGGTGATTCCGGGCTTAATCAATATGCATTGCCACGTGGCGGCAAGCCCTGTGGAGAAAGGTTTTTTGGAAGACATCGGCAGTCCGATCTTCTACGGCACGAGCCTCTACGAATCACTGCGCGTCACGCATCTCAATATCGAAGATCAGGAGAATGTGTTTCGTTTTTCCTTGTCAGAAATCATCAAGAAAGGTTCCACCACGATTTTTGAATTAGGCCGCGGAACAGAACAGATGGTTAACACCATCGGTGAGTCAGGCGTTCGTGCTTATGTTGGTCCCATGGCCCGTTCCTGTGTCTTCATGACAAAAGACGGTAAAACAGTTCATTACGAGTGGGATGAGCCCGAGGCGTTTAAGCGTCTGCAATATACGGTCGATCTGCACGAAAAGTACACGGGCAGCTTCAATGACCGCATTCGCATCGCTTTATATCCGGGACAGGTTGACTGTGTCACGCCGGACTACTTAAAAGAAGTCAGGAAAGCGGCAGATGCCACAAAGATGAAAATTCAAATTCACGCGGCTCAGTCCATCAATGAAATCCGCACGGTGATCGACCGCTTTGGTCAAACGCCGGCTGAGTTCCTTCACGACTACGGGATCTGTGGCCCCGATACGCTCTATGGCCACTACATCATGCCGAGCGGGCACTCCTTGAATTCATTGCGTTTTGGTCACGAATTGGAAACCATCGCCAATGACGGCACAACCGTGGTGCATTGTCCGTGGGTTTTCGGTCGCCGGGGCATGATTCTGGAGTCTTTCCACAAGTACCGCAAGATGGGCATTAACTTGGCTTTGGGAACCGATTCCTTCCCGCAGGATATGGTTCACGAAATGCGCGCGGCCGCCATCTTCGGCAAGATCGCGGAAATCGACACCTGGACCTGCACGGCAGCCGATGTCTTTAATGCCGCCACGATCGGAGGCGCCAAAGCCTTGGGGCGTGATGATATCGGCAGGCTCTGCGAAGGCGCAAAGGCCGACATCGTCATCATTAACACTCAAAACATGGAATTCTCTCCGTTGCGCGATCCTATTAAGGTGCTCGTTTACACGGCTGACAGTCACAATATCGACAAAGTTATTGTGGACGGTAAGACGCTTGTCGAAGAAGGGCATGTATTGGGAGTGGATGAGGAAAAACTTCGCGAACAAATGCAGGTGGCCGGCGAACATATGTGGGCCAATGTCGTCAAGCGCGATTGGAAAGGCCGTACGGATGAGGAAATGTCTCCGATGAGCTTCCCTGTGGTCTAAAACGAGCAATAAGGAGAACATTATGTTGCTCTGGTTAGGTGTCATTATTGTTGTTTTGGCTTTCGTGGCCATTATCAAGCAGTACGAAGTGCGAGCGGTTCTTTTTGGGGCCGGTTTGGTGATGTGTTTGATGGCCGGTCATCCTTTGGCGGCCTTCGACTCTTTCTCCAAGATGCTCGTCTCCGGATGGTTGGTGCCGATCATTGTGTGCGCCATGGGCTTCGCGCAAGTGATCACGCTCACTGAATGTGATAAGCATTTTTCGTACTTTGCGTTAAGACATGTGCTGAAATTCAAAGCGTTTTTGATTCCCGGCACGGTGATTGTCACTTGGATTTTAGCGATGGCCATGAATAGCCCGGCCGGTTTGGCCGCCACTGTTGGCCCGATTATTATTCCGGTGTTAATCCGCGCGGGCATCCATCCGGCTATGGCCGGCGCGACGCTTTTGGTGGCCACCTGGGGCGGATGCGCGAGCATCTCCTCTCCGCACATTGCGTTGATCACAGGCTTTTCTCACTCCGATGTGGCCGATGTGGTGATTCGCACATTCCCGGCCGCGATGGCTGTGCTCGTTGTCTGCAGCATCGGCATGGTGATAACGGCTAAGTTCAAGAAAGAAAACAAAGGCTACCAATTAAATAACGGTCAAACCGCGGAAGATGTCACACGCGAAATCAATTCCTTCAAAGTCAATTACCTGAAGGTTTTGATGCCGCTTTTACCCTTGATTTTGTTGATTTTGGGTTCAAAACAAGTTGATTTGATTTACCGTTTCAGCATTCCTCAAGTGATGCTGTTTTGCACGATTTTGACGTTCATTGTGACTTGGACGAGTCCTTTTGAAGTGTCAAAGCGTTTCTGCAAAGGCATGGGTGAAGGTTTCGGCAGCATCGTCTCCATCATTGCCGCAGCCGCTGTGTTTACCGCCGGTATGAATGAAATCGGTTTGATTAACGTGTTGCTCGAAGCGATGAAATCCTCGGAAAGTCTCGCGAAATTCGCGGGCTCTTGGGGACCGTTCGCAATCGCGGCATTGAGCGGTTCGGGTGACGCGGCGACGATGGCCTTTAACAATGCCATTACGCCTCATGCTCCCACCATCGGTCTGGATATTGATTTGCTGGGTATGACCGCCTACTACGGTGGCTCTCTTGGCAGAACCATTTCTCCTGTGGCCGGTGTCTGCATTATTTTGGCCGGAGCCGCCGGAGTGAGCCCGCTTGAACTTTCCAAGCGCGTCATTCCTACCTGCGTTGTGGGTAACTTTGTGGCTTTGTTGGTTTTGCAATACATTCTGTAAAAGAGTGATTCGGCGGAGAAACCCTTGAGGTTTCTCCGTTTCGCTTTTCTCAGACATGGAGCAAAAAAATGCGTTGGAACACGAAATCAGCCCGCCTGGCTGTATTGCTCACAGCCTTACTTTGGAGTTCCGGCGGTTTGGCTGTGAAGATCACGGATTGTCCGCCGATTCCGTTGACCGGTTTGCGGTGTTTTTTTACCCTCGTTCTTTTTTTCGCGCTTTTCAGAAAAGAGCTTTCTTTTCGTTTCAATAAGGCGCAGTGGGCGGGCGCCATCGCTTATTGTTCCATGGCTGTTTGTTACACGGTGGCAACCAAATGGACGACTGCGGCCAATGCCATCTTGCTTCAATACACGGCCCCCATTTTTGTCGCGCTGCTGTCAAGTTGGCTGCTTAAGGAAAAACTCAATAAAGCCGACTGGTTGGTGGTGTTGGTAATCATGGGCGGCATGGTGCTGTTTTTCTTTGATAAAACCGACGCCGGCGGCATGTGGGGCAACCTTATCGCCATCGGCAGCGGCATCTCTTATGCCTTTTTTATCATTTTCACCCGCATGGAAAAAGACGGCAGCCCGGTCGGCACAATTGTTTTGGGCAACATTATCGGTTTGATTATTTGCCTGCCGTTTTTCGGCGATATCACGTTCAGTCTTAATACGTTGGCCGGCGGCATGTATTTCGGCATGGTCTACGGGGGACTGGCCTACATTCTTTATTCAATGGCAATTAAGTACGTCAGTGCCCTGACAGCAATATTGATCGCCACGATTGAGCCGATTCTGAATCCGGTATGGGTCTTTTTGGCGATCGGAGAAATCCCCTCAATGTACGCGGTTGCTGGTGGATCTGTGGTTGTGGCAACCCTGTTGATAAAAAATATTTATGATCTGAAGAAAGGCTCCGGTGACAATTAGTCAGGCTCTGAAATTCAGTGATTGAAAGATGATTTTCTCGGTGGGCGCCGCCGGTGGAATTTTCCGCCGGCGGTGTTCTTGTTTTTAGTCTTTTTGACCATTAATCAATTGGGCGAAGTTTAAGCAAACTTTGAATGCCACCGGCAAGTTGATTTCATCTTGAATTTCAAAGTCAGGCCGGTGATGCCCCAAGTGTTCGCAGCCGTAGAGGAAGTAGGCAGCTTGTCCGCCGTGATCGGCCACTTTGCGAATGAGCCAAGAGCAGTCTTCCGATCCCGTTTGCTCTTTAAATCGAGGCAGCACCTTGATGCCTTCAACCTGATGCATCGCACATTCCAACTTATCCATGATTTCCGGGCAGACGACCAATGTGGATGCTTCACCCACGCGTTCTACGCGAGCTGTGACCTGATAGGCTTTTTCCACGCCCTCAATGATGCGTTCAACGTTTTCTGCCATAAAGTCATTGACTTCCTGCGTTTCACCGCGAACTTCCATCTGCATCATGGCGTGTGCTGCAACGATATTGCGCCCTTCACCGGCTACGAGTTTGCCGACAGCCACTCGCGAGTCGCCGCCTCCGTGGCGCGGAATGCCCTGAAGCATCATCGTGGCACAGGCCGCGGCCACAAGTGCGCTGTGACCTTTTTCGGGGGCGTTGCCCGCATGAGCTTCAAGACCGGTGAAATAGATATCGAATTTGGTTGAAGCAAGAAATCCGGCTTCCTGGACACAGACTTCACCGCTTTTGAGCGCGCCGCCCACGTGACTGCCCACTAACCAATCGACATCATCGACAATGCCGGACTCTGCCATGGGACGCCCGCCACGAACACCTTCTTCAGCAGGTTGGAAAAGAACCTTGAATGTGCCGCAAAGTTCATCTTTGTGATCCTCGAGCCAATGAGAGACCGCCAGTCCCACCGCGGTATGACCGTCATGGCCGCAGGCGTGCATCAGTCCCGGGCGTTCACTTGCAAAACCGAGCTTAGCGGGCAGGTGAGCGGGATCTTCTGATTCACGTACAGGAAGCGCATCCATGTCGGCACGAAAGGCCGTAACCGGTCCCGGGCGTCCTGTTTCGATAATGGCCACAACACCCGTGTAGCCTTCACTTTTATCAATGAAACTTTGCGGTACCCCGTGTTTTTTGGCTCGTTCAACGGCGTCTTTGACCTCGGTCGGGTAGCGGCCCATGACAAATTTCGGATTGATGACTTTAGTGCCCATCACATACGGAATACCGAATTTTTCAAGTTGCCGGCACACCAGCCACATCGTTTCAAATTCCGTCCAGCCTAATTCCGGACGTTTATGAATCTGACGGCGAGTTTGAATCATCTCGTCAATGTAGTTTTCGTACATCGTAATCTCCGAAAATGTTTGTTAATGATCGCGAGCACTTTGATGACGCAGATGGCGCTGCAGTCCTTCGTCAGTATGCTTACTTTCCTCAAGCGCTTTTTGTTTTTCTTGACGGGTGAAGTAGCTCGCTAAAATGCCTGCTACCACAATCATGACCATTCCGCCGATTGCCACAAAACTCACGCTGTCCTTGAAAATCACGACGCCGAGGATTGTGGAAAAAAGAATAACGGTATATTGCAGAGCACCGCTTAAAACCAGATTGCCTCGGCTGAAAGCGATGGTAAGGAAGAATTGTCCGAGTGTCGAGCAAACGGCAAAACCGGCAATGGCTAAGGCCGCAGTCGTTGTCGG
>CAJKMT010000006.1 GCA_905201055.1 uncultured Sutterella sp. | reverse complement strand
AAACCGGTAGCACGCAAACCGGCAGCGAAAACGCCGGCGGCGATGATGATACCCATCACATCAGCGTAGCCCTTACCCATACCGGAGAAGAATTGCTTGGAGAATTCTTGCGGATTGGTACGGTCGAAGGCAAAGGCAACCAACAACGTGATAACGGCACCCAAGACCATGGCTTGAGCCACGCCCATCTTAATGGCGGGAATCCAAACGTTACCGACAACGAGGATCGTGATCGGCACGAGCGGCATGATAGCCTTAAGGGCATTGGGTTTGAAGTTGTCGTCGGCTTTTTGAGCAGTAGCTTGAGCTTCTTCACCCTTGCCGCCCTTATGGTCGCCTAAGACGACGCAAACGATGAGCAGACCGACAACGAGGATGGCGCCGCAGAGGATGGACCACATGGCATGGAAGCCAATGAATTCCATCACGTCAATACCGGCCATTTCAGCCACGAATGGGTTGTGAGATGTACCCGGAGAGAGGTAAGAACCAATCGTACCGCCCATCACTGCAGCAGCGGCAGCGGCGGGCTTAATGCCTGCGCGCATCATCACCGGAATCAACGTGGAGCCCACGGCAGCGGCACAACCGGCAGCCGAAGGAATTGCGATGTTAATGAAGAACGTAACAGCCGTGCAGATCGGGATGAGGAAAACGCCCAAACCGCGGATCGGAGCGGCCAAATAGTGAACGAGACTGCGGTCGCATTGGGTGTAATTAGCGATGAAAGCAAAACCCATCGACGAGCAGATGGCCATCACCAACGAATTGTTGGTCATGGACTTAGCAAACGAATTCAACGCACTGAGCGGATCCATGGAGACCAAGCAAAGCACAAAGCCAGCCGTGAAGAGCACAAGACGCGTTTCCAAGCGTTTGATCAAGGCATACACCGTCAAAATCGTAACGGCAATTGCCAACCATTCAAGCAACGACATGTGGAAATTCCCTGTAAAAGGTTAAAAAACACGAGAAATTGCCGCTCTTGACGGCGGTTTTCTCACTGCGTTAAGTATCCTACACTTTGAGCTTTCTGCCCAGAGGGAAATCCCTGTAAAAAAAGCATTTGTCAAACTGTTTTGTAAATTTATTTTGGTTTTTGACTAAAAACAATCAATGTGAAAAATGGTGAGTTGGTGAAGTTTTGTAACCTGTTGATTAAAAAGAATTTAATAATGTAATCGACTTGTTTTTTCATTGAAAAAATCCCTACAATTAACCTGTCTGTTAACCAATGGAGTACGGAAATGTCCGAATTGCAACAAAAAGGTTTTGATTTTGCTAAGAAAATTTTTGACGATATTCGCGAGATGAGCCGTGATGTGCAGGGTGTTACGCGCCAAGCCTTCTCGGCTAAAGAGACAGAGGTGCTCGAATATCTCACAGCCATCGGCCGCACGCTGGACTTGGAAATCAAACCTGATCGCGCTGGTAATGTTTGGATGACGCTGCCCGGCAAAGATCGCGCTTTGCCGGCCTTTGTCGCAGGCTCTCATGTTGACAGCGTTCCTCAAGGCGGCAATTACGACGGTTTGGCCGGTGTAACAGCAGCTCTGACTGTGGCGTGGTGGATGCGCCAGACGGGTTATCAACCCGTTCGTGATTACACGGTGTTGATGATGCGCGGAGAAGAAAGCTCGTTTTTCGGTAAGGCCTACATGGGCTCTCTCGGTATGCTTGGCAAATTGACCGAAAAAGACTTGGCTTTGAAGATTCGTGACGGTTCATGCACGTTGGCTCAGGCCATGCAATCCTGCGGTATTGATACCGGTGCTGTCTCCGGCGGCAAGGCTTTGATTGACACCGATAAAATTGCCGCCTTTGTTGAACTGCACATTGAACAGGGACCTACGCTGGATGCGCAAAAAGAAGCTCGTGCAGGTATTGTGACGGGTATTCGAGGCAATATTCGCCATAAGGCTGTGAAAATTTTAGGTGAAGCCGCTCACTCCGGTGCAACTGATAAACCCTATCGTCACGATGCACTGATGGCCTTTACCGATTGGATGCAGCGTATTGACCGCGCCTGGGATCGGTGGCTTGTCAACGGTGAAGATCTGGTCTTTACGGTAGGTGTATTGAAGATGGCATCAAGTGCCGCCATTTCTGTGATCCCCGGCGAAATTACATTTTCCGTCGACATTCGAAGCCTAAGTGCGGATACGGTGCGCCGCTTCCACGATTTGATGCAAAAGTACGGTGAAGAAGTGGCTGCCGAGCGCGGCGTGAAGATCGAATACGATCCGGCTCTTCTGACGGCACCCTCCGGAGTCGATTCTCAATTAAGTGACAGACTTGAATCCAGTGCCAAGGCTGAAGGGATTCCGTGCATTCGTCTGGCTTCCGGCGCCGGTCACGATTCTGCTGTTTTGGGTAACAACGGCATTCCTGTTGCTATGATTTTTGTGGCCAATCAGTTAGGCTCTCACAATCCCCATGAAGCCATGAAGATGGAAGACTTTATGCAGGGCACTGACATTTTGTGGGCCGCAGTTTCTCATTATGATGACTAATTAGGTGTACTGTACGGGCGTGCCGTGGCGGCACGCCCTTTTTTGAGCATTCGTTATGCAGCAGTCTGAAGAAAATAAAAAAAATTATTGTGTGGTTATCGTCGATGGTTCTCCTTTATTTCGAGAAGCCTTGGCTCGGTTATTGCATGAAAATGAAGAGTTCGGCAATGTCGCCGAAACCGGTGATAAACAGTTGGGAATGTTTTATATCGACAGACTTCAGCCCGATCTGATCATTGTGGATATGCACATGAAAAAGGGGGTAGCTGTTGAGTTGCTGCGATATGCCAAAAATCTTCAACGGCCTGCACGAGTCATCATGATGACCGACCGTGATGACAGTGAGGAGTTGATGGCTACGGTTCAGCTTCAAGCCGAAGGCTATCTGTCTAAACTGATCGAAGTGCCCGAACTTTTGTCTCAAATAAAAAGAGTCTGCAGCGGTAAGGTCGTTGTCAGCAATCGTTTGATGGCGGCTTTGACACGAGCGTTCCGTGAGGACACCGGCGAAGTAGATCGGGACCTGAATTGCCTGACAAGCCGTGAAAAAGATGTATTGAAATGCCTGTCAATCGGAATGAGCAATCAGCAGACAGGAGAGTATTTGTCAATTGAAATGGGCACCGTCAAAGTGCACGTGAAGCATATTCTTAAAAAAATGGGATTTGCCTCACGCACACAAGCGGCATTGTGGGCCCGCGACCGCGGAGTCACCATTTAATTTTCAGCGGCAGAGATAAGCCCGGCCGATGTGGGTGACATTTTCGAGAGCGTTCTCAGCGTCAGTAGAATTAAGTGTTTCTGTAATAACAACCACATTGGCACCGAGCTTCGCCGCTTCGTTTCTTAATTCATTTCTGGCACCGAGCGCCAAATTCTTATTACTTGTCCATCCGCCCGTTAGCCAATTGCCTTGAGAGCCGGCCACTTCACCTTTGTATGTACATTGATATTGAGAAGGCAGACTTTGTACGATAACAACCTGCTGACCTTGAGGGGAGACAGAATTTGCCATGCAACCGGCCAATAAACCGATAGCGCCGAGAGCAATGATTAAGCGCACATGCATTATTTCGTTCCTTTGAATTTGGTCTACCTAATGAGTTTACCGAAATTGTTGATCGGCAGACAAAATTCGAAACAGGCAAAAACAAACGCGACCCGAAGGTCGCGCTTGTCAGTAATCAGTCAAAGCTGAGAATTACTTCCACCAGTTGTTAACCGGTTCGTACTTCACGATCGGTTCGCCGCTTTCAACGAGGGCCTTACCGTTGCTGTAGTACGTCCACATCGTCATGGAACCGCAGGCGATCATCAAAACGACCACGCAGTACATGATCTTGCGGAGAGCTTCGCGGTTGCCGGCGAGAACGTCCCACTTAACAGCCAAACGATACAAGCCGATCATGCCGTGCAATTCCGTGGCCACCAAGAACACGAACGTCCAGAGCAAACCGTTGTGATAGGTGTGTAAGGAGGAGAAGTTCGGGCCGATAGCTTCCGGATCGAGGATCATCGGGGTCACGTGCGGGAAGACCATACCGGTCAAGATCACAGCGGTCACGATTTGGACAATCCAGAGCGTGGTGTCGCGGTGAGCGATGAATTGGTATTGGCTCTTGATGTTGTGGAACATACGATAGCTCGTCGGGAAACGACGCAAAGCCATCAAAGCGTGGATGATCACCAAGAGGGTGATGATGCCGATCAAAACGACGTGCATCCAGGCGTGTTCTTCAGCGTCAAAGAAATAGCCGCCGGAGAAAGCGCACAGGTTCCAGAACACATCCTTACCCAATTGGATGGAGCTCGTGAAAGCCATGTGGCAGAAAAGGAAAATACCGAGCAACAAGCCAGTCACGGACTGAGCCACGTCGCAGTAAGCAGGCCATCTGCTCTTACGCTTGGCGTTGCGCAACTCGACACCGGCGATGACTTCTTCAGACGTCGGGGTGTTAGAGTATTTTTCTTGATCAGAGGTGTACATCGACATGATGATAATTACCTTTATTAAGAAGTTTTGTCCTAAATTCAAAACGCGGTCCAAGCGTTTTGATGACATTTACGTAAAAATACAAACAGACAGAACACTTCCGCGTTCCGACATGCGTATCATCCTCCATTTTGAGACAAAAAGGTTTGAGTTATGTCATATCTTTTGTGCTTTTTTCAGATTAATTTAAGTTTTTTTAAGGCAAAAATTAGGGTTAACCCTAATAAAAGTATTTCTAAACTGTAAGATCAGCCTGAAATACTAGGGTTAACCCTTAATTTTGTTGTTTGTTATTTTTTCTGTTTAAAGCGTGCCGTACAAACGGTCGCCCGCATCACCCAATCCGGGAACGATGTATGCTTTTTCATTCAGATGATCATCAAGACTTGCCGTATAAACGTCAACATCAGGATGCAGTTTCTGGAATGTTTCTACGCCTTCGGGAGCACACAGCAGAGACATGAAAATAATGTTTTCGCCTTTGACGCCGCGTTTTTTCAAAACGTCAACACCGTGCGCAGCGGAATAACCGGTGGCAAGCATGGGATCGACCAGGAAAAATGTTCTGCCCTCTAAATCAGGAAGCTTGACGAGATATTCGACCGGTCTTTTATTTTCATCGCGATACATACCGATATGACCGACTCGGGCCGAGGGCATTAATTCCAAAAAGCCGTCGGCCATGCCGAGACCGGCTCGAAGGATCGGCACAATCACTGGTTTTTTATCGGCAAGCACCGGTGCGTCATAACGGCAAAGCGGGGTCTCAATCTGGTGTGTGGTTAACGGCAAATTTCGCGTCACTTCGTAACCCATCAATAAGGCAATTTCGCGCAAGAGTGCACGGAAATCTTTTGTGCAGGTGTTTTTATCCCGCATGATGCTCAGTTTGTGTTGAATCAACGGGTGGTCGACAATATGAAGACGGGGGAATCGGGGATCTTGTTGCATGAAATGCTCTCCTTAGTAAACTTCTTCACCATCTTAGACTCTTTCGCTCACTTGGAAAAGTTCTTTTGCAAAATTGTGCCCTCAGTGACTGCTGCCGTGATAGAGTTAAGAAACCGATCAATTGTTGAGAGTTTGTCATGCATTTGAGATCTGTATTTCTGTTGCTTTTGTTTGTGCTTTGTTCAGTTTTCCTGATTGTGAATTGGGAAGGCGTGATGGCAGAAGTTAACGTCAATCTGTTATGGACGGAAATTCAAGCGCCGTTGGGATTGATTTTGCTTATGGGGCCGGGATTGTTGATTCTGATTTGCCTGATTTACGGATTTGTCCAACAGGCGGGTCTGTCAATGGAACTGCGCCGCGTCAACAAGCAGCTTCAGCAGGCAAGAGATTTGGCACAGAAGGCCGAGCTTTCGCGCTTCACTGAATTGAAAAGTGAAATGCAAAAGCAAATCACGGAATTGCAAAATCAAAGCGCCTCGCGTCACTCTTCTTTAATGGCTGCCGTCAATGGCGTTCAGGCTGCCGTTGATGAGAGTGCTCAAGAGACGGTCAATTCGTTGTCGGCTAGTGTCGGTGAGGTGGAGGATCGCCTTTCGCAGCTTGTTGAAATGGCGGCCGGAAAAGATATCAGCATCACAGAAAAGAAAGTGATTGAAGGCACAAAGGAAAAATAACCGAATTAAAATCGGATATTCTTTAGTAAATTGCCGGCTTAGTTTGAACTGATGCCGGCAATTTTTTATTAGCGTTTCGAGACTTTCCTGACGCACCAGTCGCCGAAACTTTGAATCACCTGAACAAAAACCACTAAGATCAAAACCACGGTCCACATCACATCAGGCATGTAGCGGTTGTGGCCGTAACGGATACCGATGTCACCCAATCCGCCGCCGCCAATGGCTCCGGCCATCGCTGAGTAACCGACCAAGGTAACGATGGCAATGGTGACCCCCGCTACAATACCCGGCATGGCTTCGGGGATCAGTACTTTTGTGATCACTTGCATATCGGTCGCTCCCATAGACTGAGCGGCCTCAATCAGTCCGCGATCAACTTCACGCAAACTTGTCTCAACCAATCGGGCAATAAAAGGCGCTACACCAATGACCAGAGGTACCAGTGTGGCAGTAGTACCGATTGTGGTGCCGACGATGAGGCGGGTGAGCGGATAAATGGCCACGAGCAAAATGATGAACGGGGTGGAGCGAATGGCATTGACAATGACGCCGACGACAGCGTTGGTTGCCAAACGAGGCATCAAACCTCCCTTGTCTGTCACGTGCAGGAGTACCCCCAGCGGAATCCCGATGATGCTTCCGAGCACTCCGCTTCCAATCACCATAATGACTGTTTCAATGAAGCCTTCCCCCAAGAGGGCTACGATGTCGGCATTCATGATAAATCAACCTCTTCAAATTCAACTTTGTTGTCTTTTAAAAATTGCAGTGCATCGGCGTAGTTATCACGATTGGGGCTTTCAGCCAGAATCGTGAGCATACCGAAACTCGTTCCCTTTAATTCTTCAACCTGTCCCTGAAGAATGTTGAAATCAATTTCATATTGACGCGTAATGATGGAAAGGACCGGCAGGGTGACTTCGGAGCCGACAAAAGTCAATCGAAGCAGTTTGGCAAAACGGCCGTTTTGCTCAGCTGTTTCAATGCGATCACGAACGGTGTCATAAATACGTTTGGGCATATCGTGCACAACCACGTCAGCGAGCATGGCGCGCGTTGTCGGATGTTTGGGATGGCGGAAAACTTCCAATACCGTTCCGCTTTCAACGATTTGCCCCTTATCGAGAACGACCACTCGATCACAAATTTGTTTGACTACTTCCATTTCGTGAGTAATCAGAACAATTGTGACGCCTAATGTCTGATTAATTCTGGAGAGTAACTCCAATGTCGATCGTGTTGTTTCCGGGTCTAAAGCGCTTGTGGCTTCATCGGACAGCAAAACAATCGGGTCATTGGCAAGCGCTCTTGCGATACCAACACGCTGTTTTTGTCCGCCAGAGAGCTGTCGGGGATACTTGTTTTTGTGTTCGGTAAGACCTACCAACTCAATCAGATGGTTGACTTTTTTCTCGATTTCTTCTTTCGGGACGTTATGCAGTTCAAGAGGCAGGGCAATGTTTTCAAAAACCGTACGAGAACTCAACAGATTGAAGTGCTGGAAGATCATGCCGATTTTGGAGCGTAGCGCCCTCAGTTCGTCAGCATTCAGGTCATTGAGACACTGATTGTTGACTCGGACGGTGCCTTCAGTCGGTTTGTTCAGAAAGTTAATGGTTCTCACCAGTGTGGACTTACCGGCGCCGGAGCGACCGATAATTCCGAAAATTTCCCCTTTGTTAATGTGCAGGGTGATGTCCTTGACGGCGTGAACTGTTTTGCCGTCAGGTGTCGTGAAGGCTTGAGAAAGATGACTGATGTCAATCATTGTTTAATGTCCCGAGAAAGAGAAGCGTAAAGCCTAACACAGAAATGACAGTGCAGATACAAAAAAACTCGTCAGCTGACGAGTTTCAGAGATGGTGCCGGTTAGAAGACTTGAACTCCCGACCTTCTCATTACGAATGAGCTGCTCTACCAACTGAGCTAAACCGGCGTCCCATTTTTAAGCTCCCGTTTTGGGAGAAGCAGAATTATGCCGTAGTTTTTTTTAATTTGCAAACAATTTTTGAAATATTGCTAAAGGTACTCGACCAAATGTTCCATGATGAATGTAAATTCGCTTTCACTGACAGGCGTGATTGATAAACGGTTGCCCTTTTGTAAGACCCGCATATCGGAGAGCTGCGGATATTTTCTCAAGGTAGCAATGTCAATGAGCTTTATAGGTTTATCGACTTTGACATCAACACAGACCCAGCGGGGGTTTTCTCGTTTCGATTTGGGATCAAAGTAAACGCTAGCGGGATCAAACTGTGTCTCATCGGGCTTGGCAAGGCTCGAGACGTGTGCCAGACCTGCAATTCCCGGATTGGGGCAGGACGAATGATAAAAAAGCACCGCATCGCCTACCTGCATTTCGTCTCGCATAAAATTTCTGGCCTGGTAATTTCTGACACCGAACCATGGAACGGTTTTCTGAGGCATTTGCATGACGCTTTCAAATGAACACTCTGAGGGCTCGGATTTCATTAACCAAAATTTTTTTGCCATGGGGAAAACCGTAATGAGAGATGATAGAAGAGTTCCCGATAGGGGTTGCCTTGCATCCTGAGTCCGAAGAATCAAGATTGGTCGCCTCTGAGACGGGTTTCGGGGAAGCAACACGTGCCTCCGCACAGCCGGCCCCAAGTCCAGCAACCGGTTGGGTTAAGCATTGGAACAAGGAATCTTAAAGCAACCGACCAACTATCGGGAACAAGATAATTGTGTATCAGATTGTCGGAAATTACAAATTGAGGGACGCAACTTTTGAAAGAGAATATTTCTAAGGCTGCGTCCTCAGAAACTACCATTGAACAAGGCCGCTGTAGTATGTGCCGAGGATAATGACCCCGAAAATAATTCGGTACCAGCCGAACGCTTTAAAGTCGTTGGAAGATACGTAGTTTAAGAGCCATTTAATGACAATCAGTGCGCTTACGAAAGAAACAATGAACCCTACAGTAAAACCCAAGGTCATGTCGGTTGTCCATACGAAGCTGTGCTCACTGGAGACTTTGAAAAATATCTTGGCCAAAGAATAGACCGTGGCTCCGAAAATTGTCGGAATGGCAAGGAAAAACGAGAATTCCGTTGCGGCTTTTCTCGAAAGTCCAAGAACCAACCCGCCGATAATTGTAGAGCCGGAGCGGCTGGTGCCGGGGATCATGGCGATACATTGCATGCAGCCCACGAGGAAGGCATCTTTAATTGTCATGTCATCCATCGTTTGAACACGGGGGGCATAGGAGCGTTTGGCGTGAAGGTTTTCAATCCAGAAAATAATCAGGCCTCCAACGACTAAAGCAATAGCCACGGTCACTGCATTAAAGAGCAGTTCCTCGATGATGTCAGCAAAGATAACCCCCAATACTGCTGCCGGTAAAAAGGCCACAACAATATTGATAGCGAGCTGACGGTCTTTCCCAGGCTGCAATAAGTGCAGCAGAATATTCCAAAGCTTCGTGCGGTAGAACCAGCAGACGGCAAAAATGGCACCGGCTTGGATGGCAATGCTGAAAGTATTGACTTCAGGACCGTCGAAATTAAGAAGGTCACCGGCAATGATCAGGTGGCCTGTTGAAGAAATCGGCAGAAACTCTGTGAGTCCTTCAACGATGCCGAGAATGAACGCTTTAAGCTGATAAATGATATCCATAGCGAAAATCACCGGTTACAGACGTTTGAATACGAGGTCCCAAACACCGTGTCCCAAACGCTCGCCTCTGGCATGGAATTTAGTCATGGGGCGCTCGGTAATAGGATTGGCCATCACGGGAGAATAACCCTCGTGGAGGTTGGCAATTAACGGTTCAGAACTGAGCACTTCAAGCATCTGTTCAGCATAGTTTTCCCAGTCTGTGGCGCAGTGAATGTAGCCGCCCGGTTTAATTCGCTGAACCAAATCATGGATAAAAGGCTGAGCGACCAGACGACGCTTGTGATGTCTGGCTTTGCGCCATGGATCCGGGAAGTAAATATGCACACCGTCCAAACTGTCGGGGGCAATCATATCCTTGACCACTTCAACGGCATCGTGTTGAATAATGCGAACATTATTCAAAGACATTTCATCGAGTCGTTTAGCCAAAGCGCCGACGCCTGCAGAAAATACTTCACAGCCTAAAAAGTTAACGTCCGGATGCATTTGGGCAATGGCAGCGGTCGTTTCTCCCATACCGCAGCCAATTTCCAAAACCCAGGGAGCCTTACGTCCGTATAACTCTTCAGGATTAATCAGATTTTGTGAATATTCAACCGCGTATCGGGGAAGCAATTCTTCCAAAGCGCGTTTTTGCGCTTGACTGATATGGCCGCGGCGCAGTGTAAAACTGCGAATGTGTTTTTTCTTGAACGCTTCAATCTCTTCGGCGCTCAGTACTCGTCTTTCGGTCATATTAGAAAAAAACGGACTCACAGGTCCGTTGGCAATAATAAAGATCTCTGGAGCGGATGAGGGGAATCGAACCCCCGTCATAGGCTTGGGAAGCCTCTGCTCTACCATTGAGCTACATCCGCAAACGAATGCTCTATTCTAATGAAATTTAAGAAAAAAAGGTTTGAAGTACTACTGGACGAATCGAAAAATATTTTATAATCCCGATGTTTTTCAATACGTTAGGATAAAAATGAGGCAATTTATTTCTGATTTTCAAGCTTTCATCAGCCGTGGCAACGTCATTGACATGGCCGTCGGTGTGATCGTGGGCGCTGCCTTCACAGCAATCGTAAATTCCTTGGTTAAGGATGTGATTAATCCTATTCTCGGTGTTTTGATCGGTTCGCAGGATTTCTCAAACTTTTTCTTTGTGCTCTCAATGCCGGAAAACTACAGCGGTCCGATGAGCTACGAAGCGCTGACTAAAGCGGGCGCGGCAGTTTTTGGTTACGGAGCCTTCTTTACCGCAGTGTTTCATTTTCTTTTGATGGCTCTGGTGGTGTTCTGCCTGGTTCGTTTCGTCAATAAAGTTCGCCGAACCGCTGAAGAAAAGCTTTTGGCAAAAAATAAAGAATCGAAAGCCGCAGCTGCGACACCTGCTGCCAAGCCCGCCGATATTGCACTTTTAGAAGAAATCAGAGATCTTCTCAAAGAGAAAAAGGCGGAGAAGAAATAATTTTCAACTGATACAAAAAGGGGTTGCCGAATCCGGTAACCCCTGACAGAAGTGTAAAGCTACAGATTAGTAGTTTTCTGCACGCACTTCAAAGTAGCTCTGAGCGTAGCCGCAAACCGGGCAGGCTTCAGGAGCCTTCATGCCCATCACGAGGTGACCGCAGATGCGGCATTCCCACATCGTTTGACCGGCCTTTTCAAACACCTGTTGCATTTCAACGTTCTTCAAGAGCTTGCGATAACGTTCTTCGTGAGCCTTTTCAATGGCAGCCACGGCACGGAACTTGGCAGCCAATTCCGTAAAGCCTTCGGCTTCGGCGTCCTTGGCAAAACCGTCGTACATGTCCGTCCATTCATAGTTTTCGCCTTCAGCGGCAGCACCAAGGTTCTTGGCCGTATCTTGGATCCAGCCCAAAGCGTCACACCACAGACGGGCGTGTTCTTGTTCGTTGCGTGCGGTCTGCAGGAAGATCGCGGCGATCTGTTCGTAACCTTCACGTTTGGCCACTTCGGCAAAATACGTGTACTTATTGCGGGCTTGAGATTCGCCGGCAAAGGCGGTCATTAAGTTCTTTTCAGTCTTGGTTCCGGCCAATTTTCCGTTTCCCTGTTTGGGTTCTTCAACGAGTTCGAAGAACTCAATGCCCTTCTTGCAGATCGGGCAAATATAGTCGGCGGGCAATTCGCCGTCACATTCATGGATGTAACCGCAAACTTTGCAACGGTATTTCATTTTTTTCTCTCCTAAGTCTGCGCTACGATCAGTGTAGCGGGTATGTAAAAGTTGTTCGGCCAGCTCTGAGAGCGGGTGACCATAAAATTGTTCGTAAATGCGTTTAATTTCTTCGTTCTCGTAACTGGTGCGGTGCGGCATGCCTAAGTCACGGTCTCGCTGATAAAGCGCATCAATGCGTTGCTGACGAGTCAGATCTTCCTGTCCCCAATTTAATTTCGGCTGACCGCCGCCGCTGATGCAGCCGCCGGGACACGTCATGACTTCAACAAAGTGAAAATGCTTTTCCCCCCGATTGATTTCGTCAATGAGACGACCGGCGTTGGCGGTGCCGTAAACAACGGCAACATCAAGTTCCAAATCCCCGATATGAACATGAGCCTGCTTAACATCAGTTAATCCTCTGACAGGTGTGAGGTCGAAAAATTCTGCCGGAGCAGCCTTTCCGGTGATGAAGTAGTGTGCAGTGCGCAACGCCGCTTCCATCACACCGCCCGTGTTGCCGAAAATGACACCGGCACCGGACCCTTCGCCCATCAAACGATCATAATGCGAGGGTTCAATATCATCGAAACCGATTCCCTTGGATTGAGCCCATTCGGCTAATTCCGTAGTCGTGATAACGTAATCGGTGTCACGGATGGTTTCATCACCGGCGTATCGGCCGCTGCTGTTGAATTCCTCACGGCGCACTTCAAATTTTTTGGCTGTGCAGGGGGCAAGCGCCACGTGAATGATTTTCTTGGCTTGCAGTCCTTTTTCTTTCGCAAAGTACGTTTTAACTGTGGCACCTTGCATGCCGATCGGGCTTTTCGCACTGGAAATATTGGGAATAATTTCCGGGTGGAAGGTTTCAGCATACTTTACCCAGGCAGGGCAGCAGCTCGTAAATTGAGGCAGGGGACCAGTCTTTTTGGTGATTCTTTCCACCAATTCAGAAGCCTCTTCCATGATGGTGAGGTCGGCAGCAAAATTGGTGTCGAGAACGTAATCGGCACCGAGCTTTCGCAGCAGCCCGACCATTTTGCCTTCTTCAAAACGACCGGCTTCCAAACCAAAAGCTTCAGCCAGAGCAACTCGGACGGCAGGAGAGGTTGAAATGACAACAATACAATCCGGATCGTCAATAGCTTCTTGCACCAACGGGTATTCATTACGCGTAAAAAGACTTCCGGTCGGGCAGACATTGATGCATTGACCGCAGTGAATGCAAATGGCTTTGTCACCGGTTTTCGTCAGGTCATAATGGCCATGCACGCCGATATAGTCTTCGCAGACTTGTCGGCACATTGAACAATTCACGCACAAGGATTCATTGCGAACCAGCGCCGGATTGTCCGCCTCCACAGCAACGCGGACATCCAAGGATTCATGCTTGGACATAGATTCTCCCAAATTTTGCAGGGACTGTTAGCTAAAAAGGGGTTAGCGTCAGTATAAGAACGCTTGTGAAAAAACTCAATTTAAGTTGTCACCGTTCGTAATAGATTTTATTTATCGAAAAGGCGTTTTTGATTGATTTTCTCTATCAAAAACGCCTTTAAATCACGCTACTCTGACTTAATGTCCGGTTTGACGGTGGTTTTTTCTTTTGGCTCTTCGTCTTCCGGATTGATCATAAATTTTGTATCCGGGTGTTCTTTACTCCAACTCACAAATCCGTAAATGATAATGAGCGGCAGTACAAGCCAATTCAGAAAAAAGTCGAGTATCGCTTCCATGGTGTATTTTTAGCGATGGAACGAAGTCACTAAATCCACTTCTTCCTTGGCACCGAGAAATACGGCTACACGCTGATGCAGACCTTCCGGCGTGATATCCAGGATGTCCTGATAACCGTTGGTGGAGCGGCCGCCCCCCTGTTCAATGAGCCCACTCATCGGATTGGCTTCGTACATCAAGCGAAGCTTCCCGGGTTTAGAGGGATCTCTGTTGTCTTTTGGGTACATGAAGATGCCGCCGCGATTTAAGATACGGTGCACTTCCGCGACCATGGCAGCCACCCAACGCATGTTGTAATCCTTGCCTCGGGGACCCGTAGTCCCAGCAAGCAGCTCAGTGATATAGCGTTGAACAGGCGGTTCCCAGTGACGCATATTGGAGCAGTTGATGGCGAATTCTTTGGCCTGAGTGGCAATTTCAAGCTTCTCGATGGTTTGATAGAAATTGCCGGTGCCTAAGTCTAAGGTAAAGAGCGTTGTGCCGAAACCAAGCGTAAAGACAAGCTGGGTTTGCGGACCGTAGATAACGTAACCGGCGGCCAGCTGCTTTCTGCCCGGTTGAAGGAATTCTTCATCCTTGACATCGCGGTGAGGTTCTCCGGCGGGCAGAATCGAGAAAATCGTGCCGATTGAGACATTGATGTCAATATTGCTCGAGCCGTCCAAGGGGTCGAATAAAACCAAGTAAGGACCGACTTCACAGTCTTCAGGGATTTGAAGTGCGTGGTCCATTTCTTCACTGGCCACTCCGCTTACAAAACCGCTTTCAGTGCAGGCCCGGCACATGATGTCATTGGCGATGATATCCAGTTTCTTTTGCGTTTCGCCCTGAACATTTTCGCTGCCGGCTGAGCCCAACACACCGGCCAATGCGCCTTGACTGACCTTAAAACTGATTTCTTTGCAGGTACCCGCCAAATGGGCAATTAAAGCCGTCAGACGAGGGTCAACATGATGGTGTACTTCCAGGTCATGCAAGTACAGGTCTAATGTTTTTGCCATCTTTTCAGTCCTTATCAAAATTAATGCGTTGCGTTATTGAGCGCTTTGCCGACGACCTCTCTTAAGTCTGCCGACAGATTGGGTTGTGAATTAACGTACTTGAGTGCGCTGAACATGAGTTTGGAGCACTCTGGGGTAAAGCGGCGCCAGTTATCAAGGCAGCGCGCGAGCCGGCTCGACACCTGAGGATTGATGCGGTCAAGCTTAAGCACCTGCTGCACCCACAGCTTGTAGCCAGCTCCGTCGGGTCGATGGAATTCGGCCAAATTGTTTTGACAGAAAGCCAGTACCAACGAGTAAACATTGTTGGGGTTGTGAGCGTTATAACCCGGGTAGCGTTCGATGAGGTTTTGAACCACATCGACAATCGGGCACTCATCCATCGGCAACGTAGCGGTTGCCTGAAGCGTAAACCACTTGTTGATAAGCAGGGGTTCTTTTCGCCATTCTGCTTCCGCGGCTTCAAGCAGCGTAAATTTTGTGGGCGAAGCACTGTTGACGATGATGCGCAGGGCGTCAAGCCGCTCGGTTAAATTCTTACTGGTTTCAAAGCTCTGACGGGCTCGCAAGAGTGATTTGGCGTTACCGCCGGCCAACAACAGTTCAAAGCAAAATGCCCGCATGGCACGCTTACCGGCTTCCGCTGCGGAAGGCGTATAGACCGGGTTGGGGGCGTTGTCGTCAAAGACACGCATGATGGCGTGTGAGAATTGACGGCCGAGCTGTTCACGAAGCGAACGAATAGCCGCTCGAATTGCAATCGGATTGATCATCGGCTGATCTTCAGCAATGCGGACTTCGCTGGGAAGCGTCAAAGCAATCGCCTTAAATGCCGGTGAAATGCTCTTATCGGTGAGCATTGACTCAAAGGCATTTCTGTAGTGAGGGTTAATGACCATGCGCGTGCCGCGTTCGTAGTCAGCGACCATCTCATTGATGCACAGCAAGGACAGTTGCTCCATTGCCTGCGCACGGTTAAAGGCGTCGTTGTCACATTGGCTTAAGAACACCAGCTCTTCCGGGGCATAGTCATAGTCGACAATGACAGGAGCGGAGAAGTTTCTTGCAAGCGAAGGGATGGGTTTTTCCTTCACGCCCACAAATACCCAGGTGTGTTCTTCGTCGGTGAGTTCAAGCACACGTGAAGTTCCCTTGGCATTGGTTTCGCCCTGAAGCTGCAGCGAGATGGGCTTTCCCTTGCTGTTAAAGAGCGCGATATCAAACGGAATGAAGAAGGGCTCTTTTTTGTTTTGACCGGGTGTAGGCGGGCAAAACTGCGACAGCGTCACCGAGTACGTAGCCGTTTGCTCATCCCAATAAGTGCGCACGCGAACGTGAGGAGTGCCGGCTTGAGAGTACCAACGCTTAAATTGAGTCAGATTACGCATATTGGCTTCTGCCATCGCTTCAACGAAGTCATCGCACGTGGCATTGCCGCCGTCGTGGTCGCGAATGTATTGGTCAAGCCCGCGTTTAAAGCCGTCTTTGCCCAAAAGAGTCTGCAGCATGCGGATGACTTCGGCGCCTTTTTCGTACACTGTCACAGTGTAGAAATTATTGATTTCCTCATAGGACTCGGGGCGAATCGGGTGAGCCATGGGACCGGAGTCTTCCGGGAATTGGTGGTCACGCAGATAGCGTACATCTTCAATGCGTTTGACAGCGCGTGCTGTGCTGTCGCCCAACATATCGGCGGCGAATTCTTGTTCGCGGAAAACGGTGAGACCTTCTTTAAGAGTGAGCTGGAACCAGTCGCGGCAGGTCACGCGGTTGCCGGTCCAATTATGGAAATATTCATGAGCGATAACGCTTTCAATACGGGCAAAGTCACGATCGGTGGCAACTTGCGGGGTAGCCAATACACAGCGTGAATTAAAGATATTGAGCCCCTTGTTTTCCATGGCACCCATGGTGAAATCATCGGTAGCGACAATCATGAAGCGTTCAAGATCCAACTCAAGACCAAAACGCTCTTCATCCCAGGCAATGGCTCGTTTCAGACTTTCAAGTGCGAATTCTGTTTTGTCCAGATTGCGAGATTCAACCCAAATCTGAAGCAAGGCTTTTTTGCCGTTTTTGAGTTGGAATTTTTCCTCGCGGCACTTCAAATTACCGGCAACCAGCGCAAAAAGATAGCTGGGTTTCGGGAACGGATCTTCCCAGCAAGTGTAGTGCCAGTTACCGTCCAATTCACCCTCTTCGATAAGGTTGCCGTTTGAGAGTAAGACAGGGCAAACCGATGTAGGGGCGTTGATGCGAACGGTGAACTTTGCCGAGATATCAGGCCGATCCGGGTAATAGGTGATGCGGCGGAATCCTTCAGCCTCACATTGAGTCATGAAGTTGCCGTTGGAGAGGTATAAACCCAACAAAGAGGAATTGGCCTGGGGATTGATGATGTTTTCAATTTCCAGCTTGATGGCTTGAGTAATTCCTTTGAGAACCAAGTCTCCATTGGCCTGAATCGTGTATTCCGAGCGATCAAGTTTACGGCCGTCGATGGCAATACTCACCAGATCCAGTTCTCGCCCGTTGAGGACAAGGTCATTGTTGATTCGATCCTCGTTGGGGCGAATCATCAAAGTACTGTGAACATGCGTTTGCTGGGGATGGAGATCAAATTCCAAATAAACTGAGTCAACCCAATGAGTGGGAGGAATATAGTCTTTGCGAAAAACAGTAGCCGACGCCATGCTGAAAACCTCTGAAAATCAGGACGCATTTGGTAATTTCAATCCAAACATTTTAAGCATTTGCATAATATTTTTCTGCATTGACTAAAGGTGTCATTACTCAAAAAGTTGCAGATTCCAAGCTCCGGATCACAGGGACGAAAAAGCCCGGAGAGAAAATTCCGGGCTTTTGGCGAAATCAAGCGGTAATTAGGCGCGTTTGGCTAATTCAACAGCCTTACCGATATAGGTGGCAGGTGTTAATTTCATCAGACGTTCCTTGGCATCGGCCGGGATATCCAACTGAGAAACAAATTCGTGGATGGTTTCCGGTGTGATGCCCTTGCCGCGGGTAAGAGCCTTGAGCTGTTCGTAGGGGTGAGGCACACCGTAGCGGCGCATAACGGTTTGAATGGCCTCGGCAAGCACTTCCCAGGCATGATCAAGGTCTTCAGCGATGCGGTGTTCGTTGAGCTGCAGCTTACCCAAACCGCGGGTAAGGGCGTTGTAGCCTACGAAGCAATAGCCGAAAGCCACTCCGAGGTTACGCAAAACGGTTGAGTCCGTTAAATCGCGCTGCCAGCGGGAAATCGGCAGCTTTTGAGCCAAATGCGTTAAGAGCGCGTTGGCAATGCCCAGGTTACCTTCGGAGTTTTCAAAGTCAATCGGGTTGACCTTGTGCGGCATGGTCGAAGAACCGACTTCGCCTTCCTTGAGTTTTTGTTTATAAAAGCCCATGGAGATGTAGCCCCAGATGTCGCGGTCAAGGTCGAGCAAAATCGTATTGGCTCGAACGATGGCATCAAAAAGCTGGGCCATGTAATCGTGCGGTTCAATTTGAATCGTGTGGGTATTGAAGGTCAGCCCCAAACGTTCTTCAACAACTTTCTTGGCAAAGGCTTCCCAATCTTTTTCCGGATAAGCGATGGTGTGAGCGTTGAAATTGCCGACAGCACCGTTCATCTTCGCCAAAATGGTGACCGATTCGATGGATTCAATTGCGCGTTTCAGGCGCATGGCGACGTTGGCCCATTCTTTGCCGACGGTGGTGGGAGAGGCCGTTTGACCGTGAGTGCGCGAGAGCATCGGAACTTCAGCCCAACGGTGAGCGTTTTCAACCAAAGTTTGGTGAATGGAACGAAGATAGGCCACGAGTTCTTTGCGTCCTTCGGTGAGCATTAAGGCATGAGAGGTGTTGTTAATGTCTTCACTGGTGCAGCCGAAGTGGACAAATTCACTGGCGCGGGCGAGCTCTTCGTCATGAGAAACTTGTTCTTTGATCCAATATTCAACGGCTTTGACATCGTGGTTTGTGGTTTTTTCGATGTCTTTGATTTCTTGGCAGGATTGGACGGTGAAGTTTTCCACAAGTCCGCGCAGATAAGCTTTGCCATGATCGGAGAGGTGATCAAGTTCGGGCAGTTGTGCTTCGGACAAAGCAATTAACCATTCCACTTCCACGCGAACACGTGCGCGCATGAAAGCGGATTCGGAGAAAATGTCACGCAAAGACTCGGTTTGGCGAGCGTAGCGGCCGTCGAGCGGAGACAGAGCGGTTAAAGCGGAAAGTTCCATTTTGTAACGTCCTGAAAAAATGTAAATTTATGACGCCAACATTGTATCAAAAGCGGGGCAGGGGCTAGGAGCTGGAAAGACGTTTAGAGCAGTATTTTTAATCTTAGGCCAGGTTACGAGCAGACACACGGCTATAACAAAAATATACAGTTACCAAAAGATTGTTGCGCAAGCCTTGCGTACACTGCAATTGCAAGCAAGCTAAAGTCTTTACTTCCCCTGCGATGCTGCAACGACACGCAGGGGATATTTTTCAGGTAGGGGAATAATTATGACAAAAAAACCTTTTATTATCGCCGCCGTTATTTCTGCGGGATTAATTCCGTTAAGCAGCTTTGCCTGGCATGGCGCCCCTTGTTGGGATGATCATCCCGGCCCCGGTTGGCATCATCGCTATGACGGTCCCCGTGACGGTTATTGCGGAGATTGCTACCGAATGAGACCGCATCATATGGCAGGCCCCCGTTTTGCTATGGACAGAGGCGTTCACACTTTCCGCATGAACGCACAGGAGGCCACGGATTTTCTTAATGAAGTCGGCACTGTCTTGGGGATTGATACGAAGCAAAAAGCCTGGCAGCAAATGCAGAAGGCTTACGGCGATTTAGCCCAGGTGCGTTTTGACCGTCGCGAGGCTTTTCGTCCCGGTATGGCACGGCAAGATCGACTTCAGGCGCGAAGCGATTTTATGAATGCTCACGCTAAAGCCTTTGACGCTTATGTCAAAGCCCGTGCTGACCTGCAAAAAGCGGTGGGAGAAGAAACGATGGAAGAATTTGACTACATCGTCAATACCGGCAGTCTTTTGACACCGCCCGATCCGGCGCCCAAACCTCAACCCCGCGGTCCCAAGGCCTAATAAGCTCAAACTCAGATGAGGCGAAGATGAAAAATCTTCGCCTCGAATTTAAATAAATTCAATTTGTTATATTTGTCCCGCATCAGGAATTGAAGCAGGGCATTTTTTCTGCTATTTTTTGAAATTCTTAGCAAAAATACTCATTTGCAGGCAAATGCTCGGCTCTTTTCGGTCGTATACTCAAAGTAAAGCACTCATTTGGTTGCGAATTTTGTTTTGATTGTTTTTTTGTTGCTATGCAGATTGGGCAAGTCTATGTTTGATCAATTTACGACAGATCCTTACAGTTTCGATGAAGTTACCTCATCTCCGATTACACCGGTTACACCCTCTCAGGATGTTTTGCGACTGGGACGTTTGCTGCCTCGCTCGGTTTATCTGGGCTGCGCAAGTTGGAATTTTCCGGGCTGGAAAGGCATTGTGTGGGGCGAGACAAGCGGAGTTGAAGATCTGACCAAACGTGGTTTAACGGCCTACTGTAAGCATCCTGTGCTGCGTGCAGTCGGCATTGATTGGTCTTTTTTCGGCACGCTCAATGAAATGTCTTATGCGGCGATGGCCAATCAGGTCAATGAAGATTTTCGTTTTTTGATCAAAGCCCCGCAAAGTGTGACTGATGCGGTCAAACGTGATCCCAAAGGGCGCTTTCGCTCTCTTAACCAGGATTTTTTGGATCTGCATGCGGCAATGCATGAGTTTGTTTATCCGGTGATCAACGGTTTGGGAGAAAATGCCGGACCGCTGGTTTTCCAGCTCTCGCCGATTCCTCGTCCGCTTTTGCCGACTCAGGCCGAGTGCTATGACTATATTGACCGAATTGCTCAGTTTTTCTCAGACTTGCCCAAAGAGGTCGAAGGCGAACAACCCATTTACGCCGTAGAAGTTCGTACTCTGTCAATCTATACGAAGAGGCTTTTAAATGCCTTGCGTCCGACAGGAGTTCGCCTGGTGGTCGGCGTGCATCCTTCGATGCCGGACGTTATTCGTCAAACTGCGGCATTGCGCTATTTCGAAGATCCGGAAGCGCAGTCTGAGGACTGGAAAATGAGAGGACCGCTGGTGATCCGTTGGTCTCTGAACCCGATTCAGCGCCATGGGGTGGCCAAAATGACCTATGCCCCATTTAACCGCATCGTGCATCCTGATCCGGCAACGCGCTCCGGCATTGTGCACTTGCTTGATGTGGCTCTGAAATCCGGTCAAAAGAGTTATGTGGTGACCAACAACAAAGCAGAAGGTTGCGCTCCTTTGACAATGATCGAAATCGCCCGAGATCTGGTGACAAAACTCTCGAACGAAAAAGATCAGCAAATTGATCCCAGAGCCTTGTGATCATCATTGATATTTCTCCGTTAGTGACAGAAGCATCTCCTGTTTATCCGGGAGATGCTCCTTTGTCTTTGCGATTTGAAAAAGCACCCAATGTAAGAGTCGGGACTTTAACGATGAGTGCCCACTTAGGTGCCCATATTGATGCGCCTTTGCACCTAAACCGGGCTGCTGATGTCTCTGAAATTGATCCTGCGCGGCTTATCGGTGATTGTCAGGTTATTGAAGTCGTCACAAAATCAGCCATTGAACCGGAAGATTTCCCGCCGATAATCTGTTCCAGGGTGTTGATTAAAAGCGGGTTTACGATGCCCGAAACTTGGACGGAGAATTTCGCTTATCTTAGTGCGCAGGCGACCTCTTTTTTAATTGATAAAGGCGTTACGCTGATCGGCATTGACACGCCGAGTATCGATAAAGCCGGCGACGATAAACTCCAATCCCATGTTTTGGCTATTGACGCCGGGTTAATCATTTTGGAAAATCTCGATTTATCGAAAGTTTGCACAGGTCACTATCAACTCATTGCTTTACCGTTGAAAATTCAAGGATTGGATGCCAGTCCCGTCCGAGCCGTCCTGATCGATACCAAGGAGAAAATAAAAAATGGGGAAAGTTTTTAAAAAAGAATGCATGATCCGCTTCGCTCATTGCGACCCCGCCGGAATCGTTTTTCATCCGAATTTTTTTGTACTGTTTAACGGATTGACTGAAGATTGGTTTCGTGAAGGAATGGGTTTTCCTTGGGAAAAAATGCCCAGTCACGATGTGTTAATTCCCGTGGTGTCCATTCAATCGGATTTTTTTAAACCCTTTCATATCGGCGATCAGGGTGAAATGCGCCTGTGGGTCAGCCACATCGGCAACAGCTCTTTTACGGTAGAAATCGAGTTTTATAAGGGTGAAGAGCTTCACGTGAAGTGCCGTGAAGTGATGGTATGTATCGACTCCAAAAATCGTCGTTCAACGCCGATTCCCCAGGATCTTAGGGAAAAAATGAAAGAATTTTTGCCCGAGGCTGCTTAAACACTCAATTCTTCAAATAGCGTGGCGTTGCCCCAAAGGCGATTGGCCACGCTTTTTCTTTGCTCATTGAGCCCGCTCACGTAAAAAGTTTCATTACCCTTGGATCGTGCATCAGCTACTTGGTTTCCCAGACGGTCTTTGAGATGCTTGGCAACCGCAGGACTTGGCTCGTAAATCAGAATTTCGCTTCCGACAATTGATCGAATGGCATCCGTTAAAAACGGATAGTGTGTGCAGCCTAGAATCAAGGTATCAATGCCTGCATCAATCAACGGATCAAGATATTTGTGAAGCAGCGCAATCGTTGAAGGGGAGTCGAACTCTCCGGCTTCAACACAATCCATCAAACCGGGGCATCCTACTGACAAAATTCTTGCATTTTGACCGAAGCGCTCAAGCAATGAAAGGTATCGCGCTGAGTGCGCCGTGCGGGTAGTGGAAATCATGCCAATGCATTTATTTTTGGATAACAGCACTGCGGGTTTTACGGCAGGTTCCACTCCGATGATGATTTTGTCCGGCCGTTCATTTCTTATGACGTCAATTGCTTCGGCAGTTGCGGTGTTGCAGGCGATAACCAATGCCTTGATCTTTTTTTGCTCAAACAAAAAAGCAGAGATTTTGCGTGCACGCTCGACAATAAATTCATGGCTTTGATCCCCGTAGGGGGAGTGACCACAATCGGCCACATAGAGAAAGTTTTCAAAGGGTAATGTTTCTCGGGCAGTTTTCATGATGGAAAGACCGCCCCAGCCTGAGTCAAAAAAGCCGATCGGTTGATTCTCTGTCATAAAACATCACCCCCATTGTCTTTACGCTTGCCGGGGCGCCAAGCTGAAATGAGAACAGCCAAAATAATCAATGCGGCGCCAGTCAGCTCCGATACGCCAAAATGTTCGCCTGCCAACCAGCCGATGATGCCGGCAAATACCGGTTCAAGCGCGTATATCAGCGTTGCCTTCATAGCCGGGACATATTTTAGCGCCCAGCCGATCCCAAACTGCACAAAACTGACAATCGCAGCAAGTGCTCCGATGCAAATTGCCAGTCCTAAAGTCCACTGAGTGGGACGGACCGGTTCATGCCAAATTAATGTAAAGAGGGCAAGCACTGCCACAGTGACGAGCTGAGTGAAACTGAGCTGAAGGGGGCGGCACCCTTTGGCAAAATAGCTGATTGAAAGAATTTCCACCGCACAGATCAGCGCACTTAAAACAGTCACCCATTCGCCGACTTGTCCCGATAAACTCACGGAGAACGGGTTGGCAAAAAGTGTCATTCCGGCAAAGGCAAGAATAATCGTGACAATGGTGATGGGCTGCGGAATATGTTTTTGAACCACCCACTGCAGCAGTGGAACGAAAGCCACATAAAGACCGGTAAGAAACGCTGAGGTGCTGCTTGGAATGGATCCCAAGCCGATCGTTTGCAGAGTGTAAACACCAAAAATACTGAGCCCGATACAAAAACCGGCCTTCCACTCATAGCGGGAGATCGCCCGGAGGTTGCCTTTTAATATGCAAAATACAATGCATGAAGCCAATACAAAACGCAGCGCAACAATGACCACGGGATCGGCCCATTGCAAGGCGATCTGAAGCGTTAAAAAAGTGGATCCCCATAAAAGGGTGACAAACACCAAAAGCAACTGCGCCAATACCGCACGATTTTGCATGATCGATTAATTTGTTTTAGAAAGTTTCGTTCGGTTTAAGGTAGCGCCATTGTCCGGGGGGCAACGCTCCCAACATGACCTGACCGACTCTGACCCGCTTAAGTCTCAAAACTTTAAGACCGACAGCCTCGCACATTCGGCGAATTTGTCTTTTTTTCCCTTCTTTGAGAACAAAGCGCAGCTCATCGTCATTGAGCCAGGAAACCTTAGCGGGCAAAAGTGCCTTACCATCAAGACTTAAACCGAAATTGAGCAGCTTCAGGTTTTGTTCTGAAAGAGTGGCATGAGAGCCGTCCTGATTGACCACTCGAACGATGTACTCTTTTTCAATTTCACTCGTTTCGCCGATAATGCGTTTGGCAACACGGCCATCCTGAGTGAGCACTAAAAGTCCTACGGAATCGATATCAAGTCGGCCGGCAGGGACCAGATGACTTAATTGTGACGGGTGAAACTGTATGCCGGAATCGTCACGCATCCAGTGGTTTTGGGCTGTAATGAGAACCTTGGCGGGTTCATAGCCCTCTTCGGCCTGACCGCTGACATAACCGACCGGTTTGTTGAGCAAAATCGTCACGAGTTTTTTCTGCTCGTTTTTGGCTTTAGACGAGATCTGAATGCGGTCTTGCGCAGAAACTTTCATGCCCAAGGAGGCAATTTCTCCGTTGACTTTCACCCAGCCTTTTTCAATCCAGGCATCGGCCTCGCGTCGCGAGGCGATTCCCAATTCACTGATGCGTTTCGATAACCTGACAAGTTCAGTCATGTTTTTTTATGTTTAAGCCGAAGCTCGCGCCAGACGGTCCTGAACGGCGTTCCACGCGTCGCCTGTGGGCGGTGTTTCAATTAAGATGCAATCCGCGCCGCATTGATCGAGTTCGTGCAGACGGACATAAAGCACGTGCATGTAATCGGCTGCGTTATCCGGAGCGACAAACCATTTAACAACGTTGGACGGTGTTTGTGCGAGAGCCTCTTGCGAAGCCATTACCGCAACCTTCTTGTCTTTGAGTTTTTCGAGTTCAGCCGGAATACTGTCGGATAACAAGACTTTCGTTTTCGGAGCGTAGTGGCTCTTTAAAGAACCGGAAACTCGGGGAGAGTCCTTGCCGCCGTCGGGGACTGCGCAACCGAGCGCCTCTTCGAGCATCTTTCGAGTGATGGCGCCGTGGCGCAGGATTTCCGGATGATCGCCGCTCAAGTTAATAATGGTCGACTCCACACCGACTTCACACTCTCCGCCATCGAGAATGAAATCCACCTTACCTTTGGGTTTTTCGCCGAGATCATCCCGAACGTGCTGAGCTGTCGTGGGGGAGATACGGCCGAAAGTGTTGGCTGAGGGGGCAGCCAATCCGCGGTGATGTTTCCCCGCAAAGGCCTTAATTAATGCAACAGCCCAAGGATGAGAAGGGCACCGAAGTCCGACAGAATTCTGACCGCCTGTGATCCAATCACCCACTGCGTCCGACTTTTTCAAAATCATCGTGAGAGGACCGGGCCAAAAGCGGCGAGCCAAAATGTAAGCACTTTGAGGAATGTCTTTGGCCCAATGATCGAGCGCCTCTTCCCCTGTAATATGAACAATCAGAGGATGAGTTGTCGGTCTGTTTTTGGCTTCAAAAATTTTTTTGACGGCCTTTTCATCCTCTGCGTTTGCAGCCAAACCGTATACGGTTTCCGTGGGAATCGCCACCAGGCCCGAGCATTCCAGTACATCAACGGCAGCTCGGATCGCTCTTTCGTCAACAGGTTGCATTATTGCGGCTCCGGTAAATTCAAGATTGCAGCAACTTTCTTGGCTCGCTGCAGGGCCTCTTCCACAGTATGTCCGAGGCACGTGATATGGCCCATTTTACGAGCCTTACGGGCTTGAGCTTTTCCGTAGAGGTGCAGTTTGACTCCGGGAACTGCCAGGACTCGGGACCAGTCCGGTTCGCAATGTTTTTCACCGTCAAACCAGATATCGCCCAGTAAGTTAAGCATGACAGCCGGCGAGTGTTGTGTAGTATCGGCCAAGGGCTGCCCCGTCATGCATCGAAGCTGCTGTTCGAACTGGTTGCTCCAACAGGCGTCAATGGTTGCGTGACCTGAATTGTGAGGACGGGGAGCCATTTCATTGGCCACGATGGAACCGTCTTCCAAGACAAAGAATTCAACGCAAAGGACTCCGACGTAGTGCAGTGCGTCAACAATTTGCGTGGCAAATTGACGAGCTTTCAAAGAAGCTTCCTCGCTTACGCGAGCGGGCATAACAGTGACGGCGAGAATACCGTTGCGGTGGCGATTTTCGCAGACAGGAAATGTCGCGGTTTGACCGTCGTGGGAGCGTGCGACAATGACAGAAACTTCTTTAAAAAGTTTGAGTCTCTTTTCCAGAATACAGTCCACCCCTTTAAGGACTTTAAAAGCTTCCCGCAGCTGCTCGCGATTATCAACCAGAACCTGTCCCTTGCCGTCATAACCCAGGCGTGCTGTTTTGAGAATTGCCGGGAAAAGTGCGCTGTCGGCCGCTTCAATATCCGACTCCGTAGCGATGCGGCAGTGAGGCGCAACAGGCACATGAGCCTCTTTTTCAATAAAGCGCTTTTCTTCATTGCGGTCCTGAGCGATTGCGACCGCAGAGCCCGGGGGCGCAACAAAGGTGCTGCGGGCTAAAAAATCAAGCGCTTGTGCCGGCACATTTTCAAATTCTGTGCTCACGGCGCTCGCGCCATTGGCCAAACGCTCGAGTCCGCTCTCGCTTAAATAGGGTTCAGCGATGTGTTTAAGAGAAACCTCCGCGGCAGGCGGCAATTCTCCGGGTTCAAGCACTGTGACGTGGTAGCCCATGTAAGCGGCCTCGATGGCAAACATTCGACCCAATTGGCCGCCACCCATCATGCCCAACATTTCACCGGGATTTAAAGGCAATTTTTTTTGCATAGTGATTCGTTTTTATTAAAGGGGCAAAACCATGTTACGAGCTTTTTCGTTCTGAGCAATGCGGAAAGCGGTAATCTTTTCACGCATTTCCTGGCAGCCGAATCCTGCCAACATTTCAATGGCAAAAAGGGCTGCGTTGCCGGCACCCGCTTCACCGATGGCAAATGTGGCCACGGGGACTCCCTTAGGCATCTGAACAATTGAAAGCAGAGAATCCTCACCTCTCAGATAGCGAGAGGGGATGGGCACGCCTAAGACCGGCACGACGGTTTTAGCCGCGAGCATACCGGGCAAGTGAGCCGCACCGCCTGCGCCGGCAATGATCACTTTTATGCCTCGCTCTTGGGCTGTTTCGGCATAGCGAAACATTTCGTCAGGCATACGATGCGCTGAAACCACTTTAGCTTCAAAAGGTACGCCGAATTCCTTAAGAATATCGCAGGCATTTTTCATGATGTCCCAGTCAGAGTTGGAACCCATAACAACACCGACAACAGGATTGTTTTGCATAGTCAGATTACCTATCAGAAAAACAAGAAGGGCGCGGAAGGATGCATTCTCCCGCGCCGTCAAAACAGTTAATTTTTCAATGTACTAGAGCACATCGCGACCAGCCAGGCGGCGCAGTGCTTCGCGGTACTTTTGTGAGGTCTTTTCCAAGATATCCTCAGGCGCGCGGGGAGCCGGAGGAGTCTTATCCCACGGCTGCGTTTCAAGCCAATCGCGGACAAACTGCTTATCAAAAGAGGGAGGCGAAATGCCTTCGCTGTATTGATCGGCAGGCCAGAAGCGAGATGAATCAGGCGTGAGCACTTCATCCATCAGTCGCACCGTACCGTTTTGATCAATGCCGAACTCAAACTTCGTGTCTGCGATGATGATTCCCTTGGTCAGGGCGTATTCTGCAGCACGCGTATAAAGCTCAATGGAGTAGTCGCGGATTTGACGGGCGATATCCTCGCCGACCAGCTCAACAGCCTGTTCAAACGAGATGTTTTCATCATGCGTGCCCACTTCCATTTTGGCCGCAGGAGTGAAAATCGGGTGAGGTAACTTTTGAGCCTGTTTCAGACCGGCGGGCAGCTCAATACCGCAAACCTTACCGGTTGCCTGGTAGTCTTTCCAGCCGCCGCCGATGATATAGCCGCGAACCACGCATTCGATGGGAATGGGTTTGAGCTTCATTGCTACGACGGAGCGTCCTTTAACTTGATCAACTTCGTCAGCGGCCACAACGGTCGTGGGATCAATACCCGTTAAGTGATTCGGCACAATCCCTTTTAACTTTTCAAACCAGAAATCGGTGAGTGCCTGAAGCACCATGCCCTTATAGGGGATGGGGTCATCAAGAATCACATCAAAAGCAGAGATGCGGTCCGTTGCAATAATCAGCAACTTATCGTCGCCAAGCTCATAGCTGTCGCGGACCTTGCCGCGATAGATGCGCTTTAAGGAGTGCAAAGAAGTATCAAGAATAGGCATGATCGTTGGATTCCGTCAAAAAAGAGTTATTCAATTGCCAACGGCTTAACAGAGACATTCTAGCGATTTTTGTATTCCAAGCGGTGCATTTTCGAGCAGAAATGTCTGTATCGAAAACAATATGCAGTTTTGTTTTCTTAGAAAAAGCAGTCATAGAGAATGCTGAGCCAGACGAGAGCGGCTAAAAAACAAGCCATCAGAACGGCACAGCTTCCCATGTCTTTCGCTCGTTTTGAAAGAGGATGAATTTCCGGGCCGATTCGGTCAATAGCCGCTTCGACTGCAGAATTTAAAATTTCCACAATTAAAAGCAACAGAAGAACGGCGATGAGTGCCACTGTTTGCATTAAGGTTACCGGCAAAACGAGTGCAATGACCGTACCGATGATTAATAGCCAGAATTCCTGTCTGAACGCTTCTTCAGATCGGTAAGCCGCAGAGAAACCGTCCTTGGAGTAAAAGAAGGCATTTGTCAGGCGCTTAATACCGGTTTTGCCTTTGAGATCTTTTGCGTCAGCCATTTTGAAAGAATCAATTAAAAGAGGGGAGGAAACTCCCCTCTTGTGTTAAACCAAATTCAGGTTAGATAACGTTTTGCTTCAACTCGCCGCTTGAATAGCGTTTAGCCATCGTGAAAAGATCGATGGGCTTAATGCGTGCGCCCTGACCTTCGCAGCCGAAGTCCAGATAACGTTGCTTACAGAGCTCGTATGCGGCTTTACGGGCAGCCTTAAGATATTCACGCGGGTCAAACTTCGTCGGATTTTCAACAAGGAAACGACGGACGGCAGCCGTCATTGCCAAGCGAATATCGGTGTCGATGTTGACCTTGCGAACGCCGTGTTTGATGGCTTCCTGAATTTCTTCAACCGGTACGCCGTAGGTTTCACGGAATTGACCGCCGAATTCACGAATCTCAGCCAAGTATTCCTGGGGCACAGAGGAGGAACCGTGCATCACTAAGTGCGTGTTGGGCAGGCGGCGATGAATTTCTTTGACACGATCAATGGCCAGAATATCGCCGGTGGGTTTGCGCGTGAACTTGTAGGCGCCGTGGCTTGTGCCGATGGCAATGGCCAAGGCATCAAGCTGGGTCTTTTCAACAAAGTCTGCGGCCTGATCGGGATCGGTCAAAAGTTGATCGCGAGTCATTGTGCTGTCAGTGCCGTGACCGTCTTCCTTGTCACCCTTCATGGTTTCCAGAGAACCCAAACAGCCCAATTCACCTTCAACACTCACGCCGATGCAGTGAGCCATGTCCACAACCTGACGGGTGACATTCACGTTGTAGTCGTAGCTGGCAATGGTTTTGCCGTCAGCCTGCAGAGAGCCGTCCATCATCACAGAAGAAAAGCCCATGCGGATGGCACCTTGGCAGACTGCGGGATTTTGACCGTGATCCTGATGCATGCAAACCGGGACATCCGGATAAGTCTCAACGGCAGCTTGAATCAAACTTTTTAAAAAGAGCTCGCCCGTGTAACGACGAGCACCGGCAGAAGCCTGCATGATGACCGGAGCGCCCACTTCCTGGGCGGCGGACATAATGGCCTGAACCTGTTCCAAATTGTTCACGTTGAAGGCCGGGACGCCGTAACCGTTTTCAGCGGCGTGATCCAGTAATTGACGTAAAGAGACGATAGCCATAATTGCGATGTCCTTGAGTTAAAAATCGTACGATTAGTTAATTGTAACTAGAAAGCGTCCACGAAGTTAAAAAGTAACGTTGCAAATCGTTTCTGAAGATCTCTAGCTTTGCATAATGGAATCGTTTTTCTTAACCTGATCCTTGATGCCTTTCAGTATGGCATCGGCCACTTTCTGCTGATAGGAGGCCGTCTTTAATTTCCGTTCTTCCTGTGGGTTGCTGATAAAAGCCGTTTCCACAAGAATGGACGGGATGCCCGGGGCCTTCAGTACCAGGAATCCTGCCTGTTCAACTTGTCTGCGGTGCAGGGTGTTGATTTTGCCCAAGTGCTGAAGAACACTGTGTCCGAGCTCAAGACTGTAGTTGATCTTCCATGAGGTGGTCATATCCACTAAAACAGACTGCAGGCGCCGATCGACTTCTTTAAAGTTCGCCCCGCCGATCAGGTCGGCCTCGTTTTGGTTTTTAGCGAGCCATCGTGCCGCCGAGCTTGTCGCGCCGCGCTCGGCCAATGCGTAAACAGAGGCACCTTTAGCCGAAGGCTTGGTCCAAGCGTCAGCGTGAATACTGATAAACAGATGAGCCTTTGCTTTTTGGGCAATCATCACGCGTTGGCTGAGACTGACGAAGTGGTCGCTTGTGCGCGTCATGACCACCTTCATCCCTTTTTCTCGCTTTATCAACCGTTCAAGACGTTTGGCAATCGATAAAGTGATGTGTTTTTCATAAGTTTTACGTTTGCCGACGGCTCCGGGGTCTTCACCGCCGTGACCGGCATCCACCACCACAACAATGTCCCGTTGCTTCTTTGAGGGCGCAGGCCGCTTTGTTGTTTGTTTTTTCGCCTCCGTCGTTTTTTTCGTGCGATCGGCTTGAGCCTGAGTTTTCGGTTGCGCAGCGGTCTTTGGCTGCGTTTGGGGAGTTTTTCCCTTGGTCGAAGACGCAGTGCTGGCGGTCTTGGTTTTGTCTGCTTTTTGTTGATTTTGAGCCAAAAGTTCACCCAAGGGATCACTTTTTTGATTTTTGTCGCTCAGACCTGCGATAACGCCTGCAATAGGATCTTCTGCTTCAACCGGGTAAATATCAAAGATGAGGCGGTACTTGTAATTGGCAACCGGTTTGAGAGAGAAAACTTCCGGTCTCACCTCACTTTTAAGATCCATGACAAGACGAACCACCGTCGGAGAATACTGACCGATACGCACGGCTTTGATGTAGGGGTCGTTGGGCGAGACGTCAGAAATCATTTTCTGAAGTTTGCTCGTCAGAGTCAGGCCTTCGATATCCACGACCAAGCGATACGGCATCGGCGAGCGCACGAGAAAGTATTTGAACTTGATCGGCAGATCATGCTCAAGCGTGACGCGGGTATATTCTTCCGCAGGCCACATGCGGACATCCACCATTTGGGCGGCGTGCGCCAGGCCGATTGGCAAAAACGAGAGCGCTAAGGAGCCCGTCGTTGTACTGATCAGAGTTCTGCGTGTAAATACCATGCTTTCGTCAGTGCGTCTAAAACTTTGGAACCCAGCTCGCTTGTCGCACAAATATCTGCGCTGCGGCCCGCTTCGAGCGGTTCAAGGGTGATTGTCAGATCGGCTTGAGGCAAGCAGCTTCCTGCCTTTTCACTCCATTCGCAAAAAGTAATGTGTGAGGGGGCAAAGTTATCTCGAAAGCCTGCGTCAAGAAATTCTTCCGGCGTTTCAAAGCGATAAAAATCGAAATGAAAAACCTCCAACTCCGAATCAATCGGATAAGTTTCGAGCAGGGTAAAGGTCGGACTTTTGATTCGTCCGGTCACGCCCAGTGCCCGTAAGGTCGCTCGCGTAAGGCTGGTTTTCCCGGCTCCCAGATTGCCTTCGAGCCGAATATTAAACCCCTTATGAATGAGGGCGTCCCGTTCGGCCAACAGACAATGAGCCAGAATTTGCCCCAAGCGATCTGTATCGTCAGGAGTCGGAAGAAAAATCATTTGATAAATGCCAATCTCTTATCAGAATAAATAAAACATTTTAGCGTTATGCGTTTAGTTTGTGATCGGCAAGAAGGACAGGCTGCAAAAAATTTTTAAGTTGTTGCCAACTTTCAGAATGACGGAGTGGATTTGAAGCGAGAGAAAATGCAGAAGGCGTTGGTGGGAGCGCAGAGACTCGAACTCTGGACCGACGGATTAAGAGTCCGCTGCTCTACCAACTGAGCTACGCTCCCAAACCTTTTTCAAACCAAATTTTCGGTGGTGGTGGGTCGTGAGAGACTCGAACTCTCGACCAACGGATTAAAAGTCCGCTGCTCTACCGACTGAGCTAACGACCCGTTGCTTTAACGAGCGGGACAAGCCCACTGGTAACGTGTCCAACCGAGTGCGAAATGATGCCTCAATAAAATGCGTTTGTCAAATGTTTTTTCCGATTGTCAGATAAATTTGTTTTTCAATCGACTTTAATAAAGATCAAATATTGATACAGAGTTTAGGGTAAACACTAATAAATTTGATACTTCAAAGTCTCGACAAATGATCTTTTATAGTGAATAATTCTAACTGTCATTAATATGAATCGCCCTAAATTAGAGACATTTATTGATGTTGATATATTTTTTCAGGCGTGTTTGAAAAATATATTAAAAATAAATGTTTAAAAAGATGGGCACACGATAACTGTTTAAGGAAAGAAAATGGCTGAAAAGAAAACGTTACCGCGAGTCGAACGTGTAGAGGGCGAAGAACGTAAAAAAGCATTGAGTGCTGCTTTGGCTCAAATTGAGAAGCAATTTGGCAAAGGCTCCATTATGCGCATGGGTGATAAGGGCATGAGTGAAGACATCGATGTTGTGTCCACCGGTTCTTTGGGATTGGATCTTGCCTTGGGTGTTGGGGGCTTGCCGCGCGGGCGCATTATTGAAATCTACGGTCCGGAATCTTCCGGTAAGACCACGCTGGCACTGCACGTGGTGGCGCAAATGCAAAAAACCGGCGGCACCTGCGCCTACATTGACGCTGAACACGCATTGGACATCCAATATGCACAGCGTCTGGGTGTTGATCTTGCCGACCTTTTGATTTCTCAGCCGGACACCGGTGAGCAGGCTTTGGAAATTTGTGATGCCTTGGTTCGTTCCGGTTCGGTTGACATGGTGGTAATCGACTCTGTGGCTGCATTGACGCCTCAGGCTGAAATTGAAGGCGAAATGGGTGAGGCCTTGCCCGGATTGCAGGCTCGTTTGATGAGTCAGGCGCTCAGAAAATTGACTTCGTCGATTAAGCGAACCAATACGCTTGTTATCTTCATCAATCAGATTCGTATGAAGATCGGTGTCAGTTACGGCAACCCCGAAACGACTACCGGCGGCAATGCACTTAAGTTCTACAGCTCGGTTCGCTTGGATATTCGCCGCGTGGGTGCGATCAAAAAGGGCGATGAGGTGATCGGTTCGGATACGAAAGTAAAAGTGGTGAAAAACAAGGTGGCGCCTCCCTTTAAGACCGCTCAATTTGACATTCTGTATGGGGACGGCATTTCTCACGAGGGTGAAGTGATTGATATGGCGGTCGATTTGAACCTGATTCAAAAGTCCGGTGCCTGGTATAGCTATCAAGGCAGCAAGATCGGTCAGGGACGCGACAATGCTCGGGAATTCCTCAAGAGCAACCCCGAAGTTTTGACTGAAGTCGAGAACAAAATTCGCGAGTTAAAAGGCGTCAAAACGCTGAAGAAGTCTGAACCGACGGAAACTGCTGCTGATGAACTCTGATTGCGAAGATTCTCAAAAATCTGACTCTCGGCGTCATGGTACCCGAGACAGCCTGAGTTTAAAGGCTCGGGCTGTCGGGTACCTGTCTCGTCGTGAATACAGCCGGTTGGAATTGCAAAAAAAACTGCGGCGGTATTTAAAGGAATTTGAAACTGAGGACGATCTGCAAAGCGTTTTAGATGATTTGGAACAAAAAGGGTATTTATCCGATGAGCGCTTTGCGAAGTCGCGTGTGAGGGTTCGCTCCAATCGTTACGGGAACATGAGGCTCGCCTACGAATTAAAAAACAACGGCGTCAGTGCGGATCTCATTAACAGTGCGATTGAGGAACTCGGAGTCAGTGAGTACGATCGGGCCAAGCAGCTTTGGCAAAAGCGTTTCGGAGAGCCGCCCGCTGACTTCAAAGAGCGCGCCAAACAAATGCGATATTTGTTAGCCCGTGGCTTTTCAATGGAAACCGCTCGCAGAGTGGTTCAGTTTGATGATTTTGACGAATAAGGGGATGTGTTAAGGGCATCCCCTTTAGCGCTTTAGAAAAGATTTTGTCTTTTTTGTGCGGACAGCAACGTGTTATGCATCAGCATGGCAATGGTCATCGGTCCGACACCGCCTGGCACAGGCGTTATCCATCCGGCCACTTTCATTGCATTTTCCGTATCAACGTCACCGCATAATTTTCCGTTTTCATCCCGATTTGTGCCGACATCAATCACAACAGCCCCCGGTTTGATCATATCCGACGTCACGTATTTGGCGCGGCCGATTGCGGCAACCAGAATGTCAGCGTCCAAAGTGTAGTGTTTCAGGTTTGGTGTATGACTGTGAGTCATAGTGACTGTGGCATTTTCCTGAAGCATCAGCATAGCCAAGGGTTTGCCCACGATGTTGGAGCGCCCGAGAATAACGGCATGCTTGCCTTCAATTGGGTAATTGATGGCTTTTAAGAGCTCAATGATCCCGGCAGGAGTGCAGGGTTTAAAACCGCCGCCGGTTGTAACAAGTTTTCCGGTGTTGTAGATGTGAAAACCGTCAACATCCTTGCTCGGATCAATGGTTTCCAGAATCAAACCCGCATGCATGTGTTCGGGCAATGGCAGCTGAACCAGGATACCGTCGACGCAGGGATCCTCATTGAGAGCACGAATGACTTCGAGCAAGCGCTCATCCGAGCTGTCGGCAGGCAGCCGATGTTCAATAGAGGTAATGCCCACTTCGTTGCAGGCTTTGACTTTATTTCTGACATAAACGGCACTGGCAGGATTTTCTCCGACCATCACAACAGCCAAAGCCGGCGCTCTGCGAAGCTTGGATGAGGCCTCTTTTGTGCGCTCTCTAATGGCTCGGGCAATGGCTTTTCCGTCAATTATTTGAGCTGACATAACACGAATTCCTAACTCTTATGGAAAGTCCGCCCAAAGCCGGCGGACTCTCTCAGCATTACCTTGTTTAAAGGTGAGATTAAATCTGCTTGTTGGCGCTCATCACCACTCGCATCAAGTCTGCGACCGTTCCCGAGTTGGTTTTATCCATGATGGAAGCGCGATGGGCTTCTACCGTTTTGATTGAAATACCCAAGTCATCGGCGATCTGTTTATTCAAACGACCGGCCACAATGCGTTCAAGCACCTGTTGTTCGCGGGGAGTCAATTTTGAGAGCATGGCTTCATTGAGAGCCTGCCTTTCATTCTTGACACGCTGCTCGCGAGCCTCAGATAACAGGCGGGAAATGAGCGGTAAAAGAAGCTTGACTTCTACGGGTTTCTGCAGGAAGTCTGCGGCACCTTTTTTCAGGGCGCTTACAGCCATCGGCACATCACCGTGTCCGGTTAAAAACACGACGGGAATAGACGCTTTGCGAGCGATCAAATGATCCTGCACTTCCGTGCCGGGCATACCCGGCATGCGTTGGTCGAGCAACAAGACAGCGATCGCATTGGGGTCGTACTTGGCAAGAAATGCCTCACCGCTGTCGTACGCTTCTACTCGGTAGCCCTCCGTTTCCAAAAGTCTGCGCAGAGAGTCACGAACATCGGCGTCATCGTCAACGAGATAAATCGTGCCGATGGGTTCTTTGCGGATATTTTCAAAATTGAATGTAGGGAAAGACATAATTCAAAAGTGGGCAACAAGCCGTGATTTTTCAATAAAAATTCATTTTAAACTGTTTGTTGTTTTTCGGACGGCAACATCAGTGTAAAGATCGTACCCCGACCGATATTGTCCGAAATTGTCAGCCGTCCGTGGTGAAGTTCAACAATTGTTCTGCAGATATTCAGCCCCATGCCCATGCCCGTTGATTTGGTTGTAAAGAACGGATCAAAGAGCTGAGCCTTATGTTCATCGTCAATGCCGCTGCCGTTATCGGCAACTTCAAAGACCACATTGTGTTCAATCGTTGAATAGATTGTCAGAGTGACTTCCGGTTTTTGACCGGCAATACCAGCACTGGCTTCAATTCCGTTTTTTATCAGGTTTAGCAAAACCTGTTCGATCATGATTTCATCGCACCAAACGTTCGAAATATCCTGAGCAATGTAGTACTGCAATTTGGCCTTGTGGCGTCTGGCCTGAATATTGGCCAATTCCATAACTTCTTTAACCAAATTGATCACGGGAATGGATTCCATTTTGGGTTCGCTTCGTTTGGTAAACGAACGGATGCGCTGAATAATGCCTGCGGCTCTTTGCGCCTGAGCTCCGATGCGTGAAACCGAGTAGAACATTTCGTGATCTTCCGGAACGCCGGCCTTTTGCATCATGCTGCCGACAATGTAGGCGTAGTTGGAAATCGCCGTGAGCGGCTGATTGAGTTCGTGAGCAAGAGAGCTTGCCATTTCACCCATGGTAACCAGGCGGGAGTTGAGTTCCGAGCGTGCCTGCTGTTCGGCCAGAAGATTTTCATTTCTGCGTCTTTCCGTAATATCGGAGAGAATCTGCAGGCGCACTTCCGTGCGATCTGTCCAGGTAATGGTTCTTTCGTGCAGTTCAAACCACTTGTCAGTCTCTTCCATGTAGATGTCGGCAGTGATATCGCCCGTTTGTGAAATGGGCTTTTCTCTGTGCTGACTGACAAACTCTTTATGGGCCTGCAAATGTCCCGAACTGTCCGGACCGAAGAGCTTGTCATAGACCGTGTTGGAAAACAGTAAAACATTACTTTGCGGATCAACCACACTGATGGCATCCTGCATGGATTCCAACACACGGGTGAAGCGTTCATGAGCGGCTGTCACTCGCTCTTGAGCCTGTCGGATTTCGGAAATATCAGTCAGTGTCCAAAGCCAGCCCAGTTGAGTGCCTTCCACCGTGATCATCGGTGAAATATAGATAAACGCGCTGAAGGTCGATCCATCAGGCCGTATCGGATGAAACTCATAACTGGTTGTTGTCGTCTGTCCGCGTTTAATGGTGTCAAACAGTTCCATCAGGCGAACTCTTGCATCACCTTCCGGCCAGTAAGAGTACGGAGGAAGCTGACCGATCAGGTTATCGTTGGAATTTAACCCCAAGAGATCGGTAAAGGTGCGGTTCGTATAAACAATCCGACCGTTACGGTCCGTGACCTGTACACCCGATAACTGGCTGTCGGCAATGGTTTTTCTCAAAGCTGTCTCAGCCCGAAGGGCGGTTTCGGTACTGTTTTGTCTCCAGTTAAAACGAATGAGACCTAAAAGCGCCACAATCAAAAAGATTCCCAATGCACTGATCACCCAGAAAAGCGTGTTTTGAGTTAAAAGACCCTGGGCGTAACTGGAAACTTGTAATTCAAAGCCGGCGGGCAACGGTTCCAGTTTCATTCGATAAGTGATTGTCTGACGATGTGAGTCAGTACTGGCGGCGACAATCGGTGTACCGTTGTAAAGTAAACTCGTTCGAAAAGAGGAGTCGCGCCTGTTTTGGGTAGCTTGACGAAGCAGTGACCAGATTGAAATACGTGAAATCTGCAAATAGGCTCTGTCCCCAATGACTGCGGGGGAAACCAAATCAATGAAAGGAGAGCCTTCGATAGGCAGTGAATAAGGTTCTGAAAATGAGGAAGAGCCTGTGCGCTTGGCCCTGGAAATGGCGGCGGCCGTTGCGGCACGTCGATAGAATTCACCGACTCTGAAGGTAATGTCTCCGAAGGGGTGAGGGGAAGCGAAAGAGGCTAAAACTTGATTTTTGCTGTCCGTGTAATCAATTTCGAGAATTTCATCTCGGTCTTGCATTAACTCTCGAGATTGGGTCTGCAGGCGCTGCAAATTCTCATGAAAACTTTGATTGGGCGGCAGGGCGTGGTGCAGTTGATTGAGGCGCTCCAAGTCTGAATTTAAACGAATGGAAAAAGCCTCTGCCCATAATTCTGTGGTTTGATGCAGCTGCGAGAGCTGAGACTTTTGATCTTCTGTTTGAATAACACGGCCGATAAAAAGCAATCCGATAATCACGCAGATCAGCATGATCCAGGTCATGATGATGCCAAACATACTCTGCCCGCGAAATGTCTTATCGCCCAGGCTTTTAAATGTTTCGACGGCAAAAATCGGAGTAGTGCTTTCCACGGTATTTGATATTGAAAATGTCTTAAGCCTGAATGATAACTGTGCAAAAAGCCTCTGGCTAGCCGAAAGCGTTCTTAAGGAAAATAAAATTAAACATTTTCTTCTTTTAACTGAATTGTCTTTGTTAGAGAAAGAGCTGAATAAGCTAAAATTTGAGCAGTTTTTTCGGATGTTTTATAAGAGGGTCGCATGAATCAGCAAGAGTTGAAAATGGCGGTCGGTCGTGCCGCTTTGCAGTACGTTAAACCGGGAGAAATTCTTGGTGTCGGTACCGGTTCGACCGTGGACTGCTTTATTGATGCACTCAAGGAAAGTGCAATTGATGTGCCTGCCTGCGTCTCAAGCAGCGTTCGTTCCACTAAAAAACTTCAGGCCTACGGCTTTAAAGTGTTGGATCTCAACGAAGTGGATCAAATCAGTGTGTACATTGACGGCGCCGATGAAATTGATCCGCATTTTGCCATGATCAAGGGTGGCGGCGGCGCACTGACTCGGGAAAAAATTGTCGCCATGGTCTCCGACAAATTCGTCTGTATCGCCGATGCCTCTAAGAAAGTAGAAGTCTTAGGGAAATTTCCGCTGCCCATTGAAGTGATTCCGATGGCTGTCAGAGCGGTCAGCCGTGAAATTGAAAAATTGGGCGGACAGCCCGTTTTGCGTGATTTCACGACGGATAACGGCAATAAGATTTTGGATGTCCACGGTTGGGCTATCGATGATCCGGTTCATTGGGAAGAAAAACTCAACCAGATTGTCGGTGTGGTCACCGTCGGTCTTTTTGCTAAGCGTGGCGCCGATGTACTCTTACTGGGGACGGAAGAGGGCGTGAAGACGTTTGAACGTTAAAAATAATGGGCACCGACGGGTGCCCATTATATGAAGTTATTTCGGGGGAGTGTAGTTGGGGACAGCCTCAACACCGTCACCGAAAAGGTATTTTTGCATTTGTCCGAGCAAATGCTTTCGTGCTTCGGGGTCAGCGAGGTTGAGTTGGTATTCGTTTACCATCATAGTTTGCAAACGAATCCATTCATTCCAAGCTTCTTTGGAGATGTTTTCATAGACCTTCTGACCGAGGGGACCGGGCAGCGGTGCAAAATCGAGCCCTTCAGCTTCTTTGTTAAGTTTGAGACAGTGGACCATGCGAGCCATACTGATTGTCTCTCCTATAGTTGAATAAAACTGTTGTCTATTGTACGAATTCGATTGAAATTTGTCTTGTTGAAAAGTTCAGTGCGAGGTTAATGCGGTGAGTGGTAATAGTCTCCGAGATCAATTAAGCGGTTTGATGCAGGCGAGAATTCAACAAGCTCGGGAAAATAGTGAGGCATTGCAAAAGCAAAAGGAGATGCTTCGGGCAAAGGCTAAGCAAAGTGATAAATCACCGGACGAGAGTAAAAAGAGTAAGCCTCAGCAAAAGGAGACTTCTCGGGCACGCTTGACTCCGATGCCGGGATTGCCCGTTTCTGAGCGCGCCGATGAGATCATTGAGACAATCAAGAAAAATCGGGTAGTGATTCTTTGCGGCGAAACAGGCTCGGGGAAAACCACGCAGCTGCCCAAACTTTGCGTATTGGCGGGGCGAGGCAGAAAAGGCAAAATTGCTCATACGCAGCCCCGACGCATCGCCGCTTCCTCCATCGCCAAACGCTTGGCAGAAGAAACCGGCACAGAACTCGGTCAGTGGGTAGGGTTTAAAGTTCGCTTCACCGACAAAACAGATCCGACGGCGAAGGTGAAGCTGATGACCGACGGGATTTTGCTTGCCGAAACCCAAGGCGACCCGCTTCTGAAGGCTTATGACACGATTATTATCGACGAGGCGCACGAACGCAGTATCAACATTGACTTTTTGCTCGGATATTTAAAAGGACTGCTGAAAAAACGCCCGGATTTGAAAGTCATCGTCACTTCAGCAACGATTGACAGTGAACGCTTTGCCAAGCATTTTGCCGATGAATCGGGGAAACCGGCTCCGGTTCTAACTGTCTCGGGTCGTACCTATCCGGTTGAAATCCGTTACCGCGCGCCTGAAGATGAAGATGAGACCGATGACAAAAGCCTAATGCTGGCTATTTCCGACGCTTGCGATGAGCTTTCTCGCGAGGGACCCGGGGATATTTTGGTGTTTTTGCCGGGTGAGCGGGAAATTCGGGAAGCAACGGAGCTTTTAAGTCATTCTCAGCCGCCGACGACGGAAATTTTGCCGCTGTACGCCAGACTTTCGGCTGCCGAGCAGGAAAAAGTCTTTAAGCCCAGCGAAAAAAGAAGAATTGTTTTGTCTACCAACGTAGCGGAAACCTCTATTACTGTGCCGGGGATTCACTACGTGGTTGATACCGGTTTGGCCAGAGTCAAACGTTATTCTTATCGCAATAAAGTTGATCAGCTGTTAGTGGAACCGGTCAGTCAGGCATCGGCAAATCAACGATCAGGCCGCTGCGGTCGCGTCGCCAATGGTATCTGCATTCGCTTGTACAGCGAAGAAGATTTTGCAAGACGAGCTCCCTTCTCTGATCCGGAAATTATGCGAACCAATCTCGCAGCGGCTATTTTGAGGATGAAATCCCTGAAGCTGGGCGATGCAAGAGCATTTCCATTTGTGCAGGCCCCGCCCAATCGAGCGATTGTCGACGGACTTTCTTTGTTGAAAGAACTCAATGCGATTGATGATAAAGAGCGTCTTACCGATACGGGTCGGGCATTGGCCAAACTGCCGGTTGACCCCAAAGTGGCTCGTATGCTGCTTGCAGCCAAAGACAATGATGCATTGGCTGAGGTTTTAATTATTGCCAGTGCTCTGTCTGTTCAGGACCCGCGGGAGAGGCCCTTGGATCGGCAGGAGGCTGCAGATAATGTGCATCGGGCTATGGCTGATGATAAGAGTGATTTCTCTACCTTTGTGAAACTTTGGCGTTATGTCCAAAATGCCATGGAACACAAGGAAAGCAATCGAAAACTCACCGAAGAATTCCGACGTAAATTCTTAAGTCCGAGGCGCTTGCGTGAGTGGCGTGATGTGTATCGGCAGCTAAAAGAATTGACCGCTGAGCTCGGTTGGAAAATTAATGAAAAAGAGGCTAACTACGAGCAGGTTCATACAGCGCTTTTGAGCGGACTTTTGGGGAATTTGGGCTATAAGATTCCGGATGCGGATGCAAAATCGGCTCCATTTTTGGGAGCCCGAGGCATTAAATTTTTCATTTGGCCCGGGTCGCCCCGAGTAAAGAAGTGCGGACGCTGGATCATGGCCGCTGAACTTGTGGAGACGTCCCGACTGTTTGCGAGAACCGTGGCCGACGTGGATCCTCAGTGGGTAGAACGAGTCGGCCGTCATTTAATCAAGAAGAGTTACTCGGAGCCGCACTGGGAGAAAAAGGCGGGTGCCGTCATGGCGATGGAAAAGGGCACCATTTACGGATTGACCGTTTACGCTCAAAGAAAAGTCACCTATACGGATAAAGATCCCGCTTTATGCCGCGAACTCTTTATTCGAGAGGCACTGGTCAACGGAGAATTTGAAACACAGGCACCTTTTTTCAGACATAACCAGCAGCTTGTTCGGGAAATTCGCAATCTTGAACATAAGGCCCGGCGCCTGGATGTCTTGGTCGACGATGAACTGATTGTTCAGTTTTACGATCAGCACTTGCCCGAAGAGGTTGTCAGTGCCGTCACTTTTGAGCAGTGGCGAAAAAAGGCGGAAAAGGAAAATCCCAAAATGCTTTACTTGTCTCGCGAAGAGCTTATGCGTCATGAGGCAAGCGGCATTACTACGGAATATTTCCCGAAAGCCATGGAAATGAAAGGGGTGTCGATGGCACTGACCTATCATTTTGAGCCAGGCAGCCCCAGAGACGGGGTCACGCTTGCTGTGCCTCTTTATGCTTTGAATTTAGTCGATGAGATTCAAACTCAGTGGCTTGTGCCCGGTATGCTCAAAGAAAAGGTTCAGCTTTTGCTCAAAAGCCTGCCGCAGCGTTACCGCCGACACTGTGTGCCTTTGGCCGAATATGCCAAAGCGTTTGTACAAAGAAACCAGTCGTTGATAGGACAAAAACCGCTGCTTCAGGTTTTGTGTGAAGACATTGAAGCACAATGCTCCGTGCGGCCTCAGGTTCAGGACTTTAAGCTCGAGCAGTTGCCTGCCCATCTGATCATGAATTTCAAAATTCTGGATGAATACGGCAGACAGATTGAAATGGACAGGAATTTGGCGGGCTTGAAATCACAGTTAGGACAGCAGGCTCAGAAGTCTTTCCAGGAAGTTGCTGCCCAGGATAACGAAATTTCTCATGAAGGTGAACAGGAAATTGTCGAATGGAATTTCGGTGAATTGCCTGACATCATGGAAATCAAACGTAAGGGGCAATCTCTGATCGGGCATCCCGCTTTGGTGGACTGTAAAACGCACTGTTTGCTTGAAGTTTTCGATAGTCCCGATGAGGCAGCGCGACAGCATCGCAAGGGGCTTTTGCGCTTATTTAAGCTGCAGCTGCGTGAGCAAATTCGCTATCTTGAAAAAAATCTGAAAACGCTGCAAAACGTGCAGATGCAGGCCTCGATGTTGGAGCCGCTTGCCGATGTGTTTGAGAGTTTCGAAACAATGCGGGAGGCTGTCATTGACGCCTCGCTCATGCAGTGTGCACTGTTTGAACCTTTGCCGGCGAATCAAGAGCAGTTTGAAGTCCGGCGTCAGGAAGCAAAAGGCAAACTTAATCTCATCGCTCAGGATATTTCCCGATTATTGGGGGAAATCGTGTCATTGACCGGGAACGTCACCAAGAAACTGAAGACTTGCTCTGACAAGTGGGTTCTTGAAGATGTGGAGCATCAGTTAAAGAGTCTGTTTTTCAAAGACTTTTTGCTTAAAATTGGCTACTCGCATCTTTCGCACTATCCTCGCTACCTCAATGCCGTGCTAGTGAGATTGGAAAAACGGCGTGATGAGCCTGACAAAGATGCGCAGAAAATGCGTGATGTGACTCGTTTCGTGACGATGTATGAAAGGGAGCTTGCTGCTCGAAAAGGTGTCACGGACAGTCGATTGGAAGAATTCCGTTGGATGATCGAAGAGCTCAGAGTGTCTCTGTTTGCTCAGAAATTACGTACACCGATGCCTGTCAGCGTCAAACGGCTTGATAAAGTGTGGTCATCCATTAAATATTAAAGGACAGAGATATGGAATCCATGCCGATTCGCCCTGCTTTTTGGAATATTCCCTTTTGGGCGGAAATTGGTGTTTATGTGGCCGGTTTGCTTGCTGCATTGGTTTGTGTAATTGGTATCTGCCAATGTATCCGTTTGTGGCGCGCAGGGAAAAAATTGGAGTTGCCCAGTGCCAAAAAAGATCGCTGGCTGGGAGTCTGGCGTGATGCCTTTATGCATCGCCGCTTACTGAAGACACCGGGCGGTCTTATTCACTTTTTCCTCTTTTGGGGTTTTGTATTTCTTTTCTTTGGGACCGCAACGGCAGTTCTCGATTGGGACATTGCTCATTACCTTTTTGACGCTCGGCTGCTTAAAGGAAATATTTATCTCGTCTATAAGTTTGTCTTGGATCTTGCCGGTCTCTTTACCTTAATTGCTTTGGCAGTGGCTGCTGTCAGACGTTTTGCTGTTAAAGGGAAAAAACTTGAGCGTTCCTGGCGTTTTGCCTGGATTCTGACCTCTTTGGCTGTCATTGTTTTCACCGGTTTTATCGTTGAGGGGCTACGCTTGGCTTCTCAGCAACCCGAATGGGCGGTGTATTCACCGGTGGGCTATGCCTTCAGTCTGGTATTTCAAGAGATGTTTACCCCCGAACAGCTTCATGGTGCTCACTTTACCTGGTGGCTCGTGCATGGAGCCGGCGCATTGATTTTTGTTGCGCTGATTCCATTCACTTTCTTCGGTCACATGTTTAAGGCCCCGACCAATATTTATTGGAGAAAGCTGGCTCCCAAGGGACAATTGGCCAAAATTGAGGATATTGAAGAGCAGGAATCCTTCGGTGTGTCGGATTTCAATCAATTTACTTGGAAACAGCGTCTGGATTTTGATGCCTGCACAGAATGCGGTCGCTGCTCTGAAGTTTGTCCTGCCTTGCGCTCCGGCGCTCCGCTTGATCCCAAGGCCTTGGTGATGAGTCTTAAAAAACGTCTGCATCACCCCAGCGAAAAAACATTAGTCGGAGAGATCGTCAGCAAAGAAGCGCTCTGGAGCTGCACCACATGCGGAGCGTGTATGCAGGCGTGTCCTGCCCGTTTGGATTTGCCGTCTACGATTGTGGATATGCGCAGACACTTGGCGCTTGAATTGGGAGAATTTCCTGCCGGTTTAACGAAAGCTCTCCAAAACACTCAAAGTGTCGGCAATCCTTGGGGGATGGACCCGGCTTCCCGACTTGACTGGGCAAAAGGGTTGAATGTGCCGATTGCTACAGAAGGAAAGCCTGTTGATTATCTCTACTGGGTGGGGTGTTCTGCCTCTTATGACCGTCGTGCCCAAAAGATTGCCCGTTCAATGGTCAAAATTTTAAATGCTGCCGGCGTTTCTTTTGCTGTCATGCAGGAAGAGCGCTGTCACGGTGATTTTGCCCGTCGAAGCGGGGAGGAATATACCTTCCAATTGGCGGCAATGGAAAACATTGAAAACCTTCGCAAGTATCAGTTCAAGAGAATTCTTGCGCATTGTCCGCATTGTTTTAATACGCTGAAAAATGAGTACCCTCAATTTGAAGGCGGACAGTTTGAAGTGATCAGCCATACGCAATTGATTCTGCAGTTGTTGGAATCCGGACGCATTAAGCCGGAACTTAAGCAGGCTGAAAAAATTGTCTTTCATGATCCCTGTTATATGGCTCGCTACAACAACAGTGTCGGAACGCCTCGGAAGATTCTCGATGCGATTAAAGGCATCAATCGTGTCGAAAATCTTCAACGCGGTAAAAATGCCATGTGCTGTGGTGCCGGCGGCGGGCAAATGTGGATGGAAAGTTCTACCAAGAAGATTAACTTCATCCGGTTAACCGATTTACGCAAATCAGCCTCGACGGTTGCTGTCGGCTGTCCTCACTGTCTCACGATGTTTGAAAGCGCAATGAGTGACGATAAGGTGCTCTCGGGCATGGATATTGTTGAACTCTCTGAAATCGTAGCCAAGGGACTGGAGGATGCCGAAAACAAATAAGCGTTTCAAATAATGTTCGCCGATACCAAAACGCCATCAGTTATTTGATGGCGTTAAAAGTCCGGTGTTTTCCTCTTTACTCGGGTTTAGGTGTCTCTTTTTTTGATCTGAACGAACCCCTGACCATGTCAAATTTAAAGAAGCGGCATTCGAGCGGTCCGTTGTAGATGACTATCTTTCGCGATTCGGACAGGCGCATTTGACTCGGCAATTTGCGGTCACTTGTAAGCATCCAGGCGGTCCACCCCGAAAACTGCTTTTTAAGGTTGTCAGCCACATTTTTCATCATTGAAGCAACCGTGGCACTCTTCGGATTGGATTGTTCGCCGTAAGGAGGATTGGTCACAATGAGGCCGGACGGTGCAAACGCTTCAACCTGACGGGCGTCACACTGAGAGAAACTCAAACGACCGTCGTCCAGAAGTTTTTGTAATCCGGCCCGCTGAGCATTGGCCTGCGCCTTGCCGACGACAATCGTAGAAATATCGCTTGCGCGAATCTGAACCGACGCATGAAGATTGACCTCGGCCTTTGCGTCTTCTTTCATTTCGTCCCAGAGCTCCATGTCGAAAATGTGAAGTTTTTCGAACGCAAAAGAGCGATTCAGTCCCGGTGCGATGCCGCAGGCAATTTGAGCCGCTTCAATAGCGATGGTTCCGGAGCCGCAGAAAGGATCGAGCAGCGGCTGATCAGGAGTCCAGCCGGAGAGGGCTAAAAGGCCGGCGGCCATGTTTTCTTTCAACGGCGCCTCGCCCTTTTCTACACGCCAGCCGCGTTTAAAGAGCGGTTCACCCGATAAATTCAGATAAAAGGTGCAGTAGCGCTCGTTGATAAAAGCGTGAATGCGGACATCAGGGTTACTCTTTTCAATACTCGGGCGCTTTCCGCATCCTTCACGGAATCGGTCACAGATGCCGTCTTTGATGCGAAGCGTGGTGAAATCCAAACTCTCCAGAGGCGAGCGATGTGCGGTGACGTCAACGCGGATTTTGGCATCAGGATCAAAAAACCGTTCCCAGGGCAACACGTGAGCCATGTCGTAGATGTCATGACTGTCATAGTATTGACGAGTGGCAATGCGAAGCAGAATGCGGCTTGCATAGCGACTTCTTAAACAGGCAGCCATAGCCAATTGCAGCGGACCTTCAAAGAGAACTCCGCCGGCATTCACCTTAGTGTTTTGAGCGCCGAGCGACTGTAATTCTTCAGCAAGGATCGGCTCAAGAGTGCGCGGACAAACCGCAAAGAAGTGATAAACAGGCATGGCAATTATTTCCTAGTGGAGACATGAGCGAGAAACACACACAGTGTTTTGAGTTCAGACCACACGTCATCTCGGTTTTGTACAGTTAACCCTTTGGCCAAACGGTCGAGGTCGGCGCAGCGAGCGAGCATATTGGTGTTTTTCGCCGGTGTTGATCGGCGTGCAAGCTGGGTGGCAAGCTGTCTTACCGACGGCATCACTTGTGCCTGACGGTTGACCGTAAGGGAAAGCGTATCGCGCAGAAAACTGCTCAAACGCACCAAAATAAAGGGCATCGGTTCATCTTCGGACTGCATGCCGTTGACTGTGCGCGCCGTTCTGGCAACATCGCCTTGGGCGATGGCTTCAAGCAAATCTTCAATGCTGTAGCGCGAAACATTCATGACACAGTCTTCAACTTCGCGAAGCGTTAATTCTTTCCCGGGGTAAAGAAGCTCAAGCTTCATGAGTTCCTGCTTGGCTGCCATCAGATTGCCTTCGGTCTGTTCGGCAAAAAATGTCAATGCCGATTCCTGCATGCTTTGTCCCTGACGGCGCAGCCGCTCACGAATCCAATTCGGGTATTGAGCACGCGCAATGGGTTGACAGGAGATCACGTTGCCGTTGGCAGCCAGAGCCTTGAACCAACTGGCTTTCTGCGTGGTGTAGTCGGCCTGCGTCAGATGAACGAGCGTCACAGTGGAGTCAATCTGAGGAACCAGCTCGGCAAATTGTGCCAACACCTTGGCACCTTTGATACCGGGACCGGAGGACAAAAAACGCAGTTCGATGATTTTTTTATCATCAAAGAGTGAGACGGAGGTCGCGGCATCAATTAAAGGCGACCAGTCACTGACTGAACTTAAGGCGAGCACCACTCTTTCAGAATAGCCGAGCTCTTTGGCGGCGTTTCTTAAAGCGTCGCCGGCCTCAAGAGCCAAAAGGGGCTCTTCGCCAACAATTACCCAAAGGGGAGACAGCACACCTTGAGTTTTTTCTTTCTCAAGCAGGTTCCCCAAGTCTTCGCTTCTAATATTCATCCGTTACGATTGGTTCGACCGAAGACATGCGTGCAAGCAAGCGATTGATCAGATTTTGCTGCATTTCCGAGTAAAGGATTTCTTCTTGAGCGGTTCTGGACAAGTATTCATCGTCGTTGTAATACATCGTCCGCGAGGCAGTGAAGGTCGTGGGCGGGAAGAATTCGTTTCCGTCGGGATCAACCAAACGGAAAGTCATGTTAAGCGTAAGTTCGTAATCACGTTCTTCGCCCTGCATGTTCACGGAAACCACGTCGCGGTGACGACCGGAAGAAACCAATTCCAAAATGGCATCGGCTTGAGCCGCTTGAGGGACAATGGTCACATTGGTTGACGCGGCAATCAGTCGTCTGATATTGGCGGCAATTTTGTCGTTGACGGGCATATCGACGTAGAGTGTTTCAAAAGGCAGCGTCGTCTGTCCGCGCAGATGAAAACCGCAACCGCTTGCCATCACAGACAAAGCAAGCGCAGAGAAAAGAAATGAGCGTCGGGCCAAAGCCATAATCAAATTCCAATCAGAAATGCAGAAACAATAGGCTCATTATAGGGCAAAAAAGTCCCGAAACCTTGGCGGTCTCGGGACTCAAAAGTTTCTTTAAAGCCTCAATCAGGCTGCGACGATATTAACGAGTTTCTTCGGCACGACAATGATCTTGCGGATCGTCTTGCCTTCGGTGAATTTCTTCACATTTTCGTTTTCCAAAGCCGCCTTCTCAATGTCTTCCTTTGTGGCTTGAGCTGAAACAGTGACAGAGCCGCGAAGCTTGCCGTTGACCTGAACGACGAGAGTCATGTCGTCGGCAACCAACGCCTTTTCATCCACTTCAGGCCAGGGTGCATCGAGAATAGCCCCCATTTCTGCTTCAAAGCCCAAGTCTTGCCACAGCTGCGTCGTGATGTGCGGCGCAATCGGATAAAGCGTACGGATCAAAATGCCGGCGCATTCCTTAAGCACGGCATCAGTACCGGCGCTTTCTTCGAACTTGGCAGCTTCAAGCGAATTGAGCATCTTCATCGTTGCAGACACAACCGTGTTGTACTGCATACGATCAATGTCAGCGGTCGCTTGTTTGAGCGAAGTGTAGATGTCGCGGCGCAGATTCTTTTGAGCCGGACTCAAGACACTGACGTCAACGCCAGCGGCACGGGCAATCGCCTCCTTATTTTTGAAGCACCAGTTCCAAAGTCTGCGCAGGAAGCGATAGGTGCCTTCGGCACCGGAATTGCTCCAGGCAGCGGACTGATCGGGGGGACCTGCAAACATCACAAAGCTGCGGGCGGTATCGGCGCCAAACTTATCGATGATGGTCTTCGGCTCCACGACGTTGTTCTTCGACTTACTCATCTTTTCAACGCCGCCCATGGTGACGGGCAATCCGTCATCCTTGGCAATGGCGCGTACCGGACGGGCTTTTTCGTCGTAGAAAATTTCGATTTCATCCGGGTAGTACCAGCGCTTCTTGCCGTCAGGCATTTCACGGTAGTAGCACTCGGCGGTAAGCATGCCTTGTGTAAAGAGGCGGGTGAAGGGTTCGTCAAACTTCACCAGTCCCAGGTCACGCATCACCTTTGTCCAGAATCGGGCGTAGAGCAGGTGCAGCACGGCGTGTTCGATGCCGCCGATGTATTGATCCACCGGAGCCCAATAATCGTTGCGATCATCCACCATGGCGGTGTCACAGTCGTGCGAGCAGTAGCGCATGAAGTACCATGAAGAGTCCACGAACGTGTCCATTGTGTCGGTTTCACGGGTGGCGTCACCGCCGCAGACCGGGCACTTGCACTTGAGGAAAGATTCGCACTTATTCAACGGGTTGCCCGAGCCGTCCGGAACCAAATCGGTCGGCAAAACAACCGGGAGATCCTTTTCGGGAACAGGCACTGGACCGCAGTGCGGGCAGTTGATGATCGGAATCGGCGTGCCCCAGTAGCGCTGACGGCTGATACCCCAATCGCGGATGCGGAATTGCGTTTGCTTTTCACCAAGGCCCTTGGCGGCGAGCGCATCGGCAATTTTGTCAATCCCTTGATGTACAGTCAGACCGTCAAACTCGCCGGAATTCACCAATTGTGTAGCATCGCTCTTGTCGGCATACCATTCCTGCCAGGCATCCGTCGAGTAAGTCTTTCCGGCCATACCGACCACTTGTTTGATGGGTAAGCCATATTTCTTGGCGAAAGCAAAATCACGTTCATCGTGAGCAGGCACACCCATGACGGCGCCTTCACCGTAACTCATCAACACGTAGTTGCCGACCCAAACAGGGACATCTTCGCCAGTGAGCGGGTGCTTGACACAAAAGCCCGTCGGGACGCCTTCTTTTTCACGCGTGGCGAGATCAGCTTCGCTCACGCCGCCCTTGGCGCATTCCTTAATAAAGGCATCGACCTGGGGATTGTCTTGAGCAAGGCGCTTAGCGAGCGGATGTTCGGCGGCCACGGCCACAAAGGTGACACCCATCAGCGTATCGGCGCGGGTGGTGAAGACCTGAAGCTTTTCTTCCTTGCCGTCAATTGTGTAGGGGAATGCAAGTTTCACACCGACAGACTTACCGATCCAGTGTTCCTGCATGCTGCGGACCTGTTCGGGCCAGCCTTTAAGAATATCCAAATCCTTGAGCAGTTCATCGGCGTATTGGGTAATGCCGAGGTAGTAGCCGGGGATTTCGCGCTTTTCAACGACAGCGCCGGAACGCCAGCCGCGACCATCGACAACCTGTTCGTTGGCCAATACGGTCTTATCCACCGGGTCCCAGTTGACGATCTGGGTTTTGCGGTAGCAGATGCCCTTTTCCAACATCTTCAGGAACATCCACTGGTTCCAGCGATAGTACTCGGGAGTGCAGGTGGCAACTTCGCGGCTCCAGTCAAACGCAAGTCCCAAAGGCTGCATTTGGTTTTTCATTTCAGCGATGTTGTCAAACGTCCACTTGGCCGGAGCGATGCCGTGGTTAATGGCGGCATTTTCAGCAGGCAGACCGAAGGCATCCCAACCCATCGGGGTCATGACGTTGTAGCCCTTCATGCGAAGGTAGCGGTACATCACGTCGTTTAATGTGTAGTTGCGGACGTGACCCATGTGCAGCTTGCCGCTCGGGTAGGGCAGCATGGACAAGACATAGAATTTGGGTTTTTCTTTACCGTTCTTGTCTTTAGCATGTTCGTGAGCATGATAGACATCTGCTTTTTTCCAAGCAGCCTGTACCTCAGCTTCAACGATTTGCGGAGAGTAAGTTTCACGCATAGTGCTATCCAATCACAATTAATTAAGCGAATTTAGAAAGTATAACGGTTTTAAGCGATCTTTTAACGACGCCGCTGTAGGCGAAATACCTTAAGCGCTATCGAGATGAATGTCGAAGCAAACTGTTTTTTCGCAGAAAACATTCAGAAAAAACGCTCCCTGGATTTTTCAAGGGAGCGTTAAGGTGTTGCTTCAGTTCTTTGAAATCGAAAATTAAGAAATTAATCTTCTTTGTTATCTTCGTACTCTTCAATATGGATGAGCGTGTTGGCCACGATGGCAGTGAGGCCGCCGGTGGTGATGCCTGAGGCAAAAATATTTCTCAGCGTTTCAGGGAACTGGCTGAGGATTTCAGGAACGAGTTCCACACTCAAACCGAACGAGAAACTTAAAGCAATCACCAAAATGGCTTTACGGTCAATGCGCTGGCTGGCAATAATGCGCATGCCGGCAGCGGCAACGGTACCGAACATCAAAAGCGTGGCGCCGCCTAAAACCGGATCGGGCATCAGTGAGAAGACCAGTCCGATGGCGGGGAAAAGTCCCAACAAAACCAAGAAGCCCGCAATGAAATAACCGACATAACGGCTTGCAACGCCCGTCAGCTGAATCATGCCGTTATTTTGAGCAAAGATGGAATTGGGGAAGGAATTGAGCATGCCGGCAATCATGGAATTGAACCCGTCGGCCAAAATACCGCCCTGAGCTCTCTTCATGAATTGATCGCCTCTGAAAGGCTGCCCGGAAATCATGGAGTTGGCAGTAACGTCACCGTAGGCTTCAATCGCAGTAATGAGGTAAACAAGAGCCAGTCCGATGATGGCACCCCAGTCAAAAGAAACGCCATACTTAAAGGGAATTGGAATATTGAAACCGCCGTAGCTTTTAACAGAAGAAAAGTCCACCATACCGCACATCCAGGAGACGGCGTAACCGATCGCAAGGCCGATGACAATAGAACTCATGCGAAGGTAGCGGTTTGAACTTCTGTTAAAGAAAATAATGGAAAAAAGCACCAGTGCGGCAATGCCTAAATTTTGGAAACTGCCGAAGGTGCCGGCGGCGGAGAAAATTGACGTTACCGCTGACGGCGTGATTGAAGGGCTGTTCTGATGAGCGGAAAAATTTGTGTGGAAAGCCGTTCTCCGGCCCAAACCGAGCTGATAGGGGAAAAGCTGGCGGCCCAGTTGTCAGGCGGTGAAGTGATTGCCCTTTACGGTGGCCTGGGAATGGGAAAGACCAATTTTGTCCGCGGCTTGGCAAGGGGCCTTGGAGGGGAGGGAGGGGGGTCC